>JAKJFA010000003.1:29709-90148 GCA_022705135.1 Pseudomonadota bacterium | reverse complement strand
CCCCTCTCCCCGCAAGCGGGGCGAGGGGAGTTTCTTTCGCGTTCATGCGATTACACTCCAGGCGAAGGGGGATTCGTGCGCCGCGGTACGACTTTCACGCTAAAATCGGCCCTGCACCGTAAAACGCTTGGAGGAGAGGCCATGCCCAAAATCAATGTTCGTGATGTCGCGTTGTACTATGAGATTCAGGGCAAGGGCCCGGAAACCCTCGTTTTCCTCAATGGAGTCGGAATGACGGCTCCCTTGTGGAAGCCGATGGTCGACCACTTCCTGCCGCAGTACCGCTGCCTGTGCCATGACTTCCGCGGCCAGTTGATGAGCGACAAGCCCGAGGGACCCTACTCGATGGAAATGCATGTCGCCGACACGCTTGCCCTGCTCGACGCGCTCGGGATCGACCAGGCCCACCTGATCGGCACCTCCTACGGCTCCGAAGTCGCGGCCATCTTCGCCTACACCCATCCTCAAAGAACACGCTCGCTCACGATGATCACCGGTGTCAGCGAAATGGACGCCGTGCTCAGAACCGCCGTCGAATCCTGGGCCACGGTCGCCTTGAGCGGCGACTCCACCGCCTTTTACAAATCGCTGCTGCCCTGGAGTTATTCGGCCGAATTTCTGGAAAGCCATCGTGATTTTCTTGAGGCGCGCTGCCGCGAGTTCGCACAGGTTCCGAAGGAATTCTTCAAGGCCTTTGCCCGTCTGGTCGGCGCCTTCGTACAGATCAACTACACGCACCGGCTCAAGGACATCACCTGCCCGGCGCTCATCATCGCCGCCGAGAAGGATCTCATCAAGCCGCCGCGCTACAGCGAACTCCTCCACCGCGAAATCAAGCATTCGCGCTACCACGTCGTCCCTGGCTCCGGACATGCCGTCGTGGTCGAAGATCCGGACAGTCTCAACCGTCTGCTGGAAGATTTTTTGCGGAGCCTTTGACCTAGGGCGCGTTCTCTTCCGTCAGGCCTTCGGCCGGAGCGACGTTCGGCAGGGTCATGCAAAACGAAGCACCGGCACCGGGCTGGCTGTGGACGTCGAGCGTGCCGCCCAAAAGTCCGGTGACGATATTGTTGGCGATGCTCAACCCGAGGCCGCTGCCCCCCTGCCCCAATTTGGTGGTGAAGAAGGGTTCAAAAATGTGTTTGATGGTTGCCGGCGGAATTCCGCTGCCGTCATCACTGACACATAACTCAACCCAGCCCGGCTTGAGCTGGCGGGCGTTGATGCGTATCGTGCCCTGCGTCCGCCCCTCGAAGGCGTGCAGCAGGGTATTTTCCACCAGGTTGGAAATGACCTGCCCGAGCGGCCCCGGATAACTGTCGAGGCCAATACTCTCAGGAATATCGATCTTGACCACGTAGGGCGACATTGCAAGTTTGGGATGCAGGGTCGACAACACCTCGTCGATATGCGCGGCGAGATGAAACGAGCGCCGCCGTGAACTGGTGCGGTCAATCGCCACCTGCTTGAAATTGGAAATCAATGTTGCGGCGCGGTCAAGATTGCGCAACAGAATGGCCGACGCGTCATGGGTATCCTTAAGATAGCTCTCCAGATCGCTGCGCTTGAGACCGGTATGCACCGTATTTTCGATTTCTTTGGTACGGTCCTCCAGCGTGCTGGCAACGAGCAAGGCATTGCCGATCGGGGTATTCAACTCGTGCGACACCCCGGCCACCAGTGACCCCAGGGCCGCCAGCTTCTCGGACTGGATCAGTTTATCCTGCGCCTGCGACAAGGCTCCAAGCGCATGTTGCAGATTCTCGACCGCCGCGTTGAGCGCATCGTTTTTATGGCCCAGCTCTTCGGTGCGCTCGCGCACCATCGTTTCCAGATGCTCCCGATAACGTTCGAGCTCGGCCTCGGTGCGCTTGCGCTCGGTCACGTCCAAAAATACGCTGACGTAGCCGCCGTTGGGCAGGGGACTGCGGTGCACCTCGAGGATCATGCCGTTGGGCAGAGTGCGCTCCTGGAAGACTGCTTTCTTCTCGCGGAATGGCTGAAGGGCGTTGTCGACAATCGTCTCGATATCGCCGGGGCCATAATCGCCGCGTTCGGCAAAATAGCGGACCACGCCTGCATAGGGCTTGCCGATCTCGACCAGCTCGGGCGGCAGACCGTACCATTCCGCAACCCTTTTCGTCAGCGCGACATAGCATAGATTTTCGTCAAACAGCACCAGGCCGCCCGGCATGTATTGCAGCGCCAGATGCAGGTAGTCCGACACCCGGCTCAGCTTGGCCCGCACCTGCTTGCGTTCGGTCAGGTCATGCAGCATGCCCTCGAAACAGGCGATGCGCCCGTCCCCATCCTCAACCCTGCGGGCATTGAGCGCGACGTAAAGGATTTTGCCCTCCTGGCGGCGCGCCTCGAACTCGAAATTGGCAATGTGGTCGCCCGCGTTGATGCGCTGCAGCAATTCCTGTTTCTTGGTGGCGCTGAGGAATATTTCGGCACCGTGATGATTGACCTGATCGATCAGCTCGTCCGCCGAAGCATAGCCCAAGAGCTCCGCCATGGCGGGATTGGCGGTGAGGAGCTTGCCTTCCAGCGTCGCCCGGAAAATGCCTTCCGGCGCATTTTCGAAAATGCTGCGGTAGCTCTGCTCTTCCTGGTCTAGCCGGTTTTTCGAGTTCTGGCGCATCCGGGTCTTCCACAGCGGAACGTTGCAACAGTCGGATCAGGCACCACCGACCCGTACCCGAAACAACGGATGATCGGGCCGGGGAGGTCTCCGCCGCCATTCTGGACGTTCACGCCGCCGCAGGCAAGCATCAGCAATCGCCGATACAACAAACCCGGCTGGATTTTCAACCACCACAGGAATATCAACACGAAAAAGGCTGGAAGCAAAAGGCCGGTCACTTCCCGTGATCGCCTTATGCGCCCAGCCCCTTCCTTTACGCCACCTCTGTCCGGCCGTGTGGCCGAAACAGGGTTTTTCAGTCTTTCGCCAGAAAATCCTGGATCACGTCGCGCGCCTGGCCGATCAGGTTGAGTCCGTCGAAATGGCCGCCGTTTCCTTTCAACATGAACAGCTCGGCACGGCCGCCAGCGGCGCGGATGTCCTCAACCGCCTCTTGTGAGCGCGACGGCAGCGACAACAGGTCGGATTCGGCCGGGATGAACAGGAACTTGGCCTTGGCCTGGGCGATTTTCGATTTGGCGTCATAGATACCCGCCGCGCGTGCCATATAGAGGATATGGTTGGCGTCGCAGAACGGCGTCCCCATCGCGGCCAGCGCGCCAACCCCGGCATACGACTTGAACTGGTGACGGATCGAAACGGCCGGATCGCGCTCGGGGTCGGCCCAGCCATCGCCGATCGCCCGTTCCAGCCAGGGTGGGCTGATGGCCCAGAGGAAGACCTGGCGAAAACTTTCGGTCATGCCGGCCGCCGGCTGTTGCTTGAGATCGTAGGCGCCCTCCTTCCAGGCCGGGTCGAGCAGGATCGGCGCGCACCAGGATTCCATCACGCTGCGCTGGTAGGCCGTAAAGACCAGACCGGGACAGATGACGGCGATGACGCGCCTGACCATTTCAGGGTACTCGACGGCCCATTGCACAGCCATGACCGAACCTGCGGAAGGACCGGCAACGGCGGCCAGTTGCGTGATCCCGAGATGATCGACCAGCGCCTTTTGCACATGCACCATATCGGCGACGGAAGTCACCGGAAAATCGAGTCCATAGGGTTTGCCGGTGTCCGGATTGATGCTGGCCGGGCCGGTGGTGACGACCTGCCCGTCAAAAGCCCTGACGCAGCACAGGCTGTCGCTGCAGATCACGAAATAGCGGTCGGTATCGATGGCCTTGCCCGGACCGATGGCGGCATCCCACCAGCCAGGCAGCGGATCGCTTTCCTGATAGCGGCCGGCGGCGTGCGCCGTGCCGGAGAAGTAATGGCAAATCATGATGGCATTGTCGCGCGCGGCATTGAGGGTGCCGTAGGTTTCAAAGCCGACACGGACCTCCTTGATGGTGCGGCCGTTGGTCATGGTGTAGCTGGGCAAGGTAAAAACCTGTCGTTGCGGCGTCATGGTGTGCTCCTTTGCTTTATCTGCCCGGCGAAGGGCATTAATTACTGTTCAGGAAATCGACGATGGGTTGGCGCGCCTGGGCGATAACGTTGAGTCCGTCGAGATGGCCGCCGCTTCCCTTGAGCGTCACCAGTTCGGCCCTTCCCCCGGCGGCGCGGATCTGCGCGACGGCTTCCTCCGACATAAAGGGCAGGAACAGAATGTCCGACTCGGCCGGCAGGAACAGGAACTTGGCCTTCGCCTCGCCGATTCGCGCCGTGACATCGTAGGCGTTGCAGGCGCGCACCATGTAGAGGAAGTGGTTGGCGTCGCACTGGACGGCGCCCACGGAAGCGATCGTGCCGATACTGGCGTGCGCCCGGTATTCGTTGTCGAGCGACGCGAGCGGGTCGCGCTGCGGATCGGCCCAGGCATCGCCATACGCCTTGGCGACAAAAGCATGGCTGACGGCAGTGACGAAGGTCAGGCGGATGGTTTCGATGAGACCCGTCATCGGCTGTTCCTTCGGGTCGTAGGCGCCGTTTTTCCAGGCGGCATCGACCTGGATGGGGGCGGCCCAGCACTCGACGATGCAACGCGAATAGGGATGGGCCTTCAGTCCCGCCAGCACGCGCGGCACCATGTGCGGATACTCAACCGCCCACTGGATAGCCTGCATCGAGCCGGAGGAAGGCCCGGCCACGGCGACCAGGCGCTCGATGCCGAGATGGTCGAGCAGCGCCTTTTGCACATGGACAAAATCGCTGATGCTGGGAATGGGAAAATCGAGACCGTAGGGTTTGCCGGTTTCCGGGTTGATCGTGGACGGCCCGGTAGTGACCGCGTGGCCGTCAAACATCCGGATGCAACACAGGACATCGGTGCAAATGACAAAATAGCGGTCGGTATCGAGGGCCTTGCCGGGGCCGATGATGCCGTCCCACCAGCCGGGCAGCGGATCGCTGTCCTCGTAGCGCCCGGCGGCATGGGCGTTGCCGGTGAAGTAATGGCAGATCAGGATGGCATTGTCGCGCGCCGCATTGAGCGTGCCGTAGGTTTCATAGCCCACCCGGACGTCCTTGAGGGCGCGGCCGGAAGTGGTCGTATAACTGGGCAGGTGAAACACTTCGCGTTGTGGTTTCATCTTCTCTCCTCTTTTGTCCTTCTGTGGATTGAACAGTCATTTGGTATTGACCTCTCATCCCCTGCCACGGCAAGGGAAAAAAGCCCGCCGGAACAAAAGGCGGGCCCAAGATGGCGCTAGAGGAGTTCAGTTGGCCGGCATTTTTTGGGGGGGAAGATTCAATTCTTCGGCCTTGATTTCACGCAGACACTCCAAGTCCACGCCCTTGGTGATCGTCTTATCCATTTCCGGATTGAGGGTGAACTTGATCTGATACATGTTCTGCATCAACTGCTGGCTGTCCTTGGTAAAGTAGGCCTTGCCCTTGACGGAGTCGATCGAGACCGTCTTCAGGGTCTTGATGAGCAACTCAGTGTCGTCCGTCTTGCCGTTGGTCTTCTTCAGCAGCTCGACAATCGTTTGCGCCGTCATAAAACCATTGGCGGTAAAGAAGTCGGGGTGTGAATTGAAGCGCTTCAGATGCTCCTGAACCATCCAGTCATTGGCAGTGTTCTTCGGACATCTCCAGTAGTACGAAGTTGCCGAATCGTTGCCCGCCATCGGCCGCGACCCGGCCATAAAGGCGTACACCGTTCCACCGCCCGTCACCATTTCAATACCATATCGCTGCGGATTCAGATCCAGAACCTTGAGCGGCTGGCCGGCACCTGCCCACATGTACCAAATAATCTTGCGGCCGGGCTGATCCTTCAGCGCATTGATCAAACGTGTGGTGTAGGGCGTGAAATCCGCCGTTCCGGCCGGCGCGTAGACCTCGTCCACGATCTTGGCCTTTGTTCCCTTCAGCGCTTCCTTGAAGCCGGCGACGCCTTCGCGGCCGAAAGAGTAGTCCGGCGCCAGCGTGGCGATAAAGTAGCCCGGCTTGCCGAAGACGAAGGCATTGGCGTAGGCGTCCTGTTCGGTGCTGCGTCCGACCCGGAAGACATAGCGGCTGCCCTTGCTGCCGGTCAGATTTTCAGCCGCCGCCTGGTCGATGAGGAGCAGCTTCTTGTTTTCGCGCGCCACCTGGATCATGGCCAGCGCCACGGCGGAACTGGTCGGGCCAACCGCAATATCTACCCCCTCGTCCTTGTAGGCCGCCTGCAACAGGGTCTTGCCCAGATCAGCCTTCAACTGGGTATCCTTGTCAAGGATGACGATTTTCTTGCCGGCTACTTCCATGGTGCCGCCGGTCGCATACTCAAAACCCATCTTCAAGCCGCGGCTGGCCTGGGTGGCAAAAGGCTCCAGCGGGCCTGACCTGCCGATGATGTGGGCGATCTTGATTTCTTTGCTCTGGGCCAGCGCGGTGCTGGACAATGCGGCGGCCAAGGCTGCCGCGAGGGTGAGATGTCTCAAATGCATTATTTGACTCCTTTGGTGAGTGGATCCATCAACTTCTACAGGCACGCAAAGTGCCGGGGTTTGCCCCATGGGCCTTTCTGCAAGTTCCAAGGGGTTCAAACTCTTCGGACCGTGATGCGGCGCCATGACGCACCGCATCCGGCCAGCGCAATCAGGCAGCCAGGGGAAATTGCGCGCTCTTGTCGTCCTTGTTTTCCAGATTGCGCACCAGAACCAGCGACTCGCCGTCGCAGATCAAGCGGCCATCGGCGCCGACGATGGTGCTGCGCAAATTAACCAGTTCCTTGTCGGCGCGCAGACGGATGATTTCCACTCGTGCCGTAAGTTCTTCGCCGGGATAGGCAGCGCTCTTGTAGATCAGTTTTTGTTTCATCCAGCCCGTGCCGCGGCCAGGCAGGTCGGTGCCCAGCATGTCGGAGAACATGCCGGCCAGCAGCGGCCACGGAACAATGACCTCCTTGAAACCAGCGTCCTGTGCGAATTCCTTCTCGCGGAAAATGGGGTTGCGGTCGCCGGAAAGATTGCCGTATTCGGCCAGATCGGCGGCTGAGAAGATACGTTTCTTTTCTTTGAACATACCGGGACGAAGGCCATACAGATAGTCATCCCCTTCTTGCTGGATGGCAGGGGTAGCCGGAGTATTCGTAAACTCGGGCTTTACGCCATACGGTGCCACGCGGGCGCGACCCTGGTGCTTGATGTTGGCGGGATCGGAAGCCTTGCTGATGACGGTCGTCAGTTCCAGGGTACCGTCCGGATTGACGGCCTTGACCGTTATGGTCCAGACACATTCTTCACCGGTATAGGTGCCATTGGGGTGCATCATTTCCTGTTCCAGTTGGATGGCGCCCGGCCCCGGGATCAGTTCTGAAAGCCCCTTGGACAAAACACTATAGAGCAGCATGCCGTGCGACACCGTGCCGCCAAAATGGCTCTTGGCGGCAAAAACCGGGTCGCAGTGGATGGGGTTGTCGTCCCAGCTCAGAGCGGCAAAGCGGTTAAAGTCTTCTTGCGTCAGAATGCGGCGGAAGCTGGCGGTGTCACCGACATTAAAGTTCATTTTCAAGTCTCCTGAAGAGTTCATGGGTCATGGACGAAGGGGTTCGGGTCACAGGAAATTGAGTTTTTCGGCTTCTTCCTGCAACTGGGCGCGGAAATCCGGGTGCGCGATCGAGATGAGCAGACTGGCGCGTTCCTCGACCGAAGCGCCTTTCAAGCGGACGGCGCCATATTCGGTGACGACGTAATCGACATTGGAACGGTGCAGCGTCACCACCGCGCCCGGGGTCAGGGTCGGGGTGATTTTCGAGACGGTCTTGCGCGTGCCGTCCGGCTGCTTGACCTGGGCGGTCGAATAGAGGGCGATGAAGGGTTTGCCGCCTTCCGACATCTGCGCGCCAATCGCCGTGTCGGCCTGACCGCCGGTACCGGAAAACTGCTTGTGGCCGATCGATTCGGAACACACCTGGCCGGTCAGATCGACTTCGAGGGTGGTGTTGATCGACACCTGTTTCTTGTTGTGCCGGATCACGTAGGGGTTGTTCACCCAGGAACCGCGCATGATGGCGACGGCCGGGTTGTTGTGGATGAAGTCGTAGAGACGCTGCGTGCCGAGCGCGAAGGTGGCGACCATCTTGCCGGCCAGCATGCGCGGATCGGTTCCCGGCGCCGATTTGGCGATGGCGCCAGCCTCGTAGAGGTCCAGCATGCCGTCGGTGAACATCTCGGTATGGATCGACAAACCCTTCTTGTGCAGCAGTTCGCCGGCAACGGCGTTGGGAATGCCGCCGATGCCAAGCTGGATACTGGAGCCGTCCTCGATCAGGTCACCGATATAGGCGCCGATCTTGCGGTCACGATCATCCGAGTCGACGATGGGCAGTTGCGGCAGGGCATAGTCGTTTTTGACCAGGAAATCGACGTCGTCGAGGTGGATCACCGTGTCGCCGTAAGTCCAAGGCGTCTCTCCATTCATTTCCAGAATGACGAGGTCAGCCGCTTCCATCATCTCGCGCTCATAAGTGGCGGAAAGCGACAAGGAAATGAAGCCGAAGCGATCCGGCGGCGTGCAGGTGCCGAGAAAGACATTGGGCTTCTTGCGCTTCAACGCATCGTGGCCAGCGGTACTCAGGTGGCACGGAACGCAGGAACAGGTGCCCAGCCCGGCGGCGGCGCGGGTACCGACGGTATAGAACCAGGCGCGGTGCATGAAATGCCCCTTCATCGCCGGGTCGGTGTACCACTGGCCTTTGTGCAGGGGCAGACAGGTCGCCACGCTGACGTTCCTGACACGCGGCGCAATGGTGTGCAACTGCTCCAGGATGCCTTTCGGTTCAGCGCCGGCCAGCGCCGAAATCACAAAGTCGTCCGAATGGATTTTCGACAGCGCTTCTTCGATGCTGATCAATTTGTGACTGTAGTCATACGTGCAGGTCATGTTTTTCTCCCGGCGGATGTTGATGTCGTGTTTGGAAATGAATGGCTTATTGCTTCAGTTTTTTGATGAGTCCGGCCATGTTGTCGGCCAGGTGATCCAGGTTGGCCAGCCCTTCGGTGTCTTCGCTGGCATTGACGGCGCCACCCTTGCCGGCCAGCAGCATGGTCCAATAGCCGGAACCGACAACGATGAAGTCATTGACGGTGAACCACAGCAGCAGGTCGGAAAAGGCGGAAGTCGTTCCAGCGCGGCGGGCCACCGTGATGGCGGCACCAACCTTGCCGGAAAAGGGCGTTCCCTTGAAGGTGTAGGCCGTATCAACGGCCTGCATCGCGTTTTCGCGCCAGCGCCCGGAAAAGCCGAGCCGATCCATCAGGCATTTGATCAGCGGCGTCACCGAAGCGTGGTAGACCGGGCTGGCCATAATGAGGCCGTCGGCGGCTTCGATTTTCTGGAAAATGCCTTCCAGGTCATCGTTGATGGTGCACTTCTTCATTTGCACACACTGGTAACAGGCCGTGCAGTACGTGACATTCTTTTCGCGCAGCCGGATCAACTCCGTTTCAATACCCTGTTCGGCCAGCCGGTCCAGGGTGTACTGAACGGCGTATTCGGTATTGCCGCCGATGCGGGGGCTGCCACAGACTCCGATCACTTTCATCGCTTTTCTCCTTGGTGCTATGTCGCCTGTATCGTGTTGTAGGTATTATTGGAATCCGTCCGGAGGGTACGCACCCTCCGAAAGTAGGGAATTCGGTATAGAAAATGCAGCACCAATTACTTGACGAGCGCGTCTTCGTCACCAAGTTGTACCCGCCCACCGCCGGCCACGCCGCGCTGCTCTGCCGCGACCTGCCGCCGCGTCTGCGCTCGGTGTCGCCGCGTCTCTACCTCTTGCTGGCGCCGGTCGGAGCGGGCAAAACCTCGCTCCTGCGTCAGCTTTGGCAAACGCGCCCAGCGGCGGCCTGGCTCTCGCTGGATGAAACCGACAATGACCTGCGCCGCTTTCTCTCCCATCTACTGGCAGCCATCGCGGTGGTGCGCCCCGACGCCATGCGGGAAGCGCAGAACCTCCTGCAGGCGACGCAGCAGGTCCAGGTCGACCGGCTGCTTTCCGTCCTCATCAACGCCCTGGCGGAAGAAACCGAACCCTTGCTCCTCTGCCTGGACGACTACCACGAAATCTCCTCAGCGCCGGTGCACCACTTCCTCGGCCAACTGCTGCGCTTTCTGCCACCCGGCATCAGCCTTGCCCTCGCCACCCGGCACGAGCCGCCGCTCGCCCTGGGGCAATTGCGGGCACGCGGCGAAGTCACCGAAATCGCCTGGAATGAATTGCACTTCAGCCAGGAGGAGGCAGTCACCTTCCTGCTCGAAATCCGCCGCTTGGCGCTGACCCAGGAACAGGCCGAGCAACTGGCGGCACAAACCGAAGGCTGGCCGGCCGGCTTGCAACTGGTAGCGGCAGCATTGGAGCGCGGCGTGCCGCCTGCCGCTGTACTGCGCGACAAATCGGGGGCGGAGACCCGCTTGCGCGACTTTCTTCTCGAAAGCGTCTGGGAAGCGCAACCCCCGGAAATCCGCCAATTCCTCATCGACACGGCATTGCTCGACCGCTTCTGTCTGCCGCTGTGCGATGCGCTGAGTGGCAGCGAGCCCATCGGCCGTCTGCTGCAGCAGAATCTGTTCATTTTCCAGTTGCACGGCGACCGTGATCTCGGCTGGTACCGCTACCACCAGCTCTTCCGTGAATTCCTGCTGTCGCGCCGTCCGCCCGGCGAAGCCGAAAAAAACCGGATTTTGCTGACAGCGGCACATTGGTGTGCCGCCCGCGGCTATCCGCGCGAAGCACTCGAATACGCGCTGCGCGGCGAGGATTGGGACTTTGCCGCCGATCTGCTGCAAAAAATGGGGCGCGCCTGGCTATTGCAAAGCGATACGCGCGACCTCAGCGATGCCATCGACCGCCTGCCGCAGGCGGAAATCGAACGCCACCCCAAGCTGTACAGCCTGCAAGCCTGGGCCCTGCTCTACCTGGGCGATACGGCAGCGGCAGGGGCACGCCTCGACGCGCTCGACGACCTCCCCGGCCTGGATGCCGCCACCACGGCCGAATCGCTTGTCCTGCGCGTCATTCTCGGCGTCGTGCGGGCCGACGACCCGGAACTGTCGAACTGGCGCCACTCCATCATCAATGAACTGGAAGGGGACGACGCCGAATTACTGGCGTTTGGCCATGTCGCCGAGGGTTATGTCCTCCGGGCGGCCGGACAGCTCGCGGCCGCCGCAGAGCATTTCCGGCGGGCAGAAGAACTGTCGCTCCGGCGCGCCAGCCACAGCGCCTATCTGCTCGCCGCCTACAACACGATCATGCTCAAGATCGTCGGCGGCAAGCTGCTGGCAGCCGAAGCTTACGCCCGCGATGTCCTCGAAATCACCGAAACCAACCGCTGGCAGCATGTCGCCGGAGCCGGCTTCATCCAGGGCATTCTGGCCATCGTGCTGTACGAGCAGTTCCGCCTGCCGGAAGCCTTGGACGCCGTGGACTCGGCCATCGAAATCCTGCGCTCCAACCAGACCTACAGCTATCTCGGCATCGCGCTGTGCGAGCGGGCGCGCATCCTGTTCGCGCAGGGCGAGGCGGAACGGGCGCGTTACGATCTGCGCTTTGCCCGCCGGGTGGCGCGCGAGCACCGCATCCAGCGGGCAGAACTGCGGGCCGAAGTGGTCGAGCAGCGCGCCGAACTGCGCGCCGGCAACCTGGCAGCCGCTACGGCACGTCAGGCCTCGGGCCTGATCCCGCCCCTGCCGGAAGAGGGCGCGCTCAACGAACGCCAGGAATTGCTCTTGATCGAGTGGGCCTACCTGCAACTGGCCGAAGGAAGAAGCGACAACGCCTTGTTGCAGCGCCTTGAGACCTGTCTAGCCGGGGCTCGCGCCTCCGGCCGTCTGAAAACGGCCGCCGAACTGGAACTGCAACGCGCCGCACTGCTTGCGCGCCAAGGCCTCGCCCAGGCGTCGAAAACCGCAGTGGAGGCGGCGCGCGCCATCGCCGAACCGGGCGGATTCCGCCGTATCCTGCTCTTCCCCATGCCGGAAATCGCGCCCCTGCTCGGCGCCCCGGCAACTGCAGCCGCCAATGCGTCGCCACAACCCTTCCGACAGCGCGAACTGCAGATCCTGCAACTGGTCGCCCAAGGCATGAGCAACCGCGAAAACGGCCAGCGTCTGTTCATTTCGGAAACGACGGTGAAGTGGTATCTCAAGCACCTGTACCAAATTCTCGACGTCAACAGCCGCACCGCCGCCGTCGCCAAGGCCAGACAGCTTTGCGCGCCGGGCATCTGACGGGAAGATCGTTTATTGCGCGGGGCTTCCCGGCGAAGACGCGTAGTGCAGTTTGCCCACGATGGCACGGCAAGGGCATTCCACCCAGCGGGAAAACGCCCAGGCACAGATCAGGCTTGCCAGCCAGGCGAAGATCATGCCAAGCAGATTGAGTGTCGGCGAAAGAGGTGCCAGCCGGTGCACGACGGCGCCCACCAGCAGCAGTACCGGGAAGTGGATGAGAAAGAGCGCGTAGGAGGTCCGGCCCAGCCAGCCCAGGACCCGGCTGCGGGGTTGGTGCATCCAAGCGAAACGATGGGCGAAGGCGAGAAGCACCGCTGTGGCCAGCGCAATGACCAGACGCAGGCGATACTCCACCAGCAGCGCCAAAACGGCGGCGAAAATGAACAGAGCGATGAGGCCGCCGAAACGCTTCTGCCCCGAAATCCAGAAGGCCAAGACGCCGAGGCCGTAGGCGCCGAAGAAATAGAAGCCCCAGTCGTCCAAGGTGGGATCGCGGTTGAAATAAAACAGTGAAACCAACGTCAAGCCAGCAACCAGGAACAAACCGCTCCAGCGAGCGAACGGAAGAAAGCGCGACAGCCAAAGGCAAGCGAGCAACAACAAGAAGAGCTGGAAGTCGATGGCGATATACCAGACGCCAGCGGAGAGGGATTCTGTACCCGTGATGCCGTGAATCAGCAGAGCGTGTTTAAGGAATTGCAGCAAGGTCGGCGCGGCGGGAATCGCGTCGTGGCGCATCAGTTGCCGGGCAAGCGCGGCGGCGGCGATGGCGCAGAGCAAAGCGGCCAGAAAGGGTAGGACGAGGCTCAGGTAGCGCCGGAAAAGCGTAACAAGCGGGCGGGCAACGCGCAGCGCGCCCTCCGGCGCCAGGCTGCGCGCCGCCAGGAACCCCGCCATGACCAGAAAGGCCTGCACGGCCATGCGGCCATAGTCATAAAACCAGGAAATCAAGCCGGGAATCCATTCAAGCGCGGCATCCGACATCGGGCCGTAAAACGCCAGATGGTGTAACACGATGAGCTGCGCGGCGATGGCCTTGAGGGCGTCGATCAAAGCCATTCTGCCGGGAGGCCCCGTCATCGGCTGCGCTTCAGGATTCACGGCCGGACGCGCCAATCGGAAGACCGGAGAAGTCCGCTACAGTTGGCGATACGTCAGGTGAGACGGAAACCAATACGCTGGTGCAGGTAATCATAGGCGGCCTCCGGGGGAAGCGGCGGGCTGAAGAAGTAGCCCTGGATTTCGTCGCATCGGTTGCCACGCAGCAGGTCGAGCTGATCGGCCGTTTCCACGCCCTCGGCGATCACTTTCAGCCCGAGTGAGTGCGCCAGCGCAATGGTGCCGAAGGCGATGGCGCGGTCATTGAGATCCTGCTCGATATCGGCGACAAACGAACGGTCAATCTTGAGATAATCAATGGGTAGCCGCTTCAGATAGGCCAGCGAGGAATAACCCGTACCGAAATCGTCAATGGCGATGGAAACCCCCATGCGACGGATGGCTTGAAGCAGCTTGATCGACTCTTCCGGATTGTCCATGGCGACGCTTTCGGTCACTTCCAGTTCGAGCATTTCCGCCGGCAGGTCAGTTTCGGCCAGAATCCCGGCCACCGTTTCGAGGAAATCGCGGCGGTGCAGTTGCCGCGCCGAAACATTCACCGCCACCTTGATCGGCGGCAGGCCGTCATCAAGCCAGGCTTTCACCTGCCGGCAGGCGGTGCGCAACACCCATTCGCCGAGCGGAACAATCAGGCCGGTCTCTTCGGCCACCGGAATAAAGCGGGCGGGTGAAATCGTCCCGTCGCCCGGATGGTGCCAGCGCGCCAGCGCCTCGACCCCGATCGGCAACCATTGATCCGATCCGGCCTCCGCCCTCAATTGCGGCTGGAACACCAGGGCCAGTTCGCCATGCGCCAGGGCCTGACGCAGCTTACGCTCCAGATCAAGACGCTGGGTCGCGGCCAGGTTCATCTCCGCCGCATAGAACTGGTAATTGTTCCGTCCGGCTGCCTTGGCGTGGTACATCGCGGTATCGGCATTCCTGAGCAGCGTATCGGCGTCGGCGCCATCGGCCGGAAACATGCTGACCCCAATCGAGGGACTGGTGTAGAGCTCGGTCGAACCCACCAGCACCGGTCTGGAAAATGCGCCAATCACCTTGCGCGCCACCGTCACCACATCGGCCGCATTGCGAATATCCGGCAGCAAAACAATGAACTCGTCGCCGCCGAGGCGTGCCACCATGTCGGTTTCGCGCACGGCATGCTGCAAACGGGAGGCCACTTCGCGCAGCAGTTCATCGCCCACTGAATGCCCCAGGGTATCGTTGATGACCTTGAACCGGTCGAGGTCAAGCATCATCAGGGCGACAGCCCAGCCGCGCCGCCGCCCCTCAGGCAGCGCCTGTTCCAGCCGTACCCGCAACATCAGGCGGTTCGCTAGGCCGGTCAAAGGATCGTGATGCGCCAGGTGATCAACTTGTTCGGCCACCCGCCTGCTCTCGCTGACATCGTGAAAAATCCAGACGTACTGCGCCACCCTCACGCCGTCGCTGCCGGTCACCTGCACCACCTGCGCCGGCATATGGACGCTATCGCCATCGCGCTTCTTGAGAACGACTTCGCCGCTCCAGTCCGCCCGGTGCTCCAGGCCCGCGATCACCCGCCTCATATCGCCGGCAAAGTCGTCATCGGCCAGGGCGGCGATCGGACGGCCAACCGCCTCCACCGGCGCATACCCCGTCATGGCAGCAAAAGCGGGATTGATCGAACGGATGACATGGCCGGCATCAACGATGACAATGCCGTCCGGACTGTTGCTGATGACGGTATGGGCCAGACTTTTTTCCCGTTCTTCGGGGTCGGCCGCCACTTCGGCGCAAAAAAGCGCAAAACCGCCCTCATCCAAACGGCGCCCCCGTAATTCGACCGCAACACCGGAAGCGCCGCGCCGCATCTCAAGACGCTGCGCATCGACCAGACTGCGCAACAGATCGGGCAGGGCTTCGGAAGAAGACTCGGCGCCGAAAGCGCCGCGCATCACCAACGGCAGGAACAACATGTCGAAGCGGGCACCCGCATAGGCAAATTCCCGGGGCAAGCCCAGAAGATCGACGAATAAGGAATTCCAGCGCCGCAAACGCGCTTCGGCGTCAAAAATGGCAACCCCGCCGGGCAAATGCGACATCAACACGCGTATACAATCGGTCTGTCGCCGCGATTCGGCATCAGCCCGCAGTTGCGCGCCGCGCCGCCGCGTCGTGCCGACTATGCTCACGGGCCGGCCGGACTCGTCACAAAAAGTGAAGCCCTGATTGACGAAATAGCCGGTATTGCCGTCGGACAAGCGCATGCGGTACTCGATCTCGTGGCCACCGGCTTCGGTCAGGCTGCGGGCAATCGCGGCCAGCACCCGCTTGCGGTCCTGCGGATGCACCTGCTGCAAAAAGGCACGAATGGAGGGCTGTCCTCGGCCGGGCTCAAAACCTAACAGGCGGTAGCACTCGTCAGACCACTCTAAACCGCCGCCACGCGGATCGCCCACCCAGCCGCCAACCACCGCCGGCGAAGTGGCCGGGGCAAACCCATGCGCCGAAAAGGCCGAAGCGAGGGCGTCACCGGTCTGGCTCTTCAAGTGTACTCTCCAAAAGACATCTTCCGGCTCGGCAGGCAAAGAGGAACACTGGCCGTACGCATGATTTCTCAATATGGGAAACGGCAGGATAATACTCCAAAGAAGGCGTTTTGGAGCGGATCCGGTCGCACCGTTTCCCTCGCCGGTGCAAAAGGTGTATCTTCACCCGCCAGGCGCCATACTCCGGGAAACCCCAATGACTCGAAAATTGCTGGCTGCGCTTTCTTCTGCTTTCCTTGCCCTGCTGCCGGCCTGTGACGCCATTGTTTTCGAAGAATTGAAACCGGGGATCTCGACCGCCCTCGAAGTGCGCGACCGCATGGGTACGCCGACCATGGAGTGGCAGGAAACCGACGGCAGCATTGTCTGGGAATATCCTCGCATGCCGAACGGCGTCGTCAATTACATGGTAGTGATCGGCCCGGACAAAATCCTGCGCGAAATCCGCCAGGTGCTGACTGAAGAAAACTTCGCCCGGATTCTTCCAGGCCTGGACAAGGCCGAGGTGCGCCGCCTGCTCGGCAAGCCGGCCGAGGATGTGTTCTTTGAACTCAAAAGAGAGACAGTCTGGAGCTGGAAAGTCAGTGACGACGGCCAAAGGCAGTCCTTCTTCAACGTCCACTTCAACGGCGAGGGCAAAGTGGCCCGCACCAGCCGCAATGAGGTCGCCACCTCCGGGTGAGGAAATCCACCCGCGCAGGGCCATCCAGCGCTTTAACAGGCTGTTACAGATTGTTATCCGTCTACCACTTTCATTTGCACGCCTTCCAGCAGGATGCCTTCCTTCAGCACTTCGATGCAGGCATCAACAACAACTGGATCGTATTCCGTGCCGCGCTTGGCGCTGATCTCCTCGATCGCCGTGTCGAACCCAAGCGACGGACGATAGGGACGATGGGACGAGATGGCTTCCACCACATCGGCAACCGCCACGATGCGCGATTCCAGAATGATTTCGTCGCCGTGCAGTCCGCGCGGATAGCCCGTGCCATTCATCTTTTCATGGTGCTGGTAGACCACGGTGGCGATCGGCCAGGGAAAATTGATGCCCTTCAGGATATCGTAGCCCGCCTGCGCGTGGTGCCGGATCACATTGAACTCGATATCCATCAGCCGGGTGGGCTTTGACAGCAATTCGGACGGCACGTACAACTTGCCGATGTCGTGGATGGTGGCGGCCATTTCGATGCCCTTGATCTGCTCTTGCGGCAAATTCATTTTCTTGGCGATGGCGCAGGCCAGACAGGCCACCCGGCGCTGGTGACCAGCGGTGTAGGGATCGCGGATTTCCACCGTATAGGCAACGGCCTGGATGGTTTCTTCCAGAGTGGCGACCAGGGCGCTCTTCAGATTCTTGATCTGCTCGAACAGGATGGCGTTGTTCAGCGACAAAACCGCCAGATCCGCCAGCTTGTGCAGAATGTCCAGATCGGAGGGCCTGAATTTGCGGCCGATTTCCGTATGCACCAAGCCGATGAGTCCGACAGCCTCCCCTTTGACCTTCAGGGGAATACCGGCAATCGCCTGGACGGAATCCCACTTGGGGTCGGGATGGCGCCCCTCCCAGATCTGGTAGTCATTGACCACCATACTCTCCGCTGTCTGCCAGACCTTGCCTGCCAGTCCCTCGCCTGAGCGCACGATGTAGCCAATGGAATCGGCGTAGAGTCCCAGACCCACCCGAACCTCAATGACTTCGGTATCTGGTTTGCGGAGGTAGACATATCCCGAGGTGGCGCCCGCCAGGCTGGCGGCGCGGCTGATGATCACATTCAGGACGTGTTCGGTGTCAAGCAGGCTGGTCAAATCGAGCGTGACTTCGTACAGGGTCTTCAACTCGTCATTGAGCTTACGGCTGCTTTCATGGATGGCCGCATTCTCATAGGCAAGCGACGCGGAATCGGCGAATTTGCGCAACAGATCGACTTCTTCTTCGTCAAAGATCCGGTCCGGCGTATCAAACGCCAAGCCGACCACACCAACGATCTCGCCGCGGCTTCTGATGGGCGCAGCCGCCATCGCACACCCTTCCGCCAAACCACCTGCCGGCTGGTCAACGCCAATCACCACCGGTTGCCCTGTTTCATAGGCCTGCGCCCCCAGCGCGCCTGCCGGCCTGCCGGCAAGGGAGCGAAAGCGGCCGACACCGAGCTTGATCTCCAGCGCGTCCGTCTCGTTGTTGCGCAGGGCGACATAGGCATGCGGCGTCGGGGCAATAACCGAGAGACGCGAAAGCATGGCTTCCATCAATTCCGGCAGGGTGTGACAACGGGTCAGGATCAGGGTGGTCTCGTGGATTCCGGCCAAATGATGGTTTTGCCGCTCAAGTGCCTCGGCACGCAGCGTTTGGGCCGCAAGTTCCTTCGCACATCCCGGCGCCTGTTCCTCCGGCACCTTGCAGACACTATCGTTTGACATGAAGACCACCTATCGATGTCATAAAGAGATCCATAGCAAGATAGCACAATCAAGGCGCTGGCGGGGAAAGTCCGGCAGGCGCGCCGCTGCCCGCCGCAATCCGGCAGAACAATCCGTCGTATAATCCCCGGGCTGCCGGCAACCTGCCTTTTCATACGCGCCTTAGCCCCTTGAACCCTTCCGTATTTCAGGATCAAACACATGTCCCCTCGGATCAGCACCCTAGAGAAGGTCGTTCTCGCCTACGTCGTTTTGTTCTGCGCCCTGGGCACTTATTTGGCCATTTTCAACCCGGTCTATTTCCACAATGTCTATACGATGGAAGATGGGATCATCGAATGGCTGCAATTTGTCGGCCTGGCAACGACCTGCTTCGTCCTCGTCAAGCGCCTGATTCATTTCAGGAAAAGCAAACGATGGATGTTTCTCGTCACTACCTTGCTTGCGGCGCTCGCCTTTTTCCTGGTGGCCGGTGAGGAAATCTCCTGGGGGCAACGTCTGCTGAATATCGAAACGCCCCAGTACTTTCTGGAAAAGAACGCCCAGCAGGAAGTCAATCTGCACAACCTGGTGGTTGGAGAAAAAAAGATCAACCGGATCATCACCAACCGTCTGATCCCGGCGGCCCTGCTCATCTATCTTTTTCTCATCATTCCCCTCTACCACCGGAACGAAAAGGTTCGCGCATGGTGCGACAACTGGGGGATTCCAATTGCGCGGAACTACCAGGTCTGGGCCTATCTCCTGCTTGCCGTTTTGGTTGAAGTCCTGATCAAATCCTTCGCTGACACCCCGCGCCGAGGGGAACTCACGGAGTTTGCCGGCTATTTCATCGTCATGCTGAATGTCACGTTTCCACATAACGCGGATGTCTTCCGCCAGACGCCATAGAATGCCTACGGTGACCGGCTCTCTCCATTCACCGTAGGAAAACCATGCGGCTCCGGGATCATCCTTATCGTTTCGGCCTGCTGCTCCTGGCCGCGCTGGGTCTGCTCGCGCTCGACCTTTGCCAGCGTGGCGCAACACCCTTGCCACCGCAGCCACGCGCAGTTTTGGGCAAAGAACATCCCCCGGCACTCCCGCTCCAACTGCGCGCGCAAGGCCATATTCCGATGCCGCCCGATGCTGCGGCGGCGCACGCCAGCGCCCTGCTTCCCATGCCGGAGGATTCGCCCGCTGTCCTGACCGCCTTCTGGTTCGCCGGCGACCGCGAAAGCGCCCCCAATGTGCAAATCGCGGCGGCACAGTTCAACCGCGCCAGCCAGCGCTGGTCTGCCCCACGCTACCTGGTCAACCGGCATGCCGTAGGCAAGGAACTGGGCTTCGGCTTGCGGCGCCTGGGCAACCCGGTGGCGTGGATCGACGCGCACAAGCGCATTCACCTGTTCGTCGTGGCCACCGGCCTGGGCGGCTGGTCGGCCGGGCGCATCCTGCATCTGCGCCAAAAAGGCGGCAGCCAGGCGCTCGACGCGCTGGAATTTGAATCGCTTGGCGTCTTGCCGCTTTCCTGGTTGTGGAACACCAGTTTCCTGGTTCGCACCGCGCCGCTGCCGCTCGAAGATGGAGGCATGCTGCTGCCGGCGTATTTCGAACTCGGCATCAAATACCCGGTGGCGCTGCGCTTTGACCGGGAGGGCCGCTATGTCACCATGCAGCGGATCTCGCGCCGCGGCCACCTGCTGCAACCCGCGCTGCTCCCGATCAGCCCGACACACTGGTTGGCGCTGATGCGCAACAAGGCGAGCGAATTTCGAGTCGCTGTTGCCCAGACCGAGGATAGCGGCGAATCCTGGAACGATCTGCCCAATCTGGCGCTGCACAACCCGGATTCCTCGATCGCCGCCCTCAACCTGAACGCGGGCCAAAGCCTTTTGGTGCTCAACAACACGCCCGACGGCCGTCACCTCCTGGACTTGTACCAGTCTGCAAACGGCCTTGACTGGCAACTGGCCCATCCCCTGCGGCACGGCACTCCGGGACAGGAATTCTCTTACCCGGCCATCGCCTGGGCGAACGGCAGCGTCTGGATCAGTTACACCGATCAGCGCCAGCGCATCGCCTGGCTGCGCTTCGGCCCGGAAGACGGGAGCAAGTCTCGATGAACTGGGCTTTCTGGACTTCGACTCACGCCTCCGCCTTGCCGGTTCCCGAACTGGCACGACTCTGGATGTGGCTCGGGTGGAGCGTCGTCCTTGCCGCCCTGCTGCTCGCCGTATCGAACGCTTTGTCAGGCAGGCGTGAAAACCCCGGACGCCCCGCCTTCCGCTCCTGGCTGGGCACCTCGAAAAACCGTCGCGAGCGGTTCGAGTGCAAGGCGGACGGAGCGCAGCGACCGAGACATATCAAGGAGATAGGCGAGGAAGCGAGTACCGCCCAACGCAGCAATCGGGCCGCGCAGCAGGTTTTTCGAGGTGCCTGGCTGGTCGCGGCCCTGGCCGTGCTGTGGTGCGCCCTGCCCGGCACGCTCTCCCCGGCCTACTGGCTGGGCCTGGCCTTTCAATCGCCCAGCGCGCTGACCGTTGCGCTTTGCCTGCTCTCCCTGATCGGCCACCTGACCGGAACGGCGGGACGTGAGACCACGCCCGCCCGGCGCATCCGGCCGCACATCGTTTGCGCGACCGGTCTGGGACTCCTGCTGGGCTGGATTCTGCTGCTCGACACGCTCGCCCTGCTGCCGGTACAGTTCTACGTTCTGGGCTGGAGTCCGGCGGCCGTCGCCGTCACTTTTCTCGTCTGCACGCTACTGACCCTGCCCGGCTGGCTCCAGAGCGGCACCCCGATGGAACGCTGGGCCTTGCCCTCGGTGCTGCTCGTTTTTGTGGCGTTGCGCCTGCCCAGCGGCAACCTCTGGGATGCCCTGCTCGATCCCTGCCTGTGGATCACCCTGCATGGTTATGCCCTGCGCGCCATGGTGCGCTGGCTACGCTCCAACAAATAAGCCACCGATCGAAAAAAAGCGGCCCCGCCGGCTGCGGGGCCGCTTTCTCTCCGTAACTGCAACAGTCCGGCCTGTTACTTGGAAAGTCCGGCCGGCTTGGCGGCGGGTGCGGATGCGGCCGCCATCGGCGCGACGCTGGCCACAGTGGCGCCCGCCGTCCATTTGTCGGCGATAAAGGGGGCAATCGTCGCCTTCAGTTCATTCGGCGCCTTAAAGACCGCATAGTGGGCGAACTTGTCGCGGAAGGACGCAAATCCGGCGCCCGGAACCTTGGCAGCAGCGGCTTTCGCCTTCGACATCACCAGCCACTGGTCGTTTTCGACGTGGATGACCAAGGTGCGGGCCTTGATGCGTCCCAACTCCTTGTTGACATTGTGGAGGTCGCCGGCATTGTTCCGATACACCAGGTCAACTGCATCGAAATTCTTGGCCTGGGCAATGACGCCGGAGGCCTGCTTACCCTTCGGTTCCCAGTCGAAGATCAGAGGTTCGACGGTGCCCATCGGCTGCGAGGCACGGAAGGCAAAATCGAAGCCGGTATGATTGAGCACTGACCAGCCAAAAGCGACACCCATCAGCGGATGTTGCTCCTTCGGCAAATGGTAATAATCGCCATTGGTCTTCTGCCAGACTGGATCGCTCTTGATCGCCGAGGTCATCAGGCCGAACACCCATTTGGTCAGCGGATCGCCAGCGCTGTCGGAGCCGGTGGTCCCGCCGATGGGCATGATCGCCTTGACAAAGCCGGACGCCGAGTGCATGACGCCCCATACCCAAGACTGCGTTCCGCCCATCGATACACCGGTCACCAGTTCGACCTGCCCGACATTGAGCTTGTCGCGCAGCAAGCGGTAGTTGGCTTGCACCAGGTCAAAATTGCTGTACTGCGGGAATTTCAGCCCCAGCCCGTTGCTGGGTTTGCTGGCGCCCCACAGGCCGATGGCGTCGACCATGACGATATAGTACTTGTCGGTATCGAAGAGCCTGCCCTTGCCGATGAGCGGTTCACCGCTCAGAGCATGCCCCTTGACCCAGAAGTTGTACATGTTGGCCGCGTCACCGGAGTAATAGCTGTTGATGACGATGGCGTTGTTGATTTCACCCCGGTCGTTGTATCGAGGTGTCCCGACGGCGATGTACGACACGCGCAGCGGCGGCATCCCCAATGATTCCAGGGTAGTGCCGCCCTCACCGCCGAATTGCCAACTCTCCGGCTTATCGAGATCGTACTTGCCGCCCAGCCTGAAGCCGCTGATGTCGTAGGATTGCTTGAGGTCGCAGATATCCTTGACCGGCAGCGCGCAGGTGCCGGTAATGTTCATTTCACCGCCCTGCGCGGCCGCAGTGAATGCCAGCGCCGCAACGGCAACCAGCAGATGACGCATCAATTCTCTTTTCACAATATGCTCCTTGGTTCGTGGGCCGCGATCACTTGGACAGGCCGCCCGGTTTGGCGGCGGTTTGGGTCGGCGCGGCAGCGGGCTTGGCCACGGCGGCGCCTTCGATCATGCTGATGATCGCAGCATTGCTGACATTTTCGGCCTTGCCCTTGCGGACGAAGTCGACGGTATCCTTGGCGTATTCATACGGAAGATCGGTATGGATGAAATGGCCAGCGCCCGGATAAATCTTGATAAAGGGCGGATTGCCTGCTTTGGTCATCATGTCCTTGAAGGGCACGATCACATCGCGGGCGAGGCTCTTCAAACCGCTGACCATCGTGATCGGAATGAAGGGTTCCTGCGCTCCGAACTGCAGGAAGATCGGCATCCTGAGCTTGGGCAGTTGCTTGTACAGGCTGTTCGGGTCTTCCTTGACGTTTTCGTTGGTCATGGCCCAGACGTCGTAGATGAAGGAGGTGATGTACTGATCGCGTTCCTTCGGATAATCCAGGATGGCGATGCGCTGGTCGGTGTGCAGTCTGGCGTACTCGCTGTTGACCTTGAAGTAGCCGGAGGCGCCCTTCCACTCGAAAAAGTCGCGGATTTGTTGCGGATTTTTGCCCATTTCCTGATCCAGCATGGCGCCCCACGCCGATTTCCAGGTCGCCATATCGGCGCCCACTGATTTCTCATGCAGGGAAAGGCTCAATCCCGGCGTTACCCGGGTCGCCTGTTCAGTCCCGGCCGGCGCTTCGAGGATGAGGCTTCTGACGGCAGCGGGATATCTCAGGGCATAGCCGAGGATGACCTGACCGCCAAGCGAATGGCCGTGGTAATGGGCGCTCTTGATCCCCAGTTGCCGCACCACCACATCGTGCAACACGTCACGCACCTGGCTCAGGGTCCGGGCATTCGACTGGTCGAGATTGCTCGATCCGGACAAGCCATAGTGCGGAATATCGGGAACGACAACGCGCAAACCACGTTCCAGCGCGTACTTCATCAGATAGCCATAGTGCGCGCCGAAAGCGCCCTTGCCATGGACGATGACCAGCACCGGCGGGTTCTTTTCAACACCGTTGTACTCATCCATGTAGGCAACGTTCCAGGTGATGCCCTTGCTGTCCTTGGCCTTGGCGTACTTGACCGGGAAGGGGTAGACCATCTTGTCCTTCCAGAAGGACTTGCCGGCTTCGGCCTTCATGTCCACGCGGGGGCTGCGGTAGTTCCTGGCGACGTATTTCAGGTCGGGGTCGGCGATAAGGCCGATATCGCGCAGGAAGGTATTGACCAGCGGGTTGTTTTTAAGTGTCTCGGCCGCCTTGAATACAGCGTAGTGCGCGTAGTTGTCGCCAAACGAGGCAAACTGGGCGCCCGGGATTTTTTGCGCCGAGGAGCGGGCAAAATCCGATACCAGCCACTGGTCGTTTTCGACATGCAGGACCAGCGTGCGGGCCTTGATCTGGCCGAGCCTGTCCTGGACGCTGACGGGCGGGCCGCCGGCCCGGTTGCGATAGATCAGGTCCACCGCATCAAAAATGGCGGCCTTGGCCTTCTGGCTGGCGCCCTCATTGCCTTTGGCGTCCCAGTAGAAGACTTCTTTCTCGACCGCTGCCCAAGGCGAATTGGCCCGGAAGTCGAGGCCGAAGCCGGTATGGCTGAGCATGGACCAGCCGAACGCCACGCCCTGATTCGGGTGTTTTTCCTTCGGCAGGTGGTAATAATTGCCCTTGGTTTCACGCCAGGCCGGGTCGGATTCGATGGCCGCCGTCATCAGTTGAAAAATCCAGTCACCCACCGGGTCTTCGCCGTAAGCCGACTGGGTCTTGCCACCAATCGGCATGATCGCTTTGACGAAGCCATCGCGCGAATGCAGCAGGCCCCACACATAGGTCTGGGTACCCCCCATGGAAACGCCCGTGGCCAATTGGACCTGAGCCACTTTCAGATGATCGCGCAGCAGGCGGTAATTGGCTTGCACCAGATCAAACATGTTGTATTGCGGAAATTTCATTCCCAGCCCGTCGCTCGGCTTGCTGGCGCCCCAAAGGCCAAGGGCATCGAGGTAAATGACGTAGTAGCGGTCGGTGTCGAACAGCTTACCCTTGCCCACATGGGCGGCGGAAAAAGGCAGCTTGGTGAAGGGTTGTCCTTCCTGCCAAAAGCTGTACATGGCCGAAGCGTCGCCGGAATAGTAGCTGCTGATGATGATGGCGTTGGTGATTTCGCCCTTGGCATTCCTCTTCGGCGTGCCGACGGCGATATAGGAAAGACGCAGCGGCCCGGCGCCCAGGGATTCGAGCGTGACGCCGCCCTCGCCGCCGTTCGCCCAGGAATCCGGCCGGTCTAAATCGTACTTGCCGCCGATACGGAAGTTCTTGATCTCATGGTATTTCTTCAGCGACGCCAAAGATGCGGTCGCCGCGCGCGGGGTCAGTTCCTTGCCGGCTGGCTGCGCCTGCGCAAAGGTCGTGCCAAGAAAAAACGTACCCGCCACGAGGGCGGATACGAAGGCACGAGAGAGGCAAAGCTTGTACATGTTCTCTCCTAAAGTGGTCAAATGATGAATCGAAAAATCGGCAGAGACTGTGGCTCTCAAGTCTTGGCTAAACGCTGGAGCCCCCATTTGCAGGCTGGAAGAAGGCCGTGAATCTGCGGGCGAATTCAGCGGGTTGCTCGACATTCATCGAGTGGCCGACGCCTGGGATGATCTCGAGGCTGCAATTCGGCATCTGCTCCGCCATTTCCTCCATGTGCTCGCGTGGAATCCAGAAATCGAGCTCGCCCCAAAGAATCTTGGTGGGGTGGGCGATCTGTTTCTGGCGCGCCCGCAACATCCCGTCCTCGTGTTCGTGCGCCAGATTGTGTGGGGTTCCGAACCAGATGCCGTCCGAAAGCAGGCGCGTCATATCGACCAGATGTTCGTATAAGGCCTTTTGCTCGTCGCTCGTCCCCGGCGCAAAAGCAGGCCGCTCCGTGCCAAGGGTGGCCACATCGAAGAGCGAGGCGGCAGCGGTGGCCAGAACGCGGAAGGTAAATTCGCGGTCCGCCTTCATTTGCGAAAAGAGGGCCACTTTGTCTTCCGCCAAGGCGATCCCCATCGGGCCGATCGGATCAAGCCCCAAAAAACGCGTAAAACGCGCTGGCTGCTTGTCCAGCATGTAGAGCGCGATGATGCCGCCAGTGGAATGGCCGCACAGTCCGCATGACCCGATTCCAAGCGCATCCAGCGCATGGATCATGTCCTCGGCGTGCTGAGGCATACTGTAGTTGGCATAGGCTGCTTCCAGCGCAGGCTTGTCGGAGAGCCCGCACCCCCGCCAGTCAATGGCGATAACCCGCAGATCTTTGGGCAGATGCGGCCAAACCAGATTCATCCAATCCACGCACCCCAGATTGCCGTGCACATACAAGACAACGTGATCGCCCTGACCATGCTCGACATAATGCAATTGGATCCCTTTGGCATCGACAAATGGCACCTTCACTCCTCCCCAAAAACTTCCGACGCCCGATCCGGCTTATCCGGCGGTCAGCGCACGATTCAACCCGCAAAATCCCTTTGAATGCAAAAAAAGGGCTCCATGCTTTCAAGAAATTGCGTCACCAAATGCGGATCAAAATGCTTGCCGCGCTCGCTATAGATGTAGCTGCAGCTTTCTTCCAGCGATACCGCCTTTTTATAAGGCCGATCCGAGGTCAGGGAATCAAACACATCGGCCAGGGCGGCGATCCTGCCGTAAAGCGGAATGGCGCTCCCCGACAACCCGTGCGGATAGCCGCTGCCGTCCCAGCGTTCGTGGTGGGTCAGGGCAATGATCGAACCGGCTTCGGTCACCGGGTTTTTTGAACCGCGCAGCATTTGATACCCCAGCTTGGTGTGGGATTTCATCAGCTCCCACTCTTCCGCATTGAGCTTTCCCGGCTTGTTAAGGATGGCGCCGGAAACCCCGCTCTCGCCAATGTCGTGGAAGCGGGATGCTTCCTTGACCAGATTCGCTTCGGTCAAGTTCAGGCCACATTTGAGGGCGAGGATGCGCGCGTATTCGGAAACGCGGTACAGATGCTTGCCCGATTCCTTCCTGCGGCCCCTGCTGTTATTCCCTCCCTCGCCCACACCGCAGTCGAAGCTGGTGGCCAAAAAATCGTCGTCGTAGAGTTCGGAAGGGTCGTCCGACGCAATGTCGTGGTAGTTCTGAAGATCCATGACAACAATCACTCCTGGCCTTAACTTAATACTGCGGATAGCGATCTTCCGGATAAATGGGGCGCAGACCACAAATCAACGGCCTTCTACGAGGTGACGAATGCGTCACCGAACCGGTTTCGAACAGGTCTTTGAGATAGCGCGAAGTGGCGGTCAGCTCCTCCACCAGCGAGGGTTCGGGACGACGGTATTTCGAGGGGCCATGCAGGGTCAGCGCGAAGTGCCTTCCCTGCGGCGACATCCACCGGCAGGCGAAGGCGGCCCCGCCAGCTTGGTTCCGGGAGGCCACACACTTGAAATGAGGACCGTACCAGAGCCGGTACAGGGCGTCCTCACAAAAATCGCGGACGATCGAATATCCAACCGGCGCATTGCCGGAACAGGAACCTGGGCAACCGGGCACGGGAAACACGCCGGTGCCGATCATCGGCTGCAGTCGATGACCCGCTTCGACCCGGTTCAGCCAAACCTGGCAGAATCCGTAGCGTTCGGCGAGCACATGGCAAAACGCCTGCCAACGCGCCAACGCCGCCACCATACCCTCGTCGACATCGCCCTCCAGACAATCGATATGAGCCACAATGGCATCCGGGACCACTGGCGCATCATTGCAATCGACGAACATCAAAAGCCCCTCCTGGAACCATATCTTCCCCAAGAGGTTTAGCAATCCGTGTGCCATGCAGCAATGACGCAGCTTTTACGGACATTCTGCGGCGACATTCCAGAAATCGACACAGACGTCCGGGAATCAAGACAGGGTTTTGAGCGGCGCGGAGAAAATCAGAAAAAAATCCGGAATACTGAACACTGATTCCAGAGCTTTAGACATCAATATCCAGCTGGGACAGCTTGTGATACAGCGTCGCACGCGAAATCCCCAACAATTGCGCTGCCGCAACCTTGTTGCCCCGGGTCGTCATCAAGGCACGCTGAATGGCAGAACGTTCGGCGTTCTCGATGACGCGCTCCAGGGGCTGGACGGGCTGCGCGCTTTCCTGCCCACTGCCGTGTTGCGCTTCCACCCGCGCCTCCGCAACCGGCAGCACACGGCCAATCTCGGCCGCATCCAGCCGCTTTTTGTCCGACATCAGCACGGCGCGTTCGAGGACATTGCGCAGTTCGCGGATATTTCCCGGCCAGGAATAAGCGCACAGGACCGCCAGGGCCCGCGCCGTGAGGCCGCGTTTCTTGCTGCCGGTCTGTTCCGAAATCTGCGCCAGCAGGTTGTCGCACAGCATGGGAATATCGGAACACCGTTCACGCAGGGGAGGCAGTGTCAGCGACAAAACGTTCAGCCGATAATACAGATCGGGCCGGAAACGCCCCCGCTCCACCAGCGACTCAAGGTTAACGCTCGTCGCCGCAATCACCCGAACGTCCACCCGCTCAACCCGGTTGGAACCCAGGGGCTCGATTTCGCGCTCCTGGAGGACGCGCAACAACTTCGCCTGCAAAGGCAGCGGCATGTCGCCGATTTCATCGAGAAAAAGGGTCCCGCCGTCGGCGAGTTTGAACTTTCCCTCGCGGCCATTTTTATCGGCGCCGGTATAGGCGCCCGGAGCGGTCCCGAAAAATTCGGCTTCGAGCAGGTTTTCCGGAATGGCCGCCGCGTTGACCGAGACAAAAGGCTTGTTGGCGCGCGGCGAACTGCTGTGAATGGCGTGCGCGATCAGTTCCTTGCCGGTGCCCGTTTCACCCTGGATGAGGACGGTGCTGTCGAGACTGGCCGCACGCTTGGCCAGATGGACGGCCTCCAGGGCGGCCGAACTGGAGCCGACAATCTGGTCGAATGAGTATTTGGCGCTCCGCCCTTGCACCTGCTTCTGTTTGGCAAGCAACATCTCGTGCTGGTACTGGGCAAACTTGGCCACCAGCGGTTTCAGATAGTGCAGACGTTCGTAGAGCACAAAGCCAATGGCGCCGACGACTTTACCGTCCGGCGTTTTGACCGGCATGCGCGTCACCACGAACGACTCTTTGCCGAAGGCCATGATGTCGAGAATGATCGGCTCGCCCGTCCGCACGACCTGCCGCATCAGGCTGTTGGGGATGATCGACTCTGCCGGCAGGCCCACCACCGTATCCGGCTCGGCAATCCCCAGCAGATCGGCGTATTTCGGACTCAACCAGACGATGCGCGCCCGCCGGTCCACGATGAGCGCACCCTCGCAAATCTCGTTCAAATGCGCGAACAGGGACTGCATGGCGATGTGGCTGACTTCATCGGTGTGGCTGATGAGGAAGCTCCCGGTATCGCCGCACTGCACGTCGGTAAAGCCTTGGCTCAGGGTAGGAGAAGTCGATTTCTTCATGGCCTTAACCTCATCACTTCCGCAAATACGGGGGTTGCGGCCCATGCGCTGCTGAACTCAGAAGCGATGATGCCGTAGGTCAATCATATCTGACTGCCGATTTCCCAACCACAGAAAAATGAGTTTCCAGCAATCCCGGCCCAAAAATGAAAGAGGCGGCGGACAGTCCAGAGGGTCGTGATCCGACGCTCCGAACTGTCCGCCGCCCGGTCGTTCAAAGTGTTGCCTTTGCCGCAGTACGCCTGCAGCCGGCGGTCACTTCCCGGCGCCGCCCATCAACTCGACCGTTTTATCGACCGAGAGGATGAAGTTGTTGAGCACGGCGTTGAAACGCAGCGGCTGTTCAGCGAAGAAGGCATGACCGAGCCCCTTGAACAAGACTTCCTGATAGGTGCCGCCGGCCTTGGCGTAATCATTCAAAAAGCGGCGGATCTGTTTTTCCATCGGCTGCGGCGGGAAAATCTCCGCGCCGGGATAACCGGGAATCAGGCCTTTTTGGCCCAGAATCGCCAGATCAGAGCCCGATTGATCGGACACGGCAATGTCCTTTTCCGCCCTGGCCCAGAGAACAGGCACTTTGTTTTTGGCCTGGTAAATCTTGTTCACGTCGACATGGTACTTGGGAGAAAGGGCATTGACCGAACCCCAGTTGCCCGCCGTCCAATACGGCCAGTTGGGCGATTTGATGCCATCGCCGGGGAAATCCTTTTCGCCGACATGAATGGCCATGCTGGCCAGCAGCAGCGACATTTCCCGTTCAGGCCGCACCAGTTTGGAGTTGAATACCAGGGCATTCAAGGCTGCCCTCAATCCCAAGGGGTTGTCCGGGCTGGTATCCCTTTCCTTAATCGACTTGACCGTGCCAGGATTGACCAGCGCGCCGCTGGCGCCAGCATAATCGTCATAGCAGGGCGTGCCGATTTCATCCTTGGTTCCGCGGAATCCGTAGGGAGAACCGCAACCGGCGAAAAACACGGACTTCAGCCGCTCGGGATGGTCGGCCATCAGCCAGTAAACAACATTCCCGCCCAGGGAATTGCCGACCACATGCGCCTGCGCATAACCCAGTTCATCCAGGAGCGCGGCGGCGTCATCGGCGAGATCAGCCAAGCCGCGGGTGGCGTCGATGTGCTTGTCGGGGTCGGCATCGCCAAAGCCGCGCTGATCCGGGGCAATGGCCCGGTACCCTTCCGGCAGCAGCAGCAGGTTATCCTCCCACCAGGTTGCAGACGACATGTTGCCGTGCAAAAGTAAAACAGGAATTCCGTCTTCCGGTCCTGCAAACAAGACGCGCGTGGTCAGTCTTTTCGTCGTGATTGTCTTTGCCGTGACTCCCGGCATTACCGGTACGCTCATACTGCCTCCTTCTCATTCATCTCAACGGTCTTTGGAAAAATCTGTCGCCCTGCCCAAGCGATCCGCCAGGAACAGCGCATGCAAAATTCTATCACGACCGGAAATGGGAAATTCAACGGAATCGATCTATTTGACATTTCCTTGCAGCTTCCGCCTGCAGCATGAAACAGACACCAGCCAGATCAATCGCGCAGCAGCCAGCGCCGCACCAGTTCGGCCTGCTCGTCGTTCATCAGGTGCGGAGCGTGGCCGGTATTCGGGACATCAACGACCTCAATGTCCGGACGGCCACGACGCATTTCGGCAATGATGGCCGGAGTCAGTGTGGTCGAATTGACGCCATGCAACACCAGCACCGGGCAGCGCACGGTGGCCCAGAAATTCCAGAAGAGCGCGTCTTCCAGGCCAATATCGGGCAGCCTGAGCGCGTACTCGAAAATGCCGAAATCGTAGTCGGGCCGCCAGTTACCCTCGGCATCCTGACGCAGCAAAGCCTGAACGAAGGCCTCCTGAAGTTCCGCTTCGATGATGCCAAAATTGGCAAAAACACCCGCCATATTCTTCTGCGCCTCGGCAAGCGAGGCATAGCGCAGCGGCCCAGCCTTGGCGGCCTTAACAAATAGTTGGCGCGTTTCCTTCGGAATGACCGGACCGACATCATTCAGCACCAGTTTTTTGATCGGCGTCTCGGGCAAGGAGGCAAGACAAAGGCCGGTCAGGCCGCCCATCGAGGTGCCGAGCCAATACAGCTCATGGAGGTGCTTGGCGGCAAGAAAGGATTGGAACAGGGCCACATAGTTGGGATGGGTGTAATTGAGCTTGTCGGCGAAGGCATCGCTCAAACCACGCCCCGGATAATCCGGCACGATGATGTCGAAATCGCCCACCAGGCGTTGCGCCAGGGCGTCAAAATTGCGGCTGTTCTGGCTGATGCCATGGGCGCAGAGCAGGCTTGGGCGCGTCGCACCGATCCCTCCTGCCGACCAGGCGCGATACGCCATTGTTCCCTGCTCCGGGCCGAGCCTGTAGGCGAACTGTTCAATCGTCGGGTTGGGCAAGAGCGTTTCCTTTCCGGTATTGCTGGCGCTGATAGGCGCTCCCCACCAGCAGCAAAAGCAGGGCGAGGGCGACAAACATCGGCAAGTAGCGGTTATCGACGACCAGCAGAGTGAGCGGGATGGCCAGTCCGCGCAAGCCCATTTCCAGCGCCAGCGCCGCCCAGGCGGAAAATTTACCCCGCAATTCCAGCGGCGTGGCGTGCATCGCAGCCGCCATGATGCTCGGATAGAGCAGGCTGTACGAAGCGCCGTAAGCGATGGCAGCGACCATCAAGGACCAGCGCTCGCGCATGAAAGGCAGTGCCAGCAGGGACAACCCGAGGGTGATGAGAAAGCGTCTGAACCAGAGGCCCTGTTGCGCGCCATCCATCAGCCGCGCAAATCCGAAGCGGGTAGCCACAATCGCCAGCGTGGCGGCAGTCAGAAAATAGGGAACGGGGATGTTGGCCGTTGCCGGGGAAACCCGCAAATGAACCGGCATGAACTGCATCGGCACACCGTTGGCGGCACCGATGGCGACGATCATCAATAGCGCCAGCCAGATTTCCCTGGACAGGGCCGCAGTCCCTGCCCCGCCTTGCCGCTGCTCCGGCATGGGCAGCACCGTCAGTTCCTGACGCAGCCCGATCCAGCCGAGCAGGGGCAACAGGGCGAGCAGAAAGAAACCGGACAATCCAAACAGCAGTTCAAAACCGCCCCAGACCAGCAAATAGGTGCCGAAGAAACTGCCCAGCACATGGCCCAGTTGAATGACCAGCGTGTAATAACTGACCGCCTCCGCCTTATGGGCAGGCGGAGCGACTTCGGTAGCGATCCGCAACAGGGTCGAGAACGCCAGCGCATAAGACAAGCCGTTAATGACGCACCAGCCGAGCAGTCCCCATGTCCACCGGTCAGTCCAGGCCATGCCGAAACGTCCGCAGGCGCCAGCGGCAACCCCGAGGGCGATCAGCACGAAAGGATGGGTTCTGGCGAGAAAGCGTCCGCCCGCGATCGCCAGCAGCAGGGTCGGCAACATCGAGGCCGTCAACAGGATGCCCGCCTTTTGCGCCGTGCCGCCGATCGCCAGAACATACTGGGCAAAATAGTAGAACAATCCGATATTGATGCTATAGCCGAGTCCGAGCGCCAGAATGAGGAGATATCTCCGGCGTTGCTGCACAGTAACAAAGGTGTTGAGGAAGCGGATCAATTTCGGGGACTGGGTGAATGGCACAAGGCAAAATGCTAACCGAAATCCCCCCTCCACGAACGGGCGTCAGGCCAATACACGGGAGGGCGCCGCCATTTTTTCGCGCTTTTGAACAAAAGGAAAAAAGGGGCCAGGCTCAATTTTTTATGCTTGCAAGAGTAGAATTAATTCGACCCTGGCCCCTTTAATTTATCCACCCGTTGCCCCCAAATTTCGAACTACTGTGCCTTGTTTGGATCGAACGGATATGGCTAAAGGATTCGGCTTCCGACCATTTAGATCAAGTCCGCAAGAAATTCAAAACAACAGATTGGAGGATGGCTATGAATGCTCTTGACTTGACGGCAAGGCGTTGCAAGCCTTGCGAAGGCGGGGTTCCGCCATTGGACCAGCCAGCAATCGACCACTTATTGCAGAATTTGAGTGGCTGGGAGCAGCTTGATAAGGAGCTGGTCAAGACTTTCCTTTTCAAAAACTTCTACGAAACCATGGCCTTCGTTAATGCAACCGCCTGGGTTGCACATCGCGAAAACCATCATCCCGAACTTGAGATTAGCTTCAGACAGTGCCGTGTTCATTATTCGACACATGCCATCGGAGGCCTGTCCGAAAATGATTTCATTTGCGCCGCAAAAATCGACGGGTTGTACGCCAGTCCAAGCGCTTGATACCGGGGTGAGTCGTTGAACCTGCCGCCGTTATTGCGGCTGAGAAGGTCGAGCGAAGCTCAGTTCATGCCCGTCCGGATCGGTGATGTGGAAGTAGCGTTCGCCCCATTCCGCATCGCGTGGCACGGAATGAGGCTGAAGTCCGTGTGCAATCGCGGCCTGATACAACGCATCGACGTCGGAAACATAAAAAATCACTCTTCCCCACCATGACCAGCTTTGATCCCCCTTTTTTGCCATCAGATTCAGGCATCCTGTGCCGACATCGAGGCTGGTGAATGGCGCAGTCTCACCACCATGGCGGAGGTGAAATCCCAGCTTGAGATAGAATTGAACGGCGCGCGCCATATCGTGGGTTGCCAGCGTCACAGCGCTGATTGATTCGAAACGGGCGGGAGGCGCTGTACCTTCATTTGCACCCATGGCGTCCTCTCTTCTCAAGCAGTTATGCCAAATAAAGCGCCAACGCCCGTGGTCAAAGCCATTGCTATGGCACCCCAAAAGCTTACCCGTGCAGCAGCCGTAACCACGGAAGCGCCACCAACACTCGCAGCCAGAGAACCCAGTAGCGCAAGAAACAACAGCGAGCTGCCCGAAACAACCCAAAGAAGCAAAGATGGTGGTATCAGCAGCACAACCAGAAGCGGTAGGGCAGCGCCAACGGCAAAAGTTGCAGCCGATGCCAATGCGGCCCGAACCGGCTGCGCGGTCGTCATTTCGGTGATTCCCATCTCATCGCGCGCATGGGCACCGAGGGCGTCGTGAGCCATCAACTGGGTAGCCACTTGTGCAGCAAGTTCCGGTTCAAGTCCGCGCTTAACATATATGGCGGTCATCTCGGCATGTTCGCCCATGGGATCGTCAACCAACTCCTGTCGCTCCCGATCCAGGTCGGCGTTCTCGGTATCCGCTTGGGAACTCACCGAAACATACTCGCCCGCAGCCATCGAGGCTGCTCCGGCGACAAGACCGGCAACCCCTGCAATCAGGATATTTTCTGGACTCGCACCTGCCGCAGCTACGCCAAGGACAAGGCTGGCCGTGGAAACAATGCCGTCATTTGCCCCAAGAACAGCCGCGCGCAGCCATCCAATGCGTTGTGTCCTGTGTCTTTCAGCGTGTCTCATGGCTAATGTTGAGCGAAAAGGGAAAAAGGGGCAAAAGGGAAAAAGGGGCTAGGCTCGAATTTCCAGCGCCACTCCAATGAATCACCCCTTCACCGTCGCCGCCACCTCAACAAAATCGGCAATCTGGTCGAAGTTCATATAGCGATAGATGTCCGCCGCCTGGGCATTGACCACGGCCATTTGCGCCTGATATTCGGCCACGCTCGGTATCTTGCCGAGCAGGGCGCAGATCGCCGCCAGTTCGGCCGAACCAAGATAGACATGGGTGTCGATGCCGAGCCGGTTGGGAAAATTGCGGGTGGACGTCGACATCGCCGTGCTGCCTTTGCGGATCTGCGCCTGGTTGCCCATACATAGGGAGCAGCCGGGCAGCTCCAGGCGCGCGCCGGCAACGCCGAGTACGCCGTAATGACCCTCGGCATTCAACACCATGGCATCCATTTTGGTCGGCGGCGCCATCCACAGACGCGCCGGCAGATCGGTCTTGCCCTCAAGGATCTTGCTGGCAGCGCGGAAATGGCCGATGTTGGTCATGCACGAACCGATGAACACTTCGTCAATCGGTGTGCCCGCCACTTCGGAGAGCGGCTTCACGTCGTCCGGGTCGTTCGGGCAGGCGACGATGGGTTCCTGGATGTCGGCCAGGTCGATTTCGATCACGGCGGCGTATTCGGCATCGGCGTCCGGCGCCAGCAGCGTGCCGTGGGCGATCCAGTCGCCTGAATACGGCGCGTCAGGGTGCGCTTGTCCTCGTAGCCGTTGGCGATCATCCACTGCATCAGCGTAATGTTGGAGCGCAGATATTCAACCACGGGCTCGCGGTTGAGCCGCACGGTGGACGCAGCGGCAGAACGCTCGGCGGAAGCGTCGGTCAGCTCGAAGGCTTGCTCCACCTTCAGATCGGGCAGCCCTTCGATTTCGAGAATGCGGCCGGAAAAAATGTTTTGCTTGCCGGCCTTGGCCACCGTCAGCAAGCCTTGCTTGATGGCGTAAAGCGGAATGGCATTGACCAGATCACGCAGCGTGATACCGCGCTGAGAAGCCTCAGCCAGACTACCCTTGAAGCGCACCAGCACCGATTCCGGCATGTCGAGCGGCATGACGCCGGTGGCGGCGGCAAAGGCGACCAGCCCGGAACCGGCCGGGAAGGAAAGGCCGATGGGAAAGCGGGTATGCGAATCGGCGCCGGTGCCGACGGTATCCGGCAGCAGCAGGCGGTTGATCCAGCTATGGATGACACCATCACCCGGCCGCAGCGAAACGCCGCCGCGCGCCGTGATGAAGCCAGGCAGCGAGCGGTGCATTTTGACGTCGATCAGTTTCGGATACGCCGCCGTGTGGCAGAAGGACTGCATCACCAGATCGGCGGAGAAGCCCAAACAGGCGAGGTCTTTCAGCTCGTCGCGCGTCATCGGGCCGGTGGTGTCCTGCGAACCGACCGTGGTCATTTTCGGCTCGCAATAGGTGCCGGGGCGGATGCCTTGGCCTTCCGGCAGACCGCAGGCGCGGCCGACCATTTTCTGCCCCAGCGTGTAGCCCTTGCCCGTATCCACCGGCGCTTGCGGCAGGCGGAACAGCGTGGAAGCCGGCAAGCCCAGCGCTTCACGCGCTCGACCCGTCAGCGCCCGGCCGATAATCAGGTTAATGCGACCGCCGGCGCGCACTTCGTCGAGCAGCACCGCCGTTTTCAGTTCGGCCTCGGCAATGACCGCGCCGTTTTTCAGCGCGATGACCTTGGCCGTGGCTTGGTCAATCTTGAGCTCGATCTCGTCGCCCATGTGCATGTGCGACACGTCGATTTCCACCGGCAGCGCGCCAGCGTCTTCCTGCGTATTGAAGAAAATGGGCGCGATCTTGCCGCCCAGGCAGACGCCGCCAAAACGCTTGTTGGGCACGAAGGGAATGTCCTCGCCCGTCCACCACAGCACGGAATTGGTTGCCGACTTGCGCGACGAGCCGGTGCCGACCACATCGCCGACATAAGCGACCGGATTGCCCCTGGCCTTCAGCGCCTCCAGTTGCTGGATCGGGCCGCGCTTGCCCGCTTCATCGGCCTCGATACCGGGGCGCGGGTTTTTCAGCATGGCCAGCGCGTGCAGCGGAATATCCGGGCGCGACCAGGCATCCGGCGCCGGCGAAAGGTCATCGGTATTGGTTTCGCCCGTCACTTTGAACACGGTGACTTTCATCGAAGCCGGCACGGGCGGGCGGCTCGTGAACCACTCGGCCTCAGCCCAGGAGCGCAGCACGGCCTGGGCGTTGGCGACACCTTTGTCCGCCAACTCCTTGACGTCATTGAAGGTGTCGAACATCAGCAATGTGAATTTGAGCGCATTCGCCGCCACCGCGCCGACTTCGGCATCGGCCAACACATCGATCAGCAGTTTGACGTTGTAACCGCCGACCATGGTGCCCAGCAGTTCGGTGGCGCGGGCGCGCGAGACAAGCGCGCAGGCCTGCTGACCCTTCGCCACCGCCGCCAGAAAATCCGCCTTGACCTGGGCCGCCTCATCGACCCCCGCCGGAATGCGCTGCGTCAGCAACTCAAGCAGAAACGCCTCTTCGCCCTGCGGCGGGTTCTTCAGCAGTTCGACCAGTTCCCTGGCCTGTTGCATGGAAAGCGGCAGCGGCGGGATCCCCAGGGCAGCACGTTCAGCGGCATGGGCACGGTAGGCTTGAAGCATGGCAAATCCTTTCGAAAACACGGCAACCGTGAACGGCTGCATTCCGGCAAGGCGCGATTATGAGCGAGTCTGTCCGCTTCGACCAGTTCAGCGGTCCTTCAACCCGTCTCCCGAAAAACCAATTCAATGTGGTTTCCGGTGTCAGTTCGTGCATAACGCCCCGAATGAATCAGACGGCGCAACAGGTGCAACCCGGCACCCCCCGGCCGTTCCGGCGAAGGAGGCGAAACCGGGGCTTGCAGCGGATCAAACGGAGGCGCAGTATCATCATAGTGCAACCGGCAGCAGCCCTCGCTACAGGACACCATCAGCCGCACGGCGGCGTCGCATTCGCCACCGTGGCCGTGATGGATGGTATTGGCAAACAGCTCCTCGACAACCAACTGCATGCGCAACTGGCAGTCCGGGCCAATACCAGCGGCCTCCGCCTGTCGACAGAGGTGATCGAGCAGATCGGGCAACGCGGCAAAGCGCGCCGGAACGGTGATTTCGTCGGCAGGATCGGACACGATGATGAGGAAGGAGAATGAAACGTGATTAAAGCATATTGGATGGCCGCATTGCTATTTGCCAGTCTCGGCGGCAACGTCTGGGCAGAGGCCGCTGAAACAGCAGGCATGGTCAAACATGTCCGCGGCGCGGTGCATATTGAACGCGGCAGTGAAAAAATGCCCGCGACTGTTGGCGCATCGCTACAGGTCGCCGACAAGGTGCGCACCGGCGCTGACGGCGTGCGCCAATGAACGGGTTGTCTTGCTGCCCTCGACCGACGGCAGCGCAAGCGCCCTCATCATCAATCCCGGCCCGAATGAGCAGCGTCTCGACAAACCCTATGCGGCAAGCGCTCGCCGTTTGGGAAGTTACTCATCCGCCTACCAGGAATCGGCCGCCGCCGTTCAGGAACGCTTCGGCGCAGCCCTCGCGGCGCAACCGGTGCGGCCGCACAGTTTCGTCGTCTATTTCCAGGAAGGCAGCGACATCCTGACGCCTGAATCACTGGCCGCCTTTCCTCAGGTCAAGGCGGAGATTCTCAAACGAGGCGCCGCTGAAGTGACGGTGATCGGCCATACCGACCGGGTCGGCAGCTTGGCCTCGAACGATGCCCTGTCCCGGCAGCGCGCGGCGATGGTCCGCGAGAGCTTGATTGCGGCCGGACTCGACGCGAAACTGATCGAGGTCGCCGGACGCGGCGAGCGCGAACTGGTAGTGCCAACCGCTGATGAGGTCTCCGAACCCAAGAACCGCCGGGTAGAAATCAGCGTCCGATAAAGCGAAACAGGAGCAAGGTCAGGTCATCCTGCGGCCACACTGGATCAGAAAGGAAAACGGCCGGATCACAACGCGACGGTCAATCCATCGTAGGCCGAAATGACTTCGAGCGGCGGGCCATTGCCCCGCGAGATTTCCTCGAAGCGCCGCGTGTCGGCAAGCAAGGCGTCAAGCCGTGCGTCGTCATGCACCGGTTCATGGTGAAACAGCGCCAATCGGCGGGCACAGGCCTCCTGGCAGAGCTCGATGCCATCTATGTTGCTCGAATGTCCCCAGTCCGCCTTGACCGAAACAGCCTCGGCCAAGCTGTACATGGCATCGAACACGACCAGGTCGGCAGCGCGGAAAAATTCGACAAAGCCGGCACGCGCCTGGGGATTGTTCTTGTGTTCGGAATCCGTCGAGTAGACCACCACTTTGCCCGCTTTCTCGAAGCGGTAGCCGTAAGAATCGCCGTGATGCATCTGCTTCTTGGCGGTCACCCGCAGCCCGGCAATGTCATAAGGCTTGCCGGGTTCGAGTTGGTGAAACTCAATCTTGGCGGCGGCTTGGTCAAAAAGAACCGGGAAACAGGGCTCGGACATTTGCAGACGGACAGCACCCTCCATTTCGGCATGGCACCCGTACATAAAAATACGGTTGCCGGGAAGGTACAGGGGCACAAAAAACGGCAGCCCCATCAGATGATCCCAGTGCAGATGCGACAGAAAGACGTGGTAGTCCTGCGGACAAGCCGGCCCGAACGCGGCGATCTTGGCCTGCCCCAGTGGCCGGGCACCACTGCCGAGGTCACAGATCACATGCTCCGGCCCGCCGCAGAGGAGTTCGACACAGGAAGAATGTCCGCCGTAGCCGCCCGCAACAGCAAAAGGCAACTGGTCAGCAAACGCTTCGATCTCATCTGCCGAGGCAAAGCTGCGGCCATTGGCGGCAGTCAGCGCGGCGATGATTTTCTTGCGGATATCGGCAGCCGTCGCCGCAACCGGCAGTGAGCCACGCGTTCCCCAGAACTTGACTTTCATGCCGACAGCTCCGCAATGGCGCCATCAACGCTGTCAAAACAGGGAATCACCAGCTCGAAGCGGGCAATGCCAAACACTTCGCGCACCAACGGCTGGAGCGCGGCGATGCCGATTTTTCCCTGTTTGGCCTTGACTTGGCGGGAAATCATCATCAACGCCCGCAGCCCGACACTGGAGATGTAGTCCACGCCGGAAAAGTCGAGAACCAGCGGCACCGCCGCAACGTCGCTGCCCTCCAGATGGCCTTGCAGGGCCGCAAGAAAATCATCCGAGGAATTCTGGTCGATGCGCCCCGAAGCGGCGAGGACAGTGGCGTTCTGGTGCGGTCTGGCGCTCAATTGCATGCTAAGGGGCCCCTCATACGGATTGCCTGAAATTATGCCACGCACCACCCGGTCTGGGGTGGTAGCCCAAGCCGCCGCCTCGCCCGGGCGCAGGCCTCATGTCCGGCCTCAAATTCACGGCACGGTGACGGACGGCTCTCGTAGATGCCGCACGCCACCCATTGTCCCAATTCGCCGAGCAAGGCCGCGCAGCGCGGCGGGTTATCGTCAGTGCCACGCATACGCATCAGGCGCGCCGTGACGGGCAAGGCAAGATCAGCCGGAACGCCGACACCCCAGGCAAACGCGCCGCCCACCAGTTCAGCCGGATGAAAATCGACGCGAAAAGCGGCGCAACAAGCGCCGCAGGCTTGGCAGGGATTCAAGGCGAAAGAATACGCCGCAAACCATCGCTGATGTCTTCCGCGCTCTGCGGACGCACCAAGCGTGCCTGCTCAACGCCGTCCTTGAGAAAGATCAGTGTCGGCCACAGCTTGACCCGGAAGGAACGGCCCAAAGAGCGCCCGGGCCCATCTTCGACCTTCAGATGGCGCAGGCCGGCGCACCCGGACAAAGCAATTTCAAGCAAGGGCTGCGCGGCGCGGCAATGGCCACACCAGGACGTGCCGAATTCAAGCAGCGTTGCCCCCGGCAAGGCATCGATCTCAGCTCGAGCCGGTCCATTATCGCGATATTCTCTTTCCATGCTTGTCCCTCATTTCCTGCCAAAGATTTTACCAACCGTATCCCCCACGCCCTTGATGACACTGCCACCCGCCGTGCCGACATCCTTCGCCAGCCCGCCCAGACTGACGCCCATCACCCCGGCCAGGGAGGAGGCAACCCGGCCGGAGAAATTCTCATTGAGCGAAAAAGAAGGATCGTTGATGTCGCCTTCGAGCACGAATTGGGTCGAAATCACGCCGTTTTTGTCCTTCATCATCGAAAGCACAGTAGTACGCGGCAGGCCCATGAACCCCCCGCTTGAAGAGAGCTCCAGACCGGAAAGGGTCAGGGTTCCAGGCGCCCTGAGCCGATGGGCACGCACGGTCGATTTGATTTCGAGATCAAGCGTTCCGCGCCGCACGCCGCTTTCCGCCGCCTTGATCAGGTAAGGCTGGAAAGCCACAAGATCGACGCCCCGCAGCCGCGCGCTGATTTCGGAATCGCGGCTGGCAAACTCGGCATCGCCCTTGATCGTCAGTTTTCCATCGTGGCGCACCCCCTTGACCACCGCTTCCACATCGATGTCCGTGCGTCCGGTCAAATCGGGAATACTGATCTTGCCGAGGCGGGCGGCCACCTGCTCCAGACGGGTCTGGTGCGCCGGCTTGCGCACCGTGGCGTCGAAAAAGTCCACTGCGCCGCCGGACAGGGTCACCGCCCCCACCTGCACGGAATAGGATTTGGCATCGGGCTGATCCGATGCCTTATCCAGTAGCGAAGGCAGAATCAGCAACTTGCCGTCCTTGCGGCGCAGTAAAGAAATATAGGCGTCTTCGACCGAAATGCTCGACAGGCGGAAATGGCTCGAAAGGAGCGCCCTGAGATCGGGACGAATGACGATCCGCTTAGCACGCAATTCGTCCGGCACCGGCCAGCCGCTCGCCGCCTTGATGCGAAGATTGACGATTTCGACTGAGGTCAACCCGAGGCGAATTTCACCGATTTCGCCGTTGGCGCCCAGGACCGTTTCCACCTTGGATTTCAGGGCGCGGGTAGCGAACTGGGCGCCGACGACCGCCACCAGAGTAAGAAAAAGAAGGGAAAGCGCCAGCCCCATCAGCCAGCGACTGCGACGAGATACCGCCATACCACCTCTCCAAAAATACCGAAAACACGCACCACCCTTGCTTCGCCCCAACGGTGCACCGAGGAGGACATCTCGTGCGAGAATGCGCCATCAGATGCCCATTCTAAGAGGAAAAAAACGCCATGGACAGCAAAAACATCCAGATCGGAAACACCCGCTACGCCTATTACGAACTCCCCAATCCGGGCAAGGCGAAAATGCTCCTGCTGCACGGCATGCTGGTGGAAAGCCACTGCTTCGAAGCAATGACGGAGGACCTCAAGGCAAACTATCACCTTGTCCTCCTCGATCTCAAAGGACACGGCAAGAGCGACAACGGCAAGAGCTACGACGCCGATTACACCAACGACGCCATTGCCGCCGACCTGCTCACCTTCCAGCAGGCGGTCATCCAAGAGCCGTTCCATCTGGTCGGCTATTCGCTGGGCGGCCAGTACAGCCTCAAATTCGCCGGCACTCATCCCGAACTGGTCAAGAGCGTCACCCTGATCGACAGCGCCCCAGCCTTGAGCACCAAGGGCGTCTTCCTCCTTCTCTACGCGCTCTTCACCACGCCAAAGTTTTTCAGAAACAAGGAGCACGTCTACCGGCACTACGACAACAGGCTGGCCGGGCTGGGCGACTACATGTTCAAACACTGCGTCGTTGAAGGGCAGAATGGCCGCTACCTGCTGCGCTACGACAAGAAAAACCTCGCCCCCAACACTCTGGCCAAATCTGCCCTGCGCACCAAGGATCTTTGGGAGTCGTCCAAACACATCAAGTCGCCCGTCCTGATCCTGCGCGCCGAAAAATCGGCCATCATCGACCACAAGATCGAGCGGACGATGAAAACCAACATGCCGCACGCCCAGATCGTATTGATGAAAAATATGGGACACGAACTGGTGTTCAGCAAACCGAAGGAAGTATCGGAGCAAATCGAGGCCTTCATCCGCCGCTGTTAAGCGAATCAAGGAGCGTGCCGTGAAACGAACCCTACGCTGGATCGCCCTGATTCTGCTCTTTGCGGTGGTTGTCTGGGGCGTTTTTTTTCTGAAGGTTTCCGGAATTTTTCTGACGCTTGAGCCCAAAGCGGCCGGGGTATGCACAACGGTGACGGACGGCGGAATCGCCGGCATCGAAGACCTGACCATTGATCCCGATACGCACATTGCCTATCTTGCCGGTTATGACCGGCGCGCCGCCCTGGCCGGAAAAACCGTGCGCGGTGCCATCTGGGGCTACGACCTCAAAAACCGGGCCGGCGCGCTTGACTTGACCGCCGCTGCGCTGCCGGAAGGGTTCCACCCGCATGGCATCAGCCTGTATCGGGCGCCGGATGGGCAGAAGACGCTGTTCGTCATCAATCACGCCAACCAGAAGCACACCATTGAAATTTTCGACATCGCCGGGACGACGCTGAAGCACCGGCGCACCGTCACCGGCCCGCAACTCATCAGCCCGAACGACATCGTCGGCGTCGGCCCTGATGCCTTCTACGTCACAAACGATCATAAGTACAGAAGCGGCTTGATGCGCATTGCCGAAGATTTTTTGCGCCTTCCCCTGACGACGGTCGAATTCTACGATGGCAAGCAATTCTCGACAGCGCTCACCGGCCTGGGCGGATCGAACGGCATCAATGTCAGTGGCGACGGACGCACCCTCTATGTCTCGGCCGCATCCGAATTGACGGTTTATGTCTATGATCGTGATCCGCAGACGAATGTGTTGGCAAAACGGGCAGCGATCGCCGTGCCGGGCTTTGCCGACAATATCGAAGTGCTGACCAACGGCGACCTGCTGCTCGGTGTGCATTCGAAATTGTTTGATTTGCTGGCGCACTTCGCCGACGCCTCGGCGCGCTCACCCAGCCACATCATGCTGTTGAAAGCCAACGGCAAGGGCGGTTTCACGCCGCAAACTGTCTACTACAATCTTGGCGAAGAGATTTCAGGTGCCAGCGTCGGCGCCAGCATCGGCAAACGCCTACTCATCGGCTCCATCTTCGAGCCCAAAATTCTGGATTGCACCTGGGAGGGCGCACCTCAGGAAAGCTCTGCCACCAGCCGATAAAGGCGATGCCCTGAGGCCGCATACTTGGCCTCAAAGGGCGTCAGCGGCTCGTCACCGGGATCAAAGTCCTCGACACCTGCGGACACCCCGGTCAGCAGTGTGATTGCTTGCGCCAGTTCTTCAACGTAAATCCGCCAGTTGCTGCGGCACTCCAGTTGTCCGCCCAGCGCCAGCAGCACCGGGAAAACCGGGTGCCCGTGCCAGCGCCGTCCCAAGTGCCCGATTTTCGGCCAGGGATTGGGATAGAGCAGGTAGTGACGGGCCAGCGTTACCCCCGCCGCATGCAGAAGCCGCCAGAAATCAACCAGATCGGCACGGACAAAGGCGGCATTGTCCGGCAGGGGCATCGGCTTGCCACGGCTCAGGCGGTCAAGCGACTGATCGACGCCGAGAACAAAGTGTTCCGGAAACCGCTCCGCCAGCTTGAGCGTGCTCCAGCCAACGCCGCAGCCGGCATCAAGCACCAGCGGCGCCTCTTTGTTCCACGCCTGCCAGGCAGCTATGGCGGTATCAAACGCCTGTTGGTTATGCTCCAGCAGCGGTTTCAGGTAGGGATGCGCCGCATGCCGACGCAACAGGAGGTCAAGGTCGCGGTGCGGGCCTTCCTGGCCGCTATGAACCGGACGGGAGGCCGCGTTCACGCCCACTCCAAGCGGACGCCCATCGCCCGCAAGACCGCATCAATGTCCTGCGGCCGCCGCAAGGGGCGAATCTGCCGATGCAGCATCTCGGCCTGCGGCCAGGCATGGCGCAACGTCCCCAGCCACTGTTTGAGACGTCCCGGCGCGTGGCAAGGCAACACCTTCCGGCGCACGACGTTCCAGAACTGCGCCAGCGCCGGCGCCATGCCTTCTTCCCAGCCGGGCACCGCCTCGCCCCGCAAGCGGCGCGCCAAAAACGGGTCGGCCGCCGCGCCCCGGCCCAGCATGAGATCAGCGCAGCCGGTCTCGGCCCGGCAACGCGCGGCATCGGCCGGATTCCAGATTTCGCCATTGGCGATCACCGGAACATCCACCGCCTCGCGCACGCGGGCGATCCAGGCGTAGCGCGCCGGAGGCCGGTAGAAGTCGTCCCGGGTGCGGCCATGCACCACCAGTTCATCAACCCCGCCCGCCGCCAATGCTTGGGCGCATTCCACCGCCCGCCCAGGATCGCTCACGCCCAGCCGCATTTTGGCCGAATAGGGCATGCCCTGCGGCACCACCTGCCGCACCGCTGCTGCAATGCAATGCATGCGCTCGGGATCGTCGAGCAGCGCGGCGCCGCCGCCATGCTCATTGACCAGAGGCGCGGGACAGCCGAAATTCAGATCGATCCCGGCGGGCGCCATGCCGGCCAGACGTGCGGCATTGGCCGCCAGCAGGGCGGGATCGCAACCCATCAACTGCACCCGCACAGGCGTCCCCGCTGCCGTCCGGCTACCATGTTGCAATTCCGGACAGGCATTGAAAAAAGCCCGTCTCGGCAGCACATTGCCCGAGATCCGGATAAAGGCGCAGACGCACCAGTCATAGCCGCCGATGCGCGTCAGCACGTCGCGCAAAACGTCGTCGGCAAAACCTTCCATCGGAGCAAGCAGAATACGCGGCTTTTCCCCCTCCTCTTCAAGGGGAGGGCTGGGGTGGAGGCGCGGCTGCAGCTTGCGCGCATCACCCGATTTTCCCCCCTCCCTTTCAAGGGGAGGGCTGGGGTGGGGATGGGGTTGCTCCAAACGGCCCATCACAATGCCTTCTGCAAGGCATTAACAGGCTGTTGAAGAACTCCACGGGGTTGCGGCGCAGGCTTTCCGGGATGGGATGCGCGAAAGGAAGCGAAGCCAATGGTCGATCCCCTTGGCGAGCTTCCTGACAAAGCAGACCGCCCGGAAATACGCGCCCCTTCGGGTTTGCGCGAAAAATGCCCATCTGCATTGTTGCGCTCCTCGGCATCGTAAGCCCGGCTACGACCTTCGTCGCGCGTCGCGCATCTGTGCATTTTTCGTGTCAAACGCAATCTCCCAGCGAGTTTTTCAACAGCCTGTTAACTGCGTCAGCACAGCTTCCGTTTCCTGCAATACCTGATGGTTCCAAAAACGCAGGACGCGAAAACCCGCCTGTTGCAGATGCTTGTCCCGTTCCTGATCCCTTTTGTTTTCCAGATGTTGACCGCCATCAATTTCGATCACCAAGCCATTTTCAAGGCAGACGAAATCAAGAACATAATCCATGAAAGGATGTTGCCGGCGAAACTTGCAACCAGCAAGCTTGCGCGCCCGCAAAAAATGCCATAACCGTCTTTCAGCATCGGTCATATTGCCGCGCAATTGTCTTTGCACAGCATTATCGGCAATAAAACGGTTGGTCTGGCCTTTCATTTTTCCCATCCCCACCCCAACCCTCCCCTTGAAGGGGAGGGAGTTTCGGCGTCCAGTCATTATAATCCGGCCACCATGCCGACTCCCGTTTCGCCCGAACCTCTCCATTGCGTGCTTGACACCAATGTCGTCCTCGACCTGTTCCACTTTGCCGACCCGGTTGCGCTGCCGATTTTGCAGGCACTCGAAAACGGCAAGCTGGCCTGTTGGGCCGACGAAGCCACATTGGCCGAATTGGCGCGCGTGCTGACCTATCCGGAACTGAACGTGGCGGCCCAACAAGCCGCGCAGATCATGCAGCGCTATCAGGAGCTTTGCCGAAGGGCCGATGCAGGCACCGTGCCTCTGGCAAAACTGCCCCGCTGCCCAGACCCGGACGACCAGAAATTTCTCGAACTCGCCGCCCGCACAGGCGCGCGCCTGCTGATCAGCAAGGACAAGGCGTTGCTAGGGCTGGCCCGCAAACCCGGCCTGCCCTTTCAAATCATGCCACCGAATAAAGCCGCCACCAAGATCACCGGAATGGCTACCAGCAAACAGTGACCTTGCCGCTGGCATCGGTGCACACCGTCGTGCCATCCGGGCCGGTAATAAACGTCGGTTTGCCATGCCCCGGCTCGCGGTAAATCCAGGTCGGCCCGCTTTTCTGGTGCCGGCGGTTTTTCTGGACATTTTTGCCCATCGCGGTGCCGTCGGTGGGGATTCCCCCGCTACCCGACTCCACCACCATCGCCGGCGGCATCGGCTTTTTGTAGGGATAAAGGACGGAATCAGACGGCTGCGCCCCGGCCTGTGCAAGAACCGTCAGCGGCAGGGCAAGCAATAAAAAACCGGAACAGCGCATGGCAAACTCCCCAGAAAATGGCTTTCACACCCGCATCATAGCTCCGCTGCCCGATTTCAACAGAGTAAAATGACCGCTTTTCCGCAAGTTGGCCATCAAAAGGTCAAGAAACGGCAGAAGACATGAAAAATTTCCGCGTCCCGTTTTTCTGCCTCGCACTCCTCCTCTGCGCCAGTGCGCAAGCTGCCTCATCCTGGTGCGCCAAACCACAAGCCGTCCAAAGCGGGGAAAGCATCAAACTGAGCGCAGCCGGTCCCCTCGGCAAAGAAATCACGCAGTCGGTCAACCTCGCCACCGGCGCTGCCATCAACCCCCTGTTGGTGGTTGGTGGTCTCGGCGCCTGGTGCTGGCTGGATACGCCCTCCGAACAACGGGCGCAACTGCCCTGGCATCAGCGCCCTTGGTACTGGGCGCCGCTCCTGACCATTGCCCTGCTCTACCTGCTGGGAACCCTGATCGGCATTGTTGCTCCGGGCAGCAACAAGTTCACAGAAGCGGCCCGCACCCTGGAGGGTCATCTGCAACCCCTGTACACCTTGCCTGTTCTCCTCCCCCTGATTTACGGCCGTTTCGGCGGCGGCATTGAGCAACTGCACTATCTGCTGGCCTGGATGATCCCCTCTGCCCAGGCCAGCGGAACCGAACCCACCGGTAGCCTGGCTCTGCTGCCGGTGGCGATGGCGCTGGTCTTTGCCTTGATCTACGGAGTCGTCTGGCTCACCACCCTGGCCGTCAACGCCCTGGTTCTGCTTTCTCCCTTTCCCTTCCTTGATGCCTTGATCCGCGCCGCGCACTTCGCTTATGTCGCGGCGCTTCTGCTTCTCTCCGTCGTGTCACCCTGGCTCGGTCTGCTGCTGGCCCTGCCTTTGGTCATTTTGGCGCTGGTCGTTTCGGGCTGGTGTTTGCGGCTTTCGGTCTTTGCCACGATCATCGCCACCGACCTTCTCTTTTTCTGGCGCAAACGCCCGGCCGCCGTCCCCCTGCTTTCCTTTGCCGGATACCCGCTTGAGGGCGTCCCGGCACGAACCTGCGGCACACTGCAACGCGACGCCGGCCAGCTCGTGTTCCACTACCGGCCCTGGCTGATCCTGCCCAAACGCAGTATCCGGCTGGAGGACAGAGAAATCATGATCGAACGCGGTGTTCTCTACCCAAGACTGCGCGCCTGCGTGCAGGGCGGCATCGTCACCCGCATCGCCTTCCCCCCACGCTACTGCGGCCAGGAGGAAAGTGTCGCCCGCCAGCTGGGCATCACCAGGATCGACGATGGCGCAGTCTTGTCCGGCTGGACAGCCGTCAAAGCTTGGGCCTTCTCGTTCAGCGGCAACGCCGGGAAGGCGTAAGCCCTTCATCTTCCACGCCATTTTGATCTGTTCCGCGGCGCGGCGCCGGTCTTTACAGCACTGGACATTTGTTTTAGAGTCCGCCCCCATGTTGAAATACACCTATTGTCTTCTCTTTGCTTTCGTTCTCTCTCTGGGATCCTTCGGCGCCCGGGCCGAGGAACAGCATTCGGCCCTTGCCCGCTATTCCAACGCCGCCCAGGAGGTGATCCTCAAGGGTTTGGAGCTGGTCGGCGTCCATTACCGTCTCGGCGGCAACGACGAGGAAAGCGGACTCGACTGCAGCGGATTTGTCCGCCTCGTGTTCAAGGACACCATTGGCCTGCTGTTGCCGCGCACGGCGCGTGAAATGAGCGAATTCGGCCAGCAGATCGACGCGCGCGAACTCAAGCCGGGCGATCTCGTCTTCTTCAACACCATGCGCCGGGCCTTTTCGCATGTCGGCATTTATCTTGGCGACCACTACTTTCTGCACGCGCCCCGTCCAGGCGCGGAGATCCGCGTCGAGAACATGCAGAACAGCTACTGGATCAAGCGCTACAACGGCGCTCGCCGCGTCCTCGATAAATAGCAATCTTGCCGTCACGCGCCCGGCCAGCGTGCGCGTGTCCGTGCGCTTCGGCCAATGATCCTGCTCGGCCCTTCCGACCCCTTCCCCCCAATCAATCTGGCCCGTCAGGACCTGGACGGGCTGCTCGCCATCGGCGCCGACCTGTCGCCGCAGCGCCTGCTCGATGCATACCGGCAGGGCATCTTCCCTTGGGGAACGCTGGACGGATTCCCCCTCTGGCACTGTCCCAACCCGCGCATGGTGCTGTTCCCGGACGAACTGCAGATCAGCCGCTCGCTGGGCAAAACCCTGCGCCAAGGCCAGTACGACATCCGCCTCAATACCGCCTTTTCCGCAGTGATCGCCGCCTGTGCCGCCGCGCCGCGCCCTGGCCAGAGCGGCACCTGGATCACCCCAGACATGCAAGCCGCTTACCTCCATCTGCACCGCTTGGGCTGGGCGCATTCGGTCGAAACCTGGATCGACGGCGAACTGGCCGGCGGCCTTTATGGCCTCGCCATTGGCCAAATGTTTTACGGCGAATCCATGTTCTCGCGGCGCACCGACGCCTCCAAAATCGCTCTGGCTCATCTTTGCCGCTTCCTCTGCAAACACCGGTTCGATATGATCGACTGCCAGATGTACACGCCGCATCTCGCTTCGCTCGGCGCCCGCCAGCTCAACGCAGTGGAATTCCTGCAACGGCTCCGCCAGCTCACCGGTGAGACGGCCTCGCCCACCCCCTGGCCGGCCGACGCCGCCCATTTCGATTGGTAAGGGCATGGACGGCACGACGTTCGAATTGCCGCTACGGTTCGCCCACACCGCGCCCTATCCCTGCGCCTACCTGCCGGACCGGCAAGCGCGGTCGCTCGTCGCCATTCCAGCCGAGCGGATCGATACTCCGCTCTACGACCTGTTGATCCGGGCCGGTTTCCGCCGCAGCGGCGATCTGGTCTACCAGCCGGACTGTCCAGACTGCCAAGACTGTGTTCCCGCCCGCCTGCGCGTCGATCGCTTGCACACCGACCGCAGCCAGCGCCGCGCCCTGAAACGTCACGCTGGTCTACAGGCCATCGAAATGGCCCCGACTTTCTCGGAGGAGCACTACGCGCTTTACCAACGCTATCAGGGCGCACGTCATCGCGGCGGCGGGATGGACGACGACAACCGCGAACAATTCGAACGTTTCCTGCTGCGCAGCCAAGTGGACAGCCGTCTGGTCGAATTCCGCGAGGGCGGCCAACTGCGCATGGTCAGCCTGATCGACCTCGTTGCCGACGGCCTCTCATCCGTCTATTGCTTTTTCGACCCGGACATCGCCGACGCCAGTTTCGGCACCTACAACATCCTCTGGCAGGCAGCCTGCTGCCATAGGCTCGGGTTGCCCTGGCTCTATCTCGGCTACTGGATCGCCGAATGTCCCAAGATGGCGTACAAAGCCCGTTTCCAGCCGCTCGAACTCCTCATGGACGGACAATGGCAAGCCTTCCCGTCCAGATCGGCAACAGCCTGTTAAAATCGCGCCATGCTCTATTCCACCCTGCAAAAGCTCCTTTTCTGTTTCAATCCAGAAACCGCCCACCATCTCGGCATGCTCGGCATGGCCGCCGCCAAAGCCACGCATCTTTCCGGACTGCTGGCCGGCGAGGTGCCCGACAGCCCGGTCGAGGTCATGGGATTAAAATTCCGCAACGCCGTCGGTTTGGCCGCCGGGCTCGACAAGGATGGCGACTACATCGACGCGCTCGCTGCCTTTGGCTTCGGCGCCATCGAAGTCGGCACCGTCACGCCACGCCCACAACCCGGCAACCCCAAGCCGCGCCTGTTCCGCCTGCCGGAATACCAGGCCATCATCAACCGCATGGGCTTTAACAACCGGGGCGTCGACTATCTGGTGGAACAAGTGCGGAAATCGAGCTTCCAGAAAAACGGCGGCATCCTCGGCATCAACATCGGCAAGAACGCCACGACGCCCATCGAACAGGCCGCCGACGATTACCTGCTCTGTCTGGACAAGGTCTATGCCCACGCCAGCTATGTGGCCATCAACATTTCCTCGCCCAACACCAAGAACCTGCGCGAATTGCAGAAGGACGAGGCGCTCGACGACCTGCTCGGCCAGCTCAAGACACGGCAAACCGAACTCGCCGACCAGCACGGCCGCTATGTGCCGCTCGCGCTGAAAATCGCCCCCGATCTCGACGAAACCCAGATCACCGCCATTGCCGACGCCCTGCGCCGCCACCGCATGGACGCCGTCATCGCCACCAACACCACGCTCGGCCGCCAGGGCATCGAGGGTTCGCCCTACGTCAATGAAACCGGCGGCTTATCCGGCGCCCCGCTCTTCGAGAAATCAAACACGGTGCTCGAACAACTGGTTGAACGGCTAGCCGGCGAAGTGCCGATCATCGGCGTTGGCGGCATTCTCAAAGGGGCCGATGCCGTCGCCAAGATCAAGGCTGGCGCCCAACTGGTGCAAATCTACAGCGGCTTCATTTTCCGCGGCCCGGAACTGGTGAGCGAGATTGCGCAGGCGCTGACGACCTCGTAGATCAGCGCGACCGCTGTCCGGCATCACCGGGATTCAAGCAAACGGACGAGCGCGTGCAACACGCGGTTGACGGGCGTGGGAATACCCCGCGCCGCGCCCCGGCGCACGATATGGCCATTGAGGTAGTCGATTTCGCTGCGTTTATGCCGCGCCAGATCCTGGGCGGTCGAGGAAAGCTGGGCCGGCATAGTGCGCGCGATGCGCTGCACCGCTTCCCACAAGTCGCCGGGAACGACAACCCCTTCGGCTTGCGCCACCGCCAGGCATTCCTGCACCACGTCGCGCATGACCGCTTCGACACCCTCGCCTTGCACCAGCTGACCGTAGGGCAACTGCGTGATGGCGGACAGGGCGTTGTAGGCGCAATTGAGGATCAGCTTGGCCCAAAGCGCGCCCACCACGTTATCGGAAATCTGCACCGGCACTCCGGCCTCGGCAAACAGATCAACCAGTTTCTGGCTGGCGGCTGACGGCCCCAGGACCAGTTCGCCCCGCCCATGATGCCGGACATGCCCTGGTCCGGCCATTTCGGTGGCGACGTAGACGACGGCCGGAGCAACCGTGCAGGGCAGCAATGCTTGCAGACGCTCGGCGTTGTCCACGCCATTTTGCAGGCTGAGGACAAGGGTATCGGCGCCGAGATACGGCGCCATGCTCGTGCCAGCACCTTCGGTATCGGTCGATTTGACGCAACAAAGCACAAGATGGGCGCCCTCGACCGCGCTGGCCTCGCTGCTGGCCTGCACCGGCACATGCGCCTGGAACGACTGGGTCTCCATGAACAGCCCATCGCGACGCATCGCCTCCACATGCTGCGGACGTCCGACCAGCGTTACAGCGTGGCCGGCGCGCGCCAGCAGCCCGCCGTAGTAGCAACCGACCGCACCCGCCCCCATGACGACAATCTTCATCGCGCTCCTTCCAAAACCATTGCAAGCAACACCCGCCCAGGATTTTGCCGGTTTCCCGCACGGCGAATCATAACCGAGGCACAGGCTGTGCTATACATACACCTATCCGCACCTCACAGGATCGCTTCCCGCCATGAGCCCGCAAGATCATTCCGTCATCTTCCACACCGAGGACCTGCTCATCAGCCTGTGCAACTCGGTCACCAAGGTTCTGACCGCTGCCACCCACAGCCAGATCCGCTATTCCGGCATGGTTCAACGCATCACCAAAACCTGCCTCAAACCCGATATCGGCTGCTTTGTCCTCTTTGACGGCGGGTTTTCCGGCCTCGTCGTCATCAACCTTTCGTCCCAGGCGGCGATGGAACTGTATGAGAGCTACATGCTCAACATGGGGATGGCGAAGGAGGATCTGGCAAGTTCGCATACCTCGGACGACGTCAGCAACGTCATGGGGGAATTGATGAACCAGATCGTCGGCGACTTCACCAGCAAGGTCGGGCGCGATCTACAGACCCACATCACGCAGAACCAGCCGAAAATGCTGGTGCTGAACAAACAGGTGATCCTGAGTGTGGACACCAATCTTGACCAGCCGGAAGGCCGCCGCGTCACCTTCTTTACCGGCCGGAACAACATTTTTTACCTAGAACTTGCCGTCGACCGCACTGAATTCATCAAGCTGTACGACTTCGAACCGCAAGAAGCGCCCAATCCGGACGAACTGATCGCCCAGGCCCATGCCGAATCCAAACCAGCCAAGAAACCGAAATCAAAAGAACAAAACGACCAGGATGACCTGCTTCAGGCGCTCGGCATGTAGCAGGTTGTTGAAGAGCTCCACAGGGTTGAACGGCGGCACGCGCCGTGGATTCAAGACCAGCGCGGGTTGAACGCCCCCGGCAAAACGCGGATAATCCACCCTCCGCTACGAACGTTCCATGACCCACTATCTCTTCCTCATTATCGGCGCTGTTCTGGTCAACAACGTCGTCCTCGTCAAAATCCTCGGCCTGTGCCCCTTCATGGGCGTTTCCAAAAAACTGGGAACCGCCTACGGCATGGCCGCCGCGACGACCTTCGTGCTGACCATCGCCACCGGCGCCAGCTACATCATCGACCACCTCTTGCTGGTGCCGTTCGGGCTGGAATATCTGCGGACACTGTCCTTCATCGTCACCATTGCCGCCACGGTGCAATTCACCGAAATGGTCATCGCCAAAACCAGCCCGGCGCTGCAGCAGGTGCTCGGCATCTACCTGCCGCTCATCACCACCAACTGCGCCGTGCTCGGCGTGCCGCTGCTCAATATCGGCAATCGCCATAATTTCGTTGAATCGCTGCTCTTCGGTTTCGGCAGCGCCGTCGGTTTTTCACTCGTACTCGTCCTCTTTGCTGGATTGCGCGAGCGTATCGAGTGCTCGGACATTCCCGTTCCTTTTCGCGGCGCCGCCATCGCCATGGTCACCGCCGGACTGATGGCCATCGCCTTCATGGGCTTTGCTGGACTGGATAAATACCAATGAGCGCCTGCGAAAATTCTGCTGCGCTTGCCGATACAGCGTTGCTCGCAAGCCTCAACGCATCGCCTATCCTTTTGATATGTCTCGCATTTCGTTCGCTCGCGCCTAGTCTCGCCTGCGCTCGCGACGAATTTTTCCACAGGCGCTGAAATGCTCGCCGCCATTGCCATCATGGCCTTGATCGCCGTCTTCCTCGGCGCCGTCCTCGGTTACGCCTCGATCCGTTTCAAGGTCGAAGGCGACCCGCTGGTCGACAAGATCGACGCCCTGTTGCCACAGACCCAATGTGGCCAGTGCGGTTATCCGGGATGCCGCCCCTACGCCGAGGCCATCGCCAAGGGCGAGGCCGACATCAACCTGTGCCCGCCCGGCGGCGAAGAAGGCGTTGCCAAACTGGCCGACCTGCTCGGCCGCGAAGCCAAGCCGCTCGATGCCGAAGAACGGCCGCCGCAAGTCGCCCGCATCGACGAAAACATCTGCATCGGCTGCACGCTGTGCATTCAGGCCTGTCCGGTCGATGCCATCGTTGGCGCAGCCAAACAGATGCATACCGTCGTCGCCTCGGTCTGTACCGGCTGCGAACTCTGCCTGCCGTCCTGCCCGGTCGAATGCATCAGCATGCAGCCCATTCCGGAAAGCATCGACACCTGGAAATGGAAATACCCCGTCGTTCAGCTACAGGAAGCCACGAGGAAGGCGGCATGATGAGCAAACTCAAGTCCGACCGCCCGCTCTACCGCTTCAACGGCGGCGTGCATCCGCCCGGCTACAAGGAACAATCAACCAGAGAACCGATCGCCATTGCGCCCTTGCCGCAACGGCTGATCGTGCCGCTGCACCAGAGTATCGGCGGCACGCCGCGCCCCTTGGTCAAACCCGGCGACCGCGTGCTGAAAGGCCAGCTGATCGGCGCCGCTGACGGCTGGATTTCCTCCACCGTGCATGCCCCCACTTCCGGCATCGTGCGCGACATCGCCCTGCATGTGCAGCCGCACCCCTCCGGCCTCAGTGCACTTTCCGTCCTCATCGACGTCGATGGCAAGGAAGAGTGGAGTGAGCGCAACCCGCCCGATTACGCATCGCTCACCCCCGACGACATCCGAAGGCTGATCCAGCAAGCCGGTATCGTCGGCCTCGGTGGCGCCGTCTTCCCAACCCACGGCAAGTTAACCCCATCCGCCAAATTCCCGATGGAAGACCTGGTCATCAACGGCGGCGAGTGCGAGCCCTACATGACTTGCGACGACATGATCATGCGCGAGCGCGCCGAGGGCATCGTCCGCGGCGCCGCCATTTTCCGCGATCTGATGCAGCCCAAGCGGGTGATGATCGCCATCGAGGATAACAAGCCGGAAGCCATCGCCGCGATGCGCGCCGCCGTCCAGGCGGTGGGCGAACCTTTCGAGGTCGTGCCGGTGCCGACCCTGTACCCGGCTGGCTGCGCCAAGCAATTGATCCGCGTGCTGACCGGCAAGGAAGTTCCGGTATCCCGTCGCTCGACCGACCTCGGTGCCCAGTGTTTCAACGTCGCCACCGCCTACAGTGCCTGGCGGGCCGTATGCTTCGGCGAACCGATGATTTCGCGCGTTGTCACGCTGACCGGCAACGTCGGCCGCGCCCACAATGTCGAAGCGCTGTTCGGCACGCCGATCGAGGAACTGATCGCGCTCGCCGAACCGAAGCCCGACACCGACGGCATTCTGGTTGGCGGCCCGATGATGGGCTTTCTGGCGCCGGACACTGCCGCCCCCATCGTCAAGAGCACCAACTGCCTGATCGCCCATTCGCCCGACCTGTTCCCGCCCCGTGCGCCGGAAATGCCCTGCATCCGCTGCGGCGAATGCGCCCGCGTCTGCCCGCAGGACCTGCAACCCTACGAACTCTATCGCTTTGCCCGCGCCCGGAATTTCGGCAAGGCGCAGGAATACCACCTGTTCGACTGCATCGAATGCGGTTCCTGCGCCTACGTCTGCTCGTCGCATATCCCGCTGGTGCACTATTTCCTCTTTGCCAAGAGCGAAATCTGGGCGCGCGAACGCGAGAAAAAAGCCGCCGACCAGGCGCGCGACCGTTTCCAGGCCAAGCAGAAGCGCGAAGAACGCGAAAAGGCCGAGAAGGCCGAAAAACTGGCCAAAGCCGCCGCCGCGCAGGCCGCCAAAAAAGCGGCGGAAGCGGCCAACCTCGGCGCGCTTGACCCGGAAGCGGCCAAAAAAGCCGCCATCGCCGCGGCACAGGAACGCGCCCAGGCCCAGCGCGCTGCTGCCCAGCCGAAGAATACCGAGGCGCTGACCGCCGGCCAGCAGCAGGAAATCGCCGAAATCGACGCCCGCCGTGCCCAGGCGGGCGTCGACCACCCGGAGTCGTCGTCATGAGCCTCATTTCCGCCCCCCATTTCCGCCCCGAGGACAGCGTCCGCAAGATCATGCTGACCACCTGCGCCGCCTTGCTGCCCGGCATCGCCATTTACGCCTGGCTGATCGTTCCCGCCATCCTGACGCAGCTGCTCATCGCCTCCGCCGCCGCCCTGGCGGGCGAAGCGCTCATGCTCAAAATGCGCGGCAAGCCGCTCGGCCTTTTCCTGACCGACGGTTCCGCCCTGCTCACCGCCTGGCTGATTGCCCTGACCTTCCCGCCGCTCTCCCCGTGGTGGCTGATTGTCACCGGCACGCTGTTCGCCATCATCATCACCAAGCACCTGTTCGGCGGCCTCGGCCAGAATGTCTTCAATCCGGCCATGATGGCGTTTGCCGTCTGCATCGTCGCCTTCCCGGCGCTGATGTCGCAGTGGCCCAGCCCCGGCCTGCAGCTCTCCTTCGCCGACCAAAACCGCATCATTTTCGGCCTGTCGCCCCTGCTCGACAGTATCGCCGGCGCCACACCGCTCGATGCGCTGAAAACGGCGCTGAAGCGCGAAGGCACCATCGGCGTGCCGGAACTGCTGCAAAACCGTCAAATCTACGGCGCTCTGGCCGGACGCGGCTGGGAATGGGTATCGAGCGCTTATCTGCTCGGCGGCCTTTTCCTGCTGCAGCGCCGCATCATCACCTGGCATGCGCCAGTCGCCTTCATCGTCTCGCTCGCCGCGCTCGCCGGCCTGCTCTGGTGGTTCGACCCCAGCCGCTTCGCCAGCCCGCTCTTCCACCTCTTTGCCGGCGGCGCCACCATCGGCGCCTTCTTCGTCATCACCGATCCGATCACCGGCTGCGCAACACCACGCGGCCAGCTCATCTTTGGCGCCATCGTCGGCCTGCTCGATTACCTCATCCGCGTCTTCGGCGGTTATCCGGATGGGGTCGCCTTCGCCGTCATCCTGATGAACATCGCGGCACCACTGATTGACGCGCTGACGCAGCCGCCCGTCTTCGGCATGAAGGGCAAGTCGCCATGACCGTGCCCAAGCCACAGTACAGCGCGCCGCAAATGGCCGTGCGCACCGCCCTCCTGCTGCTCGTGTTCACAGTCGTCTTCACCGCGCTCCTGGCGGGCGTCTACCGGCTGACCCGGCCCGCCATCGCCACCTCGGCGCTGCAGGAAAAAATGAAGCTGGTCAATGAAGTGCTCCCCAACAGCGAATACGACAACGACCCGCTCAAGGACAGCTTGCCACTGCCACCGACACCGGAACTCGGCCTGAACGAGCCATCCACCCTCTATCGCGCCCGCCGCGCTGGCCAGCCGGTGGCGCTGGTATTCGAAGCCGTGGCACCGGACGGCTACGCTGGCAAGATCAGGCTGCTCGTCGCCGTGCGCGCCGATGGCCGCATTCTGGGCGTGCGCGCCATCAGCCACAAGGAAACGCCGGGGCTGGGCGATTACATCGAACCGAAAAAGGATAAAAACAAAACACGGCCGTGGATCACGCAATTCAATGACCTCTCCGCCGATGCGCCGGAAACCGCCTGGAAAGTGAAGAAAGACGGCGGCAATCTCGATTACCACAGCGGCGCCACCGTCACCCCGCGCGCCGTCGCCAAAGCCATCCGCAAGGCCGCTGAATTTACCGCAAAGAACAAGGAAAAGCTGTTTGCCGGTTCAGGAGGCACCCCATGAACGCTGCCGAATTCAAGACGCTCGCCCACAACGGCCTGTGGAAACAGAATCCCTGCCTGGTCCAATTGCTCGGCCTCTGCCCCCTGCTGGCCGTCACCACCAATGCGGTCAACGGCTTCATGCTCTCGCTCGCCACCATCCTGGTAATGACTGTCGCCAATGTCGCCGTTGCCACGCTGCGCAACCTGATCCCCCATGAAATCCGCATCCCGGTATTCATCCTGATTGTCGCTTCGCTGGTCACCGTCGTCGACCTGCTGTTCAACGCCTTCTTGCACGAGCTCTATCTGGTGCTCGGCATTTTCATTCCGCTCATCGTCACCAATTGCATCGTGCTGGCGCGGGTCGAAGCCTTCGCCGCCAAAAACCCGCCGCTGCGCTCCACCTTCGATGGTCTGTTCATGGGCATCGGCCTGTTGTGGACGCTGGTGTTGCTCGGCGCCCTGCGCGAAATCATAGGCAACGGCACACTGTTTTCCGGCATCGACCTGGTCATTCCCGGCCTGTCGCCGCTGCGCCTGCTGCCGGAAAACTATCCCGGCTTTCTGCTCGCCCTGCTGCCGCCCGGCGCCTTCATCCTGCTCGGCTGCCTGATCGCCGGAAAAAACTGGCTGGATGCCCGTGCCCCCAGAAAGAAAACGCCAAAAGCTTCCAACGCAGAGGCGCAGAGAACACAGAATGCCGCAGAGGAAACAACTGCGGGCCACGCCTGATGCAAATTGAGCGCTCTTCTCTGCGCTTCTTTGCGCCCTCCGCGCCTCTGCGTTGAGGTTTTAGCGATGAACAAAACCGCCTGCGCCGAAGTCTTTGCCCGGCTGCACGCCGCCAATCCGGAGCCGCAGGGCGAATTGCACTACGGCTCGCCCTTCCAGTTGCTCATTGCCGTCATCCTGTCGGCGCAAGCCACCGACCTCAGCGTCAACAAGGCGACCAAAACCCTGTTTGCCGTCGCGCCCACACCGGAAGCCCTGCTCGCCCTGGGCGAAGAAGGCTTGATCGGCCACATCCGCACCATCGGCCTCTACCGCGCCAAGGCCAAAAACATCATCGCCACCTGCCATCAACTGCTCGAACGCTTTGGTGGCCAAGTCCCGGAAAATCGCCAAGACCTGGAAACCCTGCCCGGCGTCGGCCGCAAGACGGCGAACGTGGTGCTCAATATCGCCTTCGGCCAGCCCACCCTGGCCGTCGACACGCATGTGTTTCGCGTCGCCAACCGCACCGGCCTCGCTCCCGGAAAGACGCCGCTGGACGTCGAACTGAAACTCCTGAAACGCATCCCTGAACCCTACCGCCGCCATGCCCATCATTGGCTCATCCTGCACGGCCGCTATGTTTGCAAGGCGAGAAAGCCGGAATGCCCGGCCTGCCTCATCCGCGACCTGTGCGAATATCCCGGGCGGTATCAGGATTGACTTGGTGTACAGCGGCGGCAATACTCGCGGGGATGGCGGCTTGAACCGCAACCCAAATCCCGGTGATTCCGACGATATCTTTTCCGATGGTGGATCGATGAACCCTGTAAATAGTGCGAAACTGAAAGAAATTGTCGGTTCTGAAAACGTCCGCGACAATCCGGCCGATCTTTATGTGTACGGCTCCGACGCCTCCGTGCATGAGGCCATGCCGCAAGCCATCGTCAGGCCGCAAAACACGGCGCAGGTACAGGAACTGCTGCGCTACGCCAATAGCGAAAAGATCCCGGTCATTCCGCGCGGCTCCGGTTCCGGCATGTGCGGGCAGGTGGTTCCGGTCCAGGGCGGCATCATCCTCGACATGAAAGGTATGAACCGCATCCTCGAAATCAATGCCCACGACGGCTATTGCCGGGTGGAGCCGGGCGTGGTCGACAACGATTTGAATACCGCCCTCAAGCCCTATGGCGTGTTTTATCCGCCGACGCCGGCCTCCGGCGTGGTGGCGACCATCGGCGGCGAAATCGCCAACAACGCCTCCGGCACGCGTGCGGTCAAATACGGCGCGGCGCGCGATGCAGTGCTGGCGCTGAAAGTGGTGCTGGCCAACGGCGATTGCGTTTCGTTGGGCTCAAACACCCGGGTCGCCTCGTCGGGCTATCCGCTTGAACGCCTGATGGTGGGTTCTGAAGGCACGCTGGGCGTGATCGTCGAAGCCACGCTGCGTTTTGTGCCGATCCCCCGGCTGCGTTGCCTGGGTATTGCCAAGTTCAACACGCTGGGAGAAGCCGGTGATGCCATTTCCGAGATCATGGCCAGCGGCTGCCAGCCTTCGATGCTGGAACTGATCGACAAAATCGCCATCGTCGCCGCCAACAAGGCCGAAAAACTCGGCTTGCCGGAAGTTGAGGCCATCCTGCTGTTCGAAGCCGACGGCATGGCCAAGGAAACCATCGACCCCGAGATCGAGAAGTTTCAAGCCATCTGCGAGAAGCACCACGGCTTCGGCCTTGAATTCAGTTACGACGAAAAGGAAAGGGCGCGTATTTTTGCCGGCCGCGCCAAACTTTTCCCCTCGCTTTCCAAATACGACGAACGCCTGGCCTCGACCTCGCTGGCCGACGACATGGCGG
>JAKJFA010000003.1:0-29600 GCA_022705135.1 Pseudomonadota bacterium | reverse complement strand
GGCCGAAATCTATGACTATGTTCGCTCAGTCGGCGGCACAACTTCTGCCGAACATGGCATCGGCCTGTCGAAAGCCGCCGCCTTCAAGGCGGAAAAAGCCGCCACGCTGGAGTTGATGCGCGGCATCAAGAAAGTCTTCGATCCCAACAATATCCTGAATCCGGGCAAGCTGATGGATGGCCCCGAGGATTGGGTGGAAGCCACCCGTTTGCGTTACCAGGTCTGCAAGGCGGGGCAGGCATGACGCGACTCGCCAAACTGGAGCAATGGAAGGGTACGCTCAACAAGTGCATCCGTTGCGGCTACTGTTACGAACACTGCCAGATCTACAAATCGTCGCGCTGGGAAATTGACAGTCCACGCGGCAAATTGATTTTGTTGTATGGGCTGTTGAGCGGCGAAGTCGAGCCTTCCGATTATGTCGCCAACAAGCTTTTTGAATGTTTCCATTGCAACCGCTGCCAGAAGGCCTGTTCCTCAGGCGTGCCGATTCAGGAGGTGTATGCCGACGCCCGGGAATTCTTTCTGGAGGCTGGTTTCGATGTCGTCGGCACCACCTCGCAAACCAATCACGACCTCTGCGCCCGCTGTCTGAATTGCGTCCGCATGTGTCCGCATGAAGCGAGGAGCTTTATCGACGGCAAAATCGTCACCGATCGTCTGAAATGCCAGAGTTGCGGCAGTTGCCTGGATATTTGTTCAGAAAAAGCCATTACGATCGGACGCGGTTTTGGCACCAATCCAGACGAACTGCAACAAGCGGTCAAGTCGTTTTTCAGTCAAAACCGCAATGCCAAGGCGGTGGTGTTTTCGTGTAGCTGGTCTACCTATCCGGGTTTTCAGACTGCAAGCTTTGGCGAACAGGAAGATGATCCGGAGGCCCTGACATTAATCACCGTCTGCAGCGGCCGTCTCGGCGCACACACCGTTCTGGAAACGCTGCTGCAAGGCGCCTGGGGGGTATTGATCTGCTGCTGCCCGGAAAAGGACTGCGAACATGGCGGTAGCCGGCGCGCCAAGGCGCGGATTGGCACACTGCTCAAAACGCTGGAACAGATCGGTATTGATCCCCGGCGGGTTCAGATCAGTGAAGTGGCGCAGGGTAATACGAAATTATTTAGCGATACCAGGCAACGCTTCATGGAGGAGATCAGACGCCTCGGCCCGCTGCAGGCAGGGGGATCACTATGAAATTCTTCAGTGGCAATTCCCATGCACGCTTCAATGATTTGGGTACTGGTGCAGTCTGCTTTCGGTTTAGCAATGAACGGCCAATTTTTGTCCCCTCGCCCCAGCGGGGAAAGGGACAGGGAGAGGGGGTAGGGTTTCAAGCCAGGCCAACCCTCTCCCCCGCCCCTCTCCCGCAAGCGGGCGAGGGGAGAACAGCGGAAGATTTTGCCTGCAGTCAAAGCTGTGCTGCTAGGAAATTACATATTGTCTGCGGAGAATCACCATGATTCTGGCCGAATTGAAGCCGATTGAAGAGATCCTGTCCTATCTTGGCGGGGCAGAGCGTGTCCTGCTGGTCGGTTGCCACGGTTGTGTCACGGTCTGCGGCGCTGGCGGGCAGAAGGAGGTCGACCTGCTGGCTGATACTCTGGAACTGGCGCTGAAAGCCCGGAGCCAGACCATCAAGATCGGCAAGAGGACGCTGGAGCGCCAGTGCGATGCGGAATTTCTGACCGAAATGCTGCAAGAAGCCAAACAATTCGACGTGATCCTGTCGCTGGCCTGCGGCGCCGGCGTGCAACTGGTGGCCGAAAAAGCGGGTTCTCTGCGCGTTTTGCCAGCTCTGAACACAACTTCGATAGGTGTTGCCGAACAAAAAGGGCAGTGGGGCGAGCGTTGCCAGGCTTGCGGCGACTGCAAATTGCCGCTGACCGGCGGCATCTGCCCGGTGACCCGGTGCTCGAAGAGCCTGCTGAACGGCCCTTGCGGCGGCTCCAGCCAGGGCTTGTGCGAAATTGGTAACGGGACGCCGTGCGGCTGGCAATTGATCATCGACCGGCTCGAAGCCACCGGCTGCCTCGATCAATATGAAACAATTCTTGAGCCGGCGGATTGGTCAAGCGCGCGCGACGGCGGCCCGCGCAAACTGATTCGGGAGGATCTGAAATGAGCCCGGTCAAATCGAATCTGCAGGCCGTTCTGCAGGCCGGAAAATTTGCCGTTACCGCCGAGGCGGGTCCGCCGCGCGGCGTCCGCCCCGAAGTCCTGCGCGACAAGGCCAGAATTCTGAAAGGCTGGGTCGATGCCTGCAATGTCACCGACAATCAGACCAGCGTGGTGCGCCTGTGCAGCCTGGCCGCCTGCAAAATCCTGCAGGACGAGGGGCAGGAGACGGTCATGCAGATGGTCTGCCGTGACCGCAACCGCATTGCCGCCCAGAGCGACATTCTCGGCGCCGCAGCGCTCGGCATTCACAACCTGCTTTGCCTTTCCGGCGACCATCAGGTGTTTGGCGATCACCCGCAGGCCAAAAACGTCTTCGACATCGACTCGATCCAGTTGTTGAACATTGCGACACGAATGCGCGACGAATCCAAATTCGCCGGCGGCAAGGACATCGACGGAGCACCCGACCTGTTCATCGGCGCTTCCGCCAATCCCTTTGCCGACCCGTTCAAGATTCAGGTTCCCCGCCTGGCCAAAAAAGTGGCGGCCGGCGCCCAGTTCATCCAGACCCAGAGCATCTTCGATCTGGAAAAATTCAAGGAATGGATGAACGGCGTCCGCGACCGGGGCTTGCACGAACAAACCGCCATCCTGGCCGGGATCACCCCGATCAAGAGCCTGCGCATGGCCGAATACATGGCAACCAACGTCGCTGGCATGGATGTGCCCGACGCCATTCTTGAGCGGATGCGCGGCGTGGACAAGAAAGAACAGAAACAGGAAGGCATCAAGATCGCCGTCGAAACCATTCAACAACTGCGGGAAGTCGAAGGTGTGCGCGGCATCCACATCATGGCCATCGAGTGGGAAGAGGCGGTACCTGAAATCGTTCAGCAGGCTGGGCTGGTTCGGGGGTAGGCAATGAGGAAGATTGACGGTGGGGGTCAGTTTGAGATGGAGGAGCGGCTATTGACCCGAAGCGGAAGCAGTCGCATTTGCGCGACGCCCGAGCAAGACGGGCTGAAATAGCACATTATCTCGGCGCTCGACATCAACGAAGCCTGCCTCTGCCAAAAGCGCCAACAATTGCTCCGTTGAAACGGCGTAGTAGCGGCTGCGGAGCACTTGGGTTTCGCAGACGCCTGCAGACGACTCGGACGTAAGGTACACGCGTAAGTCGTACTGATCGTCGTCCCACTCCCACACCTGAACAGCCAGGAATCGACTGCCTTCCTCGTAGCGCAGGCCGTAAGGGCGGACATCGGGATTCTTTCTTTCGATGGCCGAATAGTCTCGAACAGAAAAAACCGCGACTCCACCTGGTCTGAGGCAACGATAGCAACTGCGAAAAGCCTGAAGAATTTCCGCGTCCGATAAGAGGTGCGGAATGCTATTGTCGCAGGCAACTATAGCAGCCATAGATTCGGAGGCAGTTTGCGACAGCGTGCGAAGATCATCAACATGGACTTTCGCCTGAAGCGCACGTTGCAAGAGTTCAGTCTCAAGCCGCGTAACTGCCCCTGGTGAAATGTCAGATGCCGTAACTCGATAGCCGTGCTTTAGAAGACCAATCGTTTGCGTACCGATACCGCTAGCGGCGTCAAGCACAGGTTCGCCGGGTTCAATGCCGAATTCGCGAAGCAATGCGACAAGAACTGTTCCTTGGTAGGCGACAGCGTTCTCCCAATCGCCGTAGAGAAGATGATAGAAAGGAGCTAATCCGTCGTAGAAGGATGCGGTCATTGGGTCGGAGGATTAGGCTACTATCTCATCCCAATCGGCTGCAACGGCGGCATGTTCAACGCCTCGACCGTTTTCCCGTTCAAGGCGTCCGCCACCAGTTTGGCCACCGTCGTGCCGACGCTGAGATTGGCCTCTTTCGTCGAGGCGCCGAGGTGGGGGGTGATGATCACCTGATCCAGTTCGAGCAGGGGATGCTGGTAGGAATGCGCGTCCGGCGCCTTGTCGTAGCTGGGTTCGGGTTCGAGCACGTCGATGCCGGCGCCCGCCACCTGGCCGTTCTTGATGGCGTCAAAAAGCGCTTTTTCATTGATGAGGCCACCCCGGGCGGCATTGACGATCTTGACGCCTTTTTTGCAGATGTTTAGTTGCGCTTCGCCCACCATGCCGTAGGTTTCCTCCGTTTTCGGCGTATGGATGGTGATGAGATCGGCCTGACGCAGCAGATCATCCAGCGTCTGGCATTTCTCGACGCCATTCTTGACAAATTTTTCATCGGGAATGTAGGGATCGTAGGCGACTGCCTTCATGCCGGCGCCGATCAATTTTCGGGCGACAATCGAACCGATGCGGCCCAGGCCGATGATGCCCACGGTTTTGCCGTCGAGTTCCGTGCCGATGAAATTGTTGCGGCGAAAATCATTGCGCCGGGCTGCTGCGTTGACCTGGGGAATGAATCTGAAAACACAATAGGCCAGCCCGATGGCCAGTTCGGCGGCGGCCATGCTGTTGCTGTCAGGGGTGTTGACGACGACGATGCCTTTTTGCGTGCAGGTCGGCACATCGATATTGTCGATACCGTTACCGGCTCTTCCCGCCACTTTCAGCTTGACGCCTTTCTCGATGAGTTCCCGATTCACCTTGGTGACGCTGCGCACAATAATAGCGTCATAGTTCTGGATAATGCCGAGCAGTTCTTCACGTGGCATACCGTAGGTGGTATCGACCTCAAACCCGTTCTTTTTCAGATATTCGATGCCCTCGTCGGCAATTCTCTCGGTTACAACGATTTTCATAATGTGATGGCCCCTAATTGCTGATGTTGTTTTCTGCGGCGCATTGACGACCGGATTCAGGCTGCTTCAGCGCTGTCTGCAATGACTGCGGCGAAATACTACCATGAGGTTTTGTCAGGTTGGAAAAGGCGTGCGGACGGCTTTTGGGCGGAACTTCAACCCGCTCGGAATCCTGCTCCCATGCGAACATCCCCAGCCACCCCGCCGCTTCGCTGGCGCGGCTTTCACGCTAATATTCAATCTTGACCCACCACCTCCAGAGACGGTCATGGCTATCACCGACTGGCCCACCAACGAACGCCCGCGCGAACGCCTGCTCAAACAGGGTGCAAACGCCCTTTCCGATGCCGAACTGCTCGCCATTTTCCTGCGCGTCGGCGTGCGCGGCAAAAGCGCCGTCGATCTGGCGCGCGAACTCCTGAACCAGTTTGATGGCAATTTGGGGCAACTGGCCGAAGCGCCGCTGGCCAAACTCAAACGCATTCCCGGCATCGGCGCTGCCAAGGCCGCCCAGCTGAAGGCTTGTTTCGAGCTGGCACGGCGGGCGCTCGGTCAGGAAATGGCGACGGGAGACACCTTTGCCTCACCTACCGCCGTCCGTCAATGGCTGAAGCTGCAACTTGCCCACCGGCCACACGAGGTTTTTCTCGCCCTTTGGCTCGACGCCCAGAATCGCCTTATCTGCAGCGAAGAACTGTTTCGCGGCACCCTGACGCAGACCAGCGTCTACCCGCGCGAAGTGGTCAAAGCGGCGTTGGCACACAATGCTGCCGCCGTCATTCTCGCCCATAACCACCCTTCCGGCGCCTGCGAACCTTCACGCGCCGACGAGGTTTTGACCCAGAGCCTGAAGAACGCTCTGGCACTGATCGACGTCAAACTGCTCGACCATTTCGTCGTCGGCGGCCGCGCCGAAGCGCTCTCCTTTGCCGAGCGCGGCCTGCTTTGAGAGTAAAGCGCAGAAATCGCTTGAACTCTTCCACACTTATTCGTTAGAATGTCGGGCTTTATTCAAGCAAATTCTGGAGCAGCAATCATGGCGCGAGTATGCCAAGTGACGGGCAAAGCCCCGATGGTTGGGAACAAGGTTTCCCACGCCAACAACAAGACCAAGCGGCGCTTCCTGCCGAATCTGCACTATCGCCGCATCTGGGTCGAGAGCGAGAACCGCTTCGTCCGTCTGCGCATTTCCAACGCCGGCCTGCGCCTCATCGACAAGAACGGGATCGATTCCGTCCTCGCCGATCTGCGCGCCCGTGGCGAAATTTAACCGGTAAGGGGAACAGACATGGCGAGAGCAAGCAAGGGCGGCCGCGAAAAGATCAAGCTGGAATCGACCGCGGGAACCGGCCACTTCTACACGACGTCCAAGAACAAGCGCACCACTCCGGAAAAGCTGGAGTTTATGAAGTACGACCCCAAGGCCCGCAAGCACGTGGCCTACAAGGAAGTGAAACTGCGCTAGTCCGCGCTTCCAGACAAAACCCCACAGCCCGCCAGCGGGGATTCCCCTGGCGGGTTTGTCATTTCCGGCCCGACCGCAGGTTCAGGGGGCATCAGGCGTGCAATTGTCGACGGGCACCGGAGCATTCACCCCCAGAGGCGTCGGGCTGACTACCACGTTGGGAACGTCCTTGCCCCCAAGGTAGAACACCGCCAGCCGCACCGGAACGCAACCGATGTTCCTGCCGTTGTGCCAAGTATCGACCACTTCGATGATGGCATCGCCCGGCCCGAAGGTAAGCGACTGGCCACCCTCCAGATCCACCCGCAGACGGCCGGCCAAAACATAGGCGTAGACCGGAACCGGATGTTTGTGCCAGCCGGTCTCGCCCCCCGGAGCAATATCGACCTCAAGAGCGCTGACCTCCGGATGGGCAAACGCCGGGTATCTGATTTTGTCGCCATTTCCCGTCGCCTCCGCCTTGGTAATAAGGCGGGCTTTGACTGCGGCGGCGTAATCCGCTGCACACGGAGAGGAAAAAGGCAGCAGGCACAAGAGCGCCAGGGCAGTTGCCCCGGCGCGAAAGTTGGAATATCGATCCATTGCGACAGCTTACCACAGCCCCGGAAGTGTTCTTCTCCCCAGCCGGCGAATGAAAATTACGCTCAATAAATCGCCGCACTGGCCGTAAATAAGTTATCAGTGCTTGCCGGGAGAACGTGATGAAAATCGCCAGTTCCAATCTTGAAATGGCTTCCAGCCACGTCGCCACGCAAACCCAGGAGGTGCGTGAATCCCTGCGCATGTGGACGGGTCAAACCCGGCCAGACTTCGAGGGACGCAACCAGCAAACGCCGCAGGCCGATCCCGTCGTGATTTCGGACGCAGGAAAAGCCGCCCAAGCCGCGGATGCCGTCGAAGCGCAGGAAGACGCTCTGGAAAACGATCCGCGCATGATGCTGATCCGTTCCCTGATCGAATTTCTAACCGGCAAGAAGATCAAGATTGTTGAGGCTTCCGAGTTGAAAGCCCCTCCTCCCGGGCAAGAGGTCGCCGAAGCCGCGCAGGCTCGACAAAGTCAGGCGCAAGGCAACGGATTCGGAATCGAATACGACTACCACGCTTCCTACCGCGAAACGGAAGAGACCACTTTTTCCGCCAGCGGCGTGGTCAAAACTGCCGACGGCAAAACCATCGAATTCGATCTGCAGTTCGCCATGCAGCGCAGCTATTCGGAACAAACCGACGTCAGCGTCCGCATCGGCGATGCCGTCCGCAAGCAAGACCCCTTGGTCATCAATTTCGGCGGCACCGCCGCCCAGCTCACCGATGCCCGTTTCAAGTTTGACCTCGATGCCGACGGCACGGCCGAAAACATCAATTTCGTCCGCCCTGGCAGCGGCTTCCTGGTCTTTGACCGCAACCACGATGGCAAAGCCAATGATGGTTCGGAACTCTTCGGCCCGGCCACCGGCAACGGCTTCAACGAACTGGCGCTGCTCGATGCCGACAAGAACGGCTGGATCGACGAAAACGACGCCGCCTACCAAGATTTGCGCGTGTGGATCAAGGACGCTGAAGGCCAGGACACCCTGATGGATTTGCAGGAGGCCAAGGTTGGCGCCATCGCGCTGGCCCACATCGCCACGCCCTTCGATCTCAAGGATGCCGCCAACGACATGCTGGGCCAGGTGAGATCGACCAGCATTTACCTGAAGGAAGAGGGTGGCGTCGGAACAGTCCAGCAAATCGATTTGACCGTTTAGCCTATCCCATCTCCTCATCTCTCGAACGCCCATCGAGAGCTCCAAGTCCCCGCTCAAAAGGCGGGGATTTTTTCAGATGCTTCAAACCCCCTCGGGCAGAGGACGCCAGGCTTGCTGGAAGGGGATTTCCACCCCCTTTTCCTGAAAGACGCGCCAGAGTTCCAGGCCGACTTCGGAGCGGACACCGCCCAAACCATTGTGCGGATCGGAAATCCAGAACCCGACTTCGAGCACGATGGCCTTTTCGCCAAACTCGACCAAGGTGGCACCTGGCGGCGGATTGGCCAGCACGCGCGGATGCCGGCGCGCCGTCTCTTCCATCAGTCGAAGCACCGCTTCCAGGTCGGCTGTGGTATAGGAAATGCCGACCCGCAAAGCCACCCGCACCCGCGTATCGGAATAGGACTGGTTCTGCACCGTGTTGGAAACGAGGAACTCATTGGGAACGATGAATTCGATCCCGCCCAGGTTTTTGAGCACCGTATAGCGGCTGGTGATCTCGGTGACCACACCACCCGTGTCCGGGTTCAGTTGCACGACATTGCCCAGACGGATGGAGCGGTCGAGCAGAATGATGAAACCGGAAAGGTAATTGCTGGCGATCCGCTGCAACCCCAGCCCCAGGCCAACGCCCAGGGCGCCAGTAAAGACGGAAAGGGCCGTGATGTCGATTCCGGTCAAGGATAGCCCGGCCAGAAGCGCCACGAGCACCAGCAAGGCCTTGATGACCCGGATCGAAACAATGCGCAGGCTGGAATCAATGTCTACACGCAACAGACGCGACTCGGCGAGACCGGCAATCCAAAGGGCCAAGACAATGGTCACCAGAACGATCAGGGAAGCCTTCATCACCGTCCACAGACTGAGTTTGTATTTCCCCGCCGTCAGCGCCACCCGATCAAGCATGTCGATCACAAGGGGCGCCAAGCCAGTCAGATGAAGCGCCAGACCGATCCAGATCAGGAGGGTCACCCAGCGTTCCGCCCCCGCCAGCCAGACCGGATCGGAAAACGATTGGCGCAGGACAAAAACGCAGATCCGTACCAGCAGCAGGGCCGCAAGGAAGGGCATGGCGACAGCGAGCAATTTGACATGCATCAGCCCTTCCAGCACCTCATGCGCCAGCGCCAGAAGCGACAAGGCGACCAGCGGCAGCGCTGCTTGCGTGCTGGCCGCGTGCAAGCGGCGCGGCGACTCGAACTTTCGACCCTGCCACCAGCGGGCAAAGAGGATCGCCAAACCGAGACAGGCGAAAAGCACCAGGAATTGCCAGATGGCGTCGGGCGCAGTCAGCTCGGCCCAGAGTTCGTTCAGTAGCTTGAGGATCTGTTTTTGCTTCATACATGCTCCAGTACTGCGGCAAAAAAACCGTCGGTTTGGTGGTGGTGCGGCCACAGGCGCAGGCGCTCGCCAGGCAGGGCAATGCCCTGCTTCGCCAGAACCTCTTCTGCCGGCACCAGCGCAAAGTGCGAATGCGTGGCCAGAAAGACATCGACGACCTGATCGTTTTCCGCCGCCAGCAGGCTGCAGGTCGCGTAGACCAGGCGGCCGCCTTTCTTCACCAGGCCGGCGGCCGCGCTCAGGATGGCGGACTGTTTGGCCTGCAATCCGGCGATCGCCGCCTCGTCCTGCCGCCATTTGAGATCGGGATTACGGCGCAGGGTGCCGAGACCGGAACAGGGCGCATCGACCAGCACCCGGTCGATCTTGCCGGCCAGCCGTTTGACCTTGGTGTCGCGCTCATGTTCGATGCGGACCGGATGCACGTTGGACAGTCCTGAGCGCGCCAGCCGGGGCTTCAGCTTGGCCAGCCGTTTGTCCGAAATATCGAAGGCGTACAGGCGGCCGCTGTTGTGCATCAAAGCGCCCAGCAACAGGGTTTTGCCGCCAGCACCGGCGCAGAAATCGACGACCATTTCGCCCCGCCGCGGTGCCAGCAACAGGGCAAGCAACTGGCTGCCTTCATCCTGAACCTCGATGCCACCCTCAGCAAACAGCGGGTTGCTGGAAAGCGCCGGCTTACCGGTCAGCCGCAGCGCCAGCGGCGAATAACGCCCTGCCTGAGCCTCGATCCCGGACTCAGCCAGGCGCGCCAGGGCCGCATCGCGCCCGATATGGAGGGGATTGACCCGGACATCGAGCGGCGCCGGCTGAGCCAGTGCCTGTGCCAGCGCCTCGGTTTCAGCCTCGCCCAGTTGCGCCAGCAGGGCGGCATCGAGCCAGTCGGGCCAGTCGTGCCGCACGGCCGACGGCAAATCCTCCGTCTTCACCGCCTTGGCCTGCGCCAGCCAGCCCGCCTCGTTTTCCTTCAGTATCGGCGCCAGTTCACGCAGGTTCCAGCCGCGCACGCAGGCCAGCGCCGCCAGAAGCAGTTGGCGCGGCGTCGGCGAAACGCCGCAACGTGCTTCCAGGCTGCGTTTCCGCCGCAATACGGTAAAAACGGTTTCGCTGACGAACCTGCGGTCGGCCTGTCCCAACTCATGGTGCTGGTGCCCATACTGGGAGACCGCAAGGTCGGCCGGCTGCTCGAAGCGCAGCAGGCTTCGCAACAGTGCCTCGGCGTGCGCAAACAGAGGGGGGGTCAAACGGACGGGCCGGTTCATTGTTGCGGCGTTCCTATTTCGTTGACGATCTGGTCGAAGACTTCGCCCTTGCGGTCGATATGGCGTATTTTCACCGGCAGCAAGCCCCGGTCAAGAGCAACCCAGAGCTCGGTCGTGTTCGTTTCCGTCTGTACCTTGAGATGCAGGGTGCGGAAAGTCTCGACTTCGGTTTCGAGAAGTTCCTCGCCGACCACCTGCAGACGGTAGTGTTCAAATTTCCGGCTGGTCGCCACACCCAGGGTCGTCCCCTCGGCCAATCCGGGCAGATAAGCCAACTGGTAATAGAAGGAGAGCAAGTCCTGGGCGCCTTCGGTAACCGGATGCCGGCTGCCGCTGCGGGCCAGCGCCACTTCTTTGGCCGCCCAGTCGAATTCAGCGCCCTCATTCGTTTCCACGCCGTTGCGGCGGGTGATGAAGCGTTCCGGACGCAATCCGCCAGCCAGCAGTTTCCCTTGGCTTTCCTGCTCGATCCGGACGGATTTGAACAAGACCGCCAGCCCGGTCGTCTCGATGAAGGCGGTCAGCCGGTAACGGCCCTCGGCAAATTCCCATTCGTGCTCGGCCCGGCCGACTTCCATGGCCTGCACTCCCCGAAAAACTCTGAAGCGCATCACCCCACGACCGGCGATTCGTGGGGCGGCAAGCGGAGGAATCGGCTCCGGTGCCACGACCTCCGGCCGGGGCGTCGGCTCGGCTTCCGGCACGGGCGCTATGGGCACCTTTGCTGGTGCAACGGGAGGGGATTTGGCTTTAGGCGGCCGTGCCGGCAGGGGTACCTCGGTCTTCTTTTCCTCTGCTGGCTGCGGCCGTGGCGGCATCACCAGTTCCGCCAGCAAAGGCGGACGCTCGGGCGGCTGCGCCAGATCGATCTGCAAGCCCACCAGCGCCGCCACGTGCAGCGCCAGGGAAGCGCAAAAAGCCACAATCAGGGCGCGCGGCATACGCCACTTCCGATCGCCGGAGCGATCAGCACCGCCGGTTCGCCAGCAGGCGCACTCAGGCGGACACGGCGGCCTTCGAGACGCAGACGGCCTTCCATCAGCCAGCGCACCGCCAGCGGATAAATCCGGTGTTCAGCTTCCAAAACACGGGCGGCCAGGGTCTCTTCATCGTCGTCGTCAAAGACCGGAACCGCCGCCTGAATGATGGTTGGCCCATGATCGAGCTCCGGAGTCACGAAATGCACGGTGCAACCGTGAATGCGCACTCCCTCGCCCAGCGCCCGCTGGTGCGTATTCAATCCGGGGAAAGCGGGCAGCAGCGAGGGGTGGATATTGACCATGCGGCCTTCGTAGCGCCGGACAAAACCATCGGTCAGGATGCGCATGAACCCGGCCAACACCACCGCATCGGGCGCGTGTGCGTCGATCCGCTCCGCCAGCGCCGCATCGAACGCCTCGCGGTCGGGATAATCACGGTGATCGACCACCACGGCGGGAATACCCGCAGCGGCCGCCTTCTCAAGCCCGGGCGCTTGCGGCCGGTTGCTGATCACCGCAGCGATGCCGGCCCCAAGCCCGCCCGCGTCACGGGCGGCAATCAAAGCTTCCAGGTTGCTGCCCTGCCCCGAGATCAGGACGACCAGTTTTTTCATGCCGGCTGCTTTTTACCGCGGAAATAACTCACCACCAGAGGAATCATCGACACCACGATGATGCCGACGATGACGAGGCTCAGATTCTGTTTGACCCAGGGCAGATTGCCGAAGAAATAGCCGGCCAGACACAGCGACACGATCCAGGCCAAAGCGCCAACCAGATTGAACAGGAAAAAACGCGCATAGGTCATGGCGCCGACGCCGGCCACGAAGGGTGCAAAGGTACGAAAAATGGGCATGAAGCGGGAAATCACCAGGGTCTTGCCGCCGTGCTTCTCATAAAAGGCGTGTGTCTTTTCCAACGCTGCCTTGTTGAAAAAGCGCGAATTTTCCCAGTGAAACACCCTGGGCCCGATAAAGCGGCCGATCTGGTAATTGACCATATTGCCCAGCACCGCAGCAATCAGCAGCACCAGGATCAGGGTCGTGATCTCCATGCCGCCCTGCCCCAGGGCGGCCAGCGCCCCGGCCACGAACAACAGCGAGTCGCCCGGCAGGAAAGGGGTGACGACGAAGCCGGTTTCGGCAAAAATGACGAAAAACAGGATGCCGTAGATCCACAAGCCGTACTGCTGCACCAACAGGCTCAGATGCACGTCGAGATGCAGGACGATATCGAACAACTGGGTCAGCAATTCCATGGAAAAATCCGGCGAAGAAAAGTCGGCATTCTACCGCAAGGTATAATCCCGCCATGCCTGCCATCCAACGCCTGCCCGACCTCCTGATTAGCCAGATCGCCGCCGGAGAGGTGGTCGAGCGGCCTGCTTCGGTGTTGAAGGAATTGCTGGAAAACAGCCTCGATGCCGGCAGTACGTCCATTTCCGTCCATCTGGAAGAAGGCGGCGTCAAACTGATCCGCGTCGCCGACGACGGCTGCGGCATTGAACACGGCGAACTGGCGCTGGCGCTGACCCGCCATGCCACTTCCAAAATCACATCGCTCGATGATCTCGAAGGCGTCGCCACCCTCGGCTTTCGCGGCGAGGCGCTGGCTTCGGTCGCCTCGGTCGCCCGTCTGACCCTGACCAGCCGCGCGCGCAATGCCCACCATTCTAGCCATGCCTGGAAACTCAAAGGCGAGACCGGTGCCCAGCCTGAACCCGCCGCGTTGATGGCCGGCACCGTCGTCGACATGCGCGACCTTTATTTCAACACGCCGGCGCGGCGCAAATTTTTGAAATCGGAAGCCACCGAATTCGCCCATTGCGCCGACGCTTTCAAGCGCCTGGCGCTCACCCGCCCCGACGTCGCCTTCAGCCTCGCCCACAATGGACGCACGGTGCTGCAACTGGCCGTCGCCGACCCAAAGCAGCGCATCGCCGACATTCTGGGCGAAGACTTCATCGCCCATTGCCGTCCGCTTGAAGCCACCGCCGGCGACTTGCGCCTCTCCGGCTTCATCATCGACCCCACCCATGCCGGCGAACACCAGCAGGGCCCGCACTTCTTTGTCAACAACCGCTTCGTGCGTGACAAAGTGCTGACGCACGCGCTGCGTCAGGCCTATCAGGACGTCCTGCACGGCAGCCGGCAGGCGAGCACCTGTCTCTTTCTCGACATCAACCCCAAACGGGTCGACGTCAATGTGCATCCGGCCAAGACTGAAGTGCGCTTCCGAGATGCGCACGCCGTGCACCAGTTCGTTTTTCATGCCGTGCAAAGGACGCTGACGGCCCTCTCCCCTGCCCCTCTCCCGCCAGCGGGAGAGGGGAACATCATGCAAAATAGGGGACAGACCACGGTTTTCTACGAAAACCGTGGTCTGTCCCCTATTTCCCCCCCTATTTCCCCTATTTCCGCTGAACCCGCTACCCAGGCTTATTTCACCTTCGCGGCTGGCGCCCAAACGCCCTCGCCAGCGGAAGAAGCCGAACACCCGCTCGGCTACGCGCTGGCGCAACTGCACGGCATCTACCTCCTCGCCCAGAACACCGAAGGTCTGGTGCTGATCGACATGCACGCCGCGCATGAACGCATCGTCTATGAAAAGCTCAAGGCCGCGTTTGATGCGCATCAGGTCGCCAGTCAGCCCTTGCTGATCCCGGCGGTTTTTTCGGCAGAGGCGCTCGACATCGCCACCGTCGAGGAACATGCCGAAAAGCTGGCAGAATTCGGTTTCGACCTCGCTGCCGTCGGCCCCGGCCAACTCGCCGTGCGCGCCGTTCCCGCCCTACTCACCGCGGGCGACCCAGTGGCGCTCGCACGCGTGCTGATTGCCGAATGGCGCGAGCATGGCTTGAGCCAGTTGCTGACCGAAGAACGCAACGCCCTGCTTGCCCGCATGGCCTGCCATGGCGCCGTGCGCGCCCATCGCAACCTGAGCCTGCCGGAAATGAACGCCCTGCTGCGCCAGATGGAAGCCACCGAACGCGCCGGCCAGTGCAATCATGGCCGCCCGACGTGGACGGCCATCAGTCTGGCCGAACTCGACAAGCTCTTCCTGCGCGGCAAGTAATGAAAAAACAAGAAATAGGGGACAGACCACGGTTTTCTGCTGAAAACCGTGGTCTGTCCCCTATTTCTTTGCTGCTCATGGGTCCGACCGCCAGCGGCAAGACCGCCGTGGCGTTGGAACTGGCAGCGCGTTTTCCGGTGGACATCATCAGCGTCGATTCGGCGCAGGTCTTCCGCGACATGGACATCGGCACCGCCAAACCCGATCGCGCCACGCTTGCCCGCTTTCCGCACCGCCTGATCGACCTCATCACTCCGGAAGAGCGCTACTCCGCCGCCCGTTTCCGTAGCGATGCGCTGGCCGCGATGGCCGAAATCACTGCAGCGGGGCGTGTGCCCTTGCTGGTCGGCGGCACCATGCTTTATTTCAAGGCCTTGCTGGAAGGTCTGGCCGATTTGCCGCAAGCCGACCCGGAAGTGCGCGCCGCCATCGACCGCGAAGCCTTGGAACGCGGCTGGCCGGCTATACACGCCGAACTGGCCCGACTCGACCCCGCTACTGCCGCCCGCCTCAAGCCCAACGATTCGCAGCGCCTGCAACGCGCGCTGGAAATCTGCCGCACGACCGGGCGCACCATGAGCGAACTGCTGACCGAACAGCAGGCCCGCCCGCCACCCTACACGTTCCTCAAGATCGGCCTGCTGCCCTCAGAGCGCGGCGTGCTGCACCAGCGCATCGCCCAGCGCTTCGAGGCCATGCTCGCCGCCGGGCTGGAAGACGAAGTGCGCCAACTCAAACAGCGCTACCAGCTGCACGCCGACTTGCCGTCGATGCGCTCGGTCGGTTACCGGCAGGTCTGGGAAGCGCAGGCCGGTTTATTTCCCCGTGCCGAACTACGGGATCGAGGCATTTTCGCCACGCGGCAACTCGCCAAACGGCAGATCACCTGGCTCACCAACACGCTGAAGCCGGAAGTTTTCGATTGTCTTGATCCGATCCTTGCCCAAAAGGTCATGGATCGCGTCAAATCCCTGTTCGCATAGCTCGTCAAGGGTAGTCAAGCGCCGCCGCAAGGATTATCCTGCGAACACCTTTGATCGCCGCCTGACCTTGCCCGATCCATGAGTCTTTTGAACCGCCTGGTTTTCTTTCTCGTGCTTCCCTTTTTGCTGGGAACGGCGCTCCTGCTTTTGGTCACTGGCAGAAGCCTGGAAACCAAGCTACGCGCCGATCTCTCGAACAAGGCCCAGGCCACAATCAATCTACAGGTCCGGGCGATTCAAACCCTGATCGAACGTTACCAACAGGCCATCCAGGCGCTCAGCAAGGAAGCCCCGATCACCTCCGGCAATGCCTCGCTCATCCTGCCCCAGATTGCCGCCGCCCAACGGCGCATGCCGGATGTCGACACCCTGCTGTTCGTCGATTTCAATCAACGCGCCCTGGCCTCGAACGGGACCGTATTCGAACTGGACATTCGCGAGCACATCGATCGGCTGCGCAGCGGCAAGCCTGCCGTCACCCTGCCCTTTATTTGCCGCTTTACCCAACGTCCGGTCGTCCTGCTGCTCGAACCCGTCATCGGACCCGGCGGCGAAGCCATCGGCGCCGTCGGCGCCACTGTCAACCTGCGCAGCATCGAATCCTTTTTCGCCTCGATCCGCGGCGATGGCAAACCGCTCAACCTCCTGACCGATCCCGCAGGCCGCATTATCATGGGCATCCCCGGCGAACCGAGCGCATTCAACCAATTCCCCGACGACAAAAAAACACCAGTGACAGCACGCCTGGTCGCCGCCCTCCAGGAGGAATCCTCGCTTCCGGTCACCGTGCGCGGTGTAGAGAAGGAAGCAATGCAGGTGTTCCATGCCAGGATCCCCATTACCGGCTGGAATCTGGTGCTCGCCTACCCGGAAAAGGAGACCTACGCCAGCGTCCACCACATCTGGCGCCAGGGATTCTGGCTCCTGCTGGCACTCGCCCTGGTGTCGATGGCAGGAGTGCTGATTTTCCGTCACGCTCTGCTACGCCCCATCCAGCGGCTCTCGGAAGCGCAGAAAAAGCTGGAAGAAGGACAACTGGGGGTGCGCATCCCCGAGCCCAAAATCGCTGAACTCGGACAACTGGCGCACTCGTTCAATGGCATGGCCGATCGCTTGCAAGACGCCCTGCACAGCGCCCAGGCCGCCGAGCAAAAATTCCGCGCCATTTTTGAAAGTGCCAAGGATGCGATCTGCCTGTTCGACGGCAATCACTTTATCGATCTCAACCCGGCCGCTGAACGCATGGCCAAATACAGCCGCGACGAATTGCTCAAAATCGGCCCCATCGACATCTCTCCTGAATTCCAACCCGACGGCCGCCTCTCCCTGGAAGCGGGCCAAGAGTATCTTGAACGCGCCCTCGCCGGCGAGACCCAGATTTTCAAGTGGCGGCACACCGCACGCGACGGCAGCCCGATTGATATCGAATCCTGCCTCAACCGCATTGAAATCAACGACAAGATCTATGTCCTGAGTATTGCCCGTGACCTCATGCAAACCCTGCAGGTGGAAGCCGTAGTGCACGACACCGAGGAAAAATTCCGCCGCGTCTTTGAAGCCAGCCCAGATTCAATCGTCATCGCCCAGCTCAACGACGGAAAGATCATCGACTGCAACGAGGGCTTCAATCGCATTGCCGGTTACTGCCGTGAAGAAGCCATCGGCCGGACCTTTCTCGAACTCGGCATCTGGGTACATCCAGAGGAACGCCAGCGCATGGTCGAACGCATGATCGGCGAAGGTTTGGTCCAGAACTTTCACGCCAAACTACAGCGAAAGGACGGCAGCACTTTTGACGCCATCGCCTCGACCGGCACCTTCATCCTGAACGGGGTCTCGCACTATGTGGCCATCGTCCGCGACATCTCGGCTGAAATGGCGACTCAACGCGCCCTCGCCACTTCCGAGGCCCGCCTGAAAACCATTCTGGACGCCGCCCCCGTCCCGATCGCGCTGGTCCGGCTCGCCGACTTCACCTATCTCAGCACCAACCCAGCGCACGAACGGCTCTTCGGCCTCAGCGACGCGGAGCTGCGGGGCAAGACCATCCGCGAGGCCGGCATCGTCATTGTCGACGAGCACAGCAAGATACGCGAACAAACCAAGCGCCTGATTGCCCAAGGCAGTCTCGACAACGAAGAAGCCGAGGCCTACGACGCCAAGGGACGGCGCATCACCTTTGTCTACTCGAGCCGCATCGTCGAAATCGACGGTGAACAGGTCATCCTCTCGATCTCGACCGATATCAGCCGGCTGAAGATGGTGGAAGAGGGACTGCGCCGTACCGAGGAGGCCCTGCGCGAAAGCGAGCAGCGCTTCTTCGCCCTGTTCCAGTCCTCGCCGGCGGCCCTGGCGGTGTTCCATCAAGGCAGGCACGGCTACACCGTCCTGCAGCTCAACCAGGTCTGGTTCAGCACCTTCCTCTACCCGGAAGAAGAAGTGATCGGCAAGTCGCCATCCGATTTCGGGTTTTGGCAGGACGAAGCCGAGCACCAGCAGTTTCTCGACCGACTCAAGGCACAGGGAGAAGTTCGCGGCTTCGAAGCCTGGCTCAGGCGCCACGACGGCACCGAAATCCTCTGCGCCATTTCCGGCCGCACCGTGGCCGTCGGCAAACACCGCATGTTGCTCGCCGCCTACGCCGACATCACCCAGCAGCGCGAATTCGAGGCCGCCCTGCACGATTTCAATGTCACGCAGGAATTACGGATCCAGGAACGCACGCGCGAATTGCAGCAAACCCAAGCCAACCTGATGCACTCGGAAAAGCTGGCAGCGCTGGGCGCTCTGGTCGCCGGAGTGGCCCACGAATTGAGCACGCCAATCGGCAACAGCCTGGTAGTAGCCACCACCCTCACCGACCAGACCAACACCCTCAAGAAACTCTTCGAAACTGGAATGAAGCGCTCGGAACTCGAAAAATTCATCCTCGATTCCTCCTCCGGCCTCGCCATCCTGGAACGCAATCTTGGTCGCGCCACCGAGCTCATCCAGAATTTCAGGAGCGTTGCCGTCGATCAGACCAGTACCCGGCGCCGCCAATTCAATCTGGCCAAGGTCGTCGACGAAACCCTGGCGACCATGCATCACACCCTCAAGAAAACCCCCTACGTTCTCAAGGTCGAGATTGATCCCGATCTGGAAATGGACAGCTTCCCGGGACCGCTGGAACAAATCATCATCAACCTGATCAACAACTCGATTCTCCACGGCTTCGAGAACCGCGACGAGGGCTGCGTTTCCGTTTGCGCCAAAGCGCTTGCGCAAGGCTGGATTCATTTGAGCATAGCCGACGATGGATGCGGCGTCTCACCCGCCGGTCTGCGCCGCATTTTCGACCCCTTCTTCACCACCAAACTGGGCAAGGGCGGCTCCGGCCTCGGCCTGCACATTGTCCGCAACATCGTCGAGGACGTGCTGGGCGGTCAGATCAAGGCCGAAAGCGAGCCGGGAAAGGGACTCACCCTCATCATCAACCTTCCGAGCAACGCGCCGGAACTGGCGCAGGAAGGGGATGAGTGAGGAGGAACCTCCCTTTTCCCCCTTCCCCTCCACCTCCCCGCCCTGCTATGCTTCCTGCAAAGTAAATCCCAAGGAAAAAATCATGACGTCATTGCGCCGTTTACTGCCTCTGCTTGCCCTGGTGTTGCCCGCCCTGGCCTTCGCCGCCCATGTCCGGCAATTCACGCCGCAGGGACAGATCGACCAGCAGACGCGCGCCACCGCCATCTTCAGCACCGACATGGTGCCGCTGGGCAGACCCGAGGCGCCATCGCCCTTCCTGGTCGATTGCGGCGCGGTGAGTGGCAAGGGACGCTGGGGTGATTCCCGCACCTGGAGCTACCAGCTCAATCGCCCTTTGCAAGCGGGCGAGCGCTGCGACTTCCAGACCAGACCCGGCCTGAAGGCGATCAACGGCGATGCCGTCAATGCCGGCCGTTATTTCTTTTTCGCTCCCGGTCCCTGGCCGCGTTCGCTCAGTCCCAGCGCCGGCAGCGCCATCGAAGAGGATCAGGGTTTCCTGATCTTCGCCAGCAGCCCGCTCGATCGCGCCAGCGTCGAAAAGAACGTCTGGTGCGAGGCCGATGGCGTCGGCCACCGTATTCCGGCGCGCTTTCTGCCGGACGCCACGCGCAAGGAAATGCTGGCTACGCAAAGCCGCAAGGAGGATGCGGGCGTCGTGGCGCTGACCTGCAACGAGCGCCTGCCCTCCGGCGCCAAAATGCGTCTGGTCTGGGGGAAGGGCGTCGCCACCAGCAACGGCATCCTCTCCAGCCGTCAACAGGTCTTTGCCTACCAGGTGCGCCCGCCTTTCCGCGCCAGTTTCAGTTGTGAACGCGAACGCGCCAATGCCCCCTGCTCGCCGCTTTCCGACCTGCGCCTGGAATTCTCGGCGCCCATCGACGCTAAACTGGCAGCATCCATCCGCCTGATCACGCCCGAGGGCGTCCGCGCCCCCGCCGCGCGCGAGCGTGAGGAGGAACGGGAAAGCACGCTCTCCGACCTCCGCTTCAAACGGCCGCTGCCGCAAAACGCCGAACTCAGTCTCGAATTGCCGGCCGACCTCAAGGATGATACCGGCCGCCCGCTCTCGAACGCCCAAAGTTTCCCGCTCAAGGTACGCACCGGTTCACTGCCACCGCTGGCCAAATTCCCCGGCAGCTTCGGCATCATCGAATGGAAGGAAGGCGGCATCCTGCCCGTCACCCTGCGCCAGGTCGAAGCTCCGCTCCCCGTTGCCAGCCAGCAGATCCCCGGCGGCCATCAGGTTAACAGCCAACGCCTGACCGACGACGCCGAAGTCATTGCCGCCCTCCGGGATCTGGCCCAATTCGAGCGGCAAAGCAAACGGGTCAAACTCAAGACGGAGAAGGGCGTCGTGGACTACGAAGATTACTACTACGCCCGCGAACTTCCCTTCCTCAAGAACCGCCCCAACGTCTCCCGCCAGAACATCCCGAAACCTGGCGGCAGCGCCGAATTCGAGGTGGTTGGCATTCCGCTCGGCAAGCCCGGTTTTCACATCGTCGAAATCGAGAGCCGCATGCTCGGCACCAGCCTGCTCGCCACCCCGAAACCCATGTACGTGCGCACTGCCGTGCTCAATACCAATCTGGCCGTCCATTTCAAGCGCGGCCGCGACAATTCCCTGGTCTGGGTGACGACACTCGACACCGGCAAACCCGTCGCCGACGCTGAAGTGCGCGTCTCCAACTGCAAGGGCAAGGAAGTCTGGCACGCCCGCACCGACGCCTCCGGCCGGGCCACTTCATTCAAATCTCTGCCGGAAAGCGACTGCGACGAAGGTTTCTATGGCGTCTATTTCGCCAGCGCCCGCCTGGGCGAGGACTACAGCTTCGTCCGCTCCGACTGGAACGAAGGCATCGAACCCTGGCGTTTCGGCGTCCAGACCTGGGGCGAGGAAGCGCCCCAGCGCATCCACACCGTATTCGACAGGACTTTGTTCAGACCGGGCGAAACTGTCTCCATGAAGCACATCGCCCGCCAGCGCGACAGCCGCGGCTTCGCCTTCCCGGACATGAAAACCCTGCCCAAGGAGATGATTATCCGGCACGAGGGCAGCAATGATGAATTCCGCCAGCCGCTGTCGTGGAACGCGCAGGGCGTCGCCGTCAACCAATGGCGCATCCCGGCCTCGGCCAAGCTCGGCGGCTATTCGGTCAACCTGTCAAGCGGCAGCGAAGGCAGCGAGGGAACCGGAGAATTCCGCGTTTCCGATTTCCGCCTGCCAGTATTCACCGGCAGCGTCCAGGGCGTTCCGCCGCGCCAGATCGCGGCGCGCGAAGTTCCGCTGGCGCTCGGCCTTTCCTTCCTCAACGGCGGCGCCGCCAAGGGCGCCCAGGTTCAGGTGTCCGCCACCCTGCGCCAGCGCTGGTTGCCGCCGCGCCGCGGCTTTGAATCGTTTGCCTTCGATATCGACTTCGAGCAGGAGGCATTTGCCGCCTTCGCCGTCGGAACGCGCCAGGAAAGTGAACAACTCGTCGCCGACAAGGAAGCGGTCACGCTCGACCAAGCCGGGGCAGGGAAGCTGGCGATCAAACTGCCGGAACCGGTGCGCCGACCTTCCGAGCTCTACGCCGAAATGAGCTTTGCCGACCCGAATGGCGAAATCCAGACGCTGCACGGCAGCGTCGAACTGTGGCCGGCCGATCTGCTCGTCGGCATCCGGGTCAAGGAATGGCTGCAGCTTGGCGGCAAGGACGCAGTGGAAATCGCTGCCGTCGACACCGATGGCAAGCCTCTGGCCAATGTCGCCGTACGCGTCATCGCCAAGCGCCGCATCGATTTTTCGCACCGCAAGCGCATCGTCGGCGGCTTTTACGCCTATGAAAACAGTGTCGAATTCAAGGACCAGGGCGAGCTCTGCTCGGGCAAAACCGACGCGCGCGGCATCCTGGCCTGCACGCCAAAGGTTTCCGGCCCCGGCGCTTTCTACCTGCTGGCCGAAGCCCGCGACAGCAAGGGCAACCTGGCCCAGGCCGGCACCAGCTTCTGGAACTCCGGTGGCGGCGACCATTGGTTCACCGCCGACAACCAGGATCGCATCGATGTCATTCCCGAGAAAAAGTCCTACGCACCCGGCGAGATCGCCCGCTTCCAGGTGCGCACCCCCTTCCGCGAGGCGACCGCGCTGGTCTCCGTCGAGGCAGGCGGCATCATCGAGACGATGGTATTGCCGCTGTCGCGCACCCGGCCGCTGATCGAATTTCCGGTCAAGGCGGAGTGGGGCCCGAATGTGTTCGTCTCGGTGCTCGCCGTGCGCGGCCGCGTGCAGCCGCTCAAATGGACCTCCTTCTTCAGTTGGGGCTACCGCGAGCCGGTGTCCTGGTTCAAGGAATGGTGGAACCCGATCCAGCCCACCGCCATGGTCGATCTGGCCAAGCCGGCCTTCAAGACCGGTCTGGCCGGGATTGACGTCGGCACCGAAGGCTTTCAGCTCAAAGTCGACGTCAAGCCGGAAAAGAACGACTACCGACCCCGCGACAAGGCGGCCGTCAAGGTCACGGTGACCGACCCGAAGGGCAAGCCCGTCCCGGCCGGAACCGAAATCGCCTTCGCCGCCGTCGACCAGGCCCTGCTGGAACTGAGACCGAACACGAGCTGGAAACTACTCGAAGCCATGCTGCAAAAACGCGCCTACCAGGTCGAAACCGCTACTGCCCAGTCGCAGGTGATCGGCAAGCGCCACTTCGGACGCAAGGCCGTTCCGGCTGGCGGCGGTGGCGGCCGCGCCCCGGCGCGCGAGCTCTTTGACACACTCCTGCTGTGGAACCCGAAAGTCGTGCTCGACGCCAGTGGCAGCGCCACGCTGCAGGTGCCGATCAACGATTCCCTGACCGAATTCAAACTGGTCGCCATCGCCACTGCCGGTCCCGCCCTCTTTGGCACCGGCAGCACCAGTATCCGCACCCGGCAGGATCTGCAGCTCATTTCCGGCCTGCCGCCGCTGGTGCGCGAAAACGACCGCTTCACGGCCCTGCTCACCTTGCGCAACGGTACCGCCAAACCGATGGAACTGGTCGTCACCGCCAAGGCCGGCGACCAGCAGTTCACGGCGCGCGAAATCCGTCTCGCTGCCGAGAGCGCTGCGGAAATGACTTGGCCAGCCGAGGTCAAAGAAGGTCTGAGCGCGCTCTCCTGGGAATTCGAGGCCACCGACAAAACCAGCAAGGCGCGCGATCTGCTCAAGATCAGCCAGCAGGTGGCGCCCGCCGTTCCGGTTACCATTCAGCAGGCCACCTTCGCCCGCATCGACAAGACCCTCGAAATTCCTGCCGCCCAACCCGTCGGTTCGCTGCCCGGGCGCGGCGGCATCGAGATCGGCCTGTCACCCAGGATCTCTACCCCGCCGCCGGGCCTGAAACGCTTCTTCGAGGACTACCCCTACGCCTGCCTGGAACAAAAAGTCTCCGTCGCCATCGGCTTGAACGACGCAGCGCGCTGGGAAAGAATTGTCGAAGCCCTGCCCACCTACCTCGACCAGTATGGACTGGCCGCTTATTTCCCGAATGGTTACGGCAGTCCGGCGCTCACCGCCTATGTGCTTTCCGCCACTCATGCTGCCGGCTTTGCGATTCCCGAAGTCACCGCCCAGCGCATGGAACGCGCTCTGGCCGCTTTCGCCGAAGGACGCATCAAGGTCGAGCACTGGTCACCGGTCAATGATCTGCTGGTCCGCAAACTGACCGCCCTCGAAGCCCTGACCCGGCGTGGCGTCAAAATGACGTCGGCCATTTCCAGCCTGGAGGTCGTCCCCTCCAGGCTGCCCACTTCGGCGCTGATCGACTGGACCCTCATCATCAAGCGGGTACCGGAACTTCCCAACCGCGCCAGCCGCCTTGTCGCCGCCGACAAGGAACTGCGCAACCGCATGTCCTATCTTGGCGGAAAGCTGGTCTTCACGAGTGAGCGTTCTGACTACTGGTGGTGGCTGATGGTCAGCGGTGACGTCAACAGCTTCCGCCTGATCGAAGCCGTTCTGGACGACATGAACTGGCAGGATGATCTGCCCGCCCTGGTGCAGGGCGCCATGCTGCGCCAGAACCGCGGCCACTGGTCGACCACCGTCGCCAATGTCTGGGCCACCATCGCCCTCAAGCGCTTCGGCCAGAAATTCGAGAAGGAGAACGTGACCGGAACGACACGCGCCCGCCTGGGCGTCAACTTCGGCACCAATCTCGCCGCCAATCCACCGCAGGAATACAACTGGCGTCAATGGAAGGACGGTGAGGCGGCACGGCTGATGCTGCCCTGGCCGGCCAAGCCCGAAGCCGAGGACAAGCTCCATCTCAGTCACGAAGGCACGGGCAAACCCTGGATGGCGGCGCAGGTCCTGGCCGCCCTGCCGGTCAAGGACCATCGTGCCTTCGGCTTCAGCATCCAGCGCACCGTCACGCCGGTGGAAGAAAAGCAGACCGGCAAGACCAGTCGCGGCGATGTCTGGCGCGTGCGGCTCGACATCCAGTCCGATCAGGAGATGACCTGGGTGGCCATCACCGATCCCATCCCCGCCGGCGCCCGCATCCTGGGCGAGGGCGACGGGCGCGATTCTCATATTGCCCGTAATGTCCAGGGCGGCAGAGAGCGGGGCGGCGGCTATGCCTGGCCGGCCTACGTCGAACGGAGTTTTGCCGCCTTCCGCGCCTATTACGCCTACGTTCCGCGCGGCGCCTTCAGTGTTGAATACACCGTGCGGCTGAACAATGCCGGCGAATTCACCCTGCCTGCCACCCGGGTCGAGGCGCTGTACGCGCCGGAAGTGTTCGGCGAGGCGCCGAATGCCCGCGTTCAGGTCGGTGAGTGAAAGGCAGAAACAGAAAAGGGGCCAGGCTCAAATTTCCGCCGGAAATTTGAGCCTGGCCCCTTTTCTTGCTTTTCTCTACAAACCCAAAAATCTGCCGATTCCGCTTGACCCGCCGCGCGGCGGGTGCGAGCATTCTCGCTGCAGGCAGTCACTTCAGAGGCCCTCTGCAATGTTGAAGCAGCTGCAGAACAAAATCCTGGTCAAGCTGATCGTCATTCTGGTCGTGGCGGTGGCGGCGATCAATGCGCTGTCTGCCCTCTATTTCGGCCAGCAGAACGCCGAGGGCATGCGCGACAACCTGCGCCAGTCGATCGAAACCCTGGCGAACATCTCGGAACTTGGCTATTCCTCATTGGTCTGGAGCGCCAACGAACAACCGCTCTACATCCTGAACACGGCCATGCTTGGCGACCGCAATGTCGTCGCCATCAACATCTACGAGGACGAAAATTTCCTCTCCAGCCTGTCCAAGGACCTCAAGACCTTCAAGATCGATCCCGCCAGCCGCAACCGGCGCTTCGTGATCCCTCCCAACGAAAAGACGATCAGGCAGGTCTCGGCCAAGGTGAGCTACGAGGGGCGTGACATCGGCAGGTTCGAATTGTTCTACACCGAACGTTTCATCGACGACGAGATCGTGCAACGCAACATCAATCTCGCCCTCTCGCTCATCCTGACAGCGACCGCCACCATCGCCATCCTCTATTTGATCGTCAAGCGCTCGCTCATCCGGCCTATCCTCAAGCTGGCCGAAGTGTCGAGCGCCATTTCCCAGAGCAATGATTACGCCTTGCGGGGGAGCAAAACCTCGGACGACGAAATCGGCTATCTGGTCGACAGCTTCAATTCCATGCTGCAAAGCATCCAGTCGTACAAGGCCGACTTGAAGAATTCGATGGAGGAACTGCGCCGGGCCGAGCAGAAATTCCGCAGCATCTTTGAAAATGCCCTGGAAGGCATCTACCAATCCGTCCTGGAAGGCAAAATCCTCACCGCCAACCCCGAAATGGCGGCATTCCTGGGCTACGAATCGGCGGACGAGCTGATCCGCAGCCTCAACGAGGAAGGCGCCGAACTCTACGTTGATCTCAAGGACCGCGCGCTTTTCCTGCAGCGCATCCAGGCGAATGGTTCCGTCAAGGACTTCGAATTCAAGGCCTACCGCAAGGACAGAAGTATCATCGACATTTCGATGAACGCCCACCTGATCCCCGCCACGGGCGAAGAGACTGCGCTCGTCGAAGGCATGATGAAGGACATCACTGAACGCAAGCAGGCCGAATACGAATTGCAGAAATACCGCGAGGGTCTCGAAAAAATGGTCAAGGAACGCACCGAGGACCTCGACCGGAAAAACATCACCCTCAACAACACCGTGCAGGAGCTGCAAAAAGCGCTCGACCACCTGGCCACGGCCCAGAAGCAACTGGTCCAGTCGGAAAAAATGGCGGCGCTCGGTTCGCTGGTGGCGGGCGTCGCACACGAGCTCAACACCCCCATCGGCAACACCCTGCTCGTCGCCAGCAGCCTGGACGCGGAAACAATCGAATTCGAAAGAGCCTACATGACCGGCGGGCTCAAGCGCTCAATGCTCGAACACTATCTTTCCAGCGCGCACAGCGCCCTCGACATCATGCTGAGGAATGTGCAGCGCGCCTCCGAGCTCATCACCAGCTTCAAGCAGGTCGCCATCGATCAGTCCAGTTCGCAGCGCCGCGAATTCTTCCTCGCCGAGGTGGTATCCGAAATCATCATCACCCTGCGCCCGGCCGTCAAAAAAACCCCGTTTGACATCGAGACCGCCATTCCGGAAGAGATCGAGATGGACAGTTTCCCCGGCCCGCTCGGCCAGGTGCTGACCAATCTCATCAACAACGCCATCCTGCACGCCTTCGAGAACAAGGCGCAGGGCAGCATCCGCGTCGAGGCCCGCCAACGGGAAGGCGCGCGGGTCGAACTCAAGGTCAGCGACGATGGCTGCGGCATTCCGCCCGAACACCTCGACCGGATTTTCGATCCCTTTTTCACCACCAAGCTGGGGCAGGGCGGCAGCGGTCTGGGACTCAGCATCGCCAACACCATCGTCACCGGAATGCTGGGCGGAAGCATCCAGGTCGAAAGCACCGTCGGTGTCGGAACCATCTTTACCCTGATATTGCCCACTGTCGCACCGGCCGCGAAAGAGGACAGGACGGACTGAGGAGAAAAGCATGAACCTGACGCACTTATCCGCAATCGCCTTGATCGGCCTTCTTCCGGTGCCTTCCCTGGCGGTCGAACCCATCAAGCTGGGCGCTGTTCTCCCGCTCAATGACATTTCCGGCCGGCAGGGCGTCAACGGCATGAAACTGGCCGTCAAGGAGATCAATGAGGCCGGCGGCGTACTCGGCCGCCCGCTCGAACTCATCGTCATCGATGACGAAATGAATCCGGAAAAAGGCGCCGCCGCCATCAAACAGCTGGCCACGGTGAACAAGGTCGATTTCTTCGTCGGCGGCATGTCGAGCAGTGTCCTCCTCGCCCAGATCCCGCTGATGAAGGAATACGGCAAAGTGGCGATCTGGTCAGGATCGGCCTCGTCCAAGGTCGAGCGGGCGCTGAAGGATCAGGACTGGTTCTTTCACCTGCATCCCTGGGATTACCAGCAAGGGCAAAGCTATATCGACGGATGGAGCGCCATCACCCAAAGATATCCCCAGGTCAAGGTGCACAAGTGGTTTTTCGCCTATGAGGACGGCGCCTTCGGTGTGGCCACCTACAAAGCCAGCACCGAGATTTTCCCGAAGGACTGGACGCACAAGGGCGCCGATTTCAAAAGCGCCTCCTTCGGCGGCGGCAACTACCGGGTCGTTCTGAAACGCGCCAAGGAAGACCAGCCGGATGTGTTCGTCTGGGTCGGCCACGAAGCCGACGCCATTCCGATCATGCAGCAGGCCAGGGAAGCGGGATTCACCCCGCCCATTTTCGTCGGCTCGCCGCCGGGATGGCCGACCCATTTCGGCAAATCGCCGTTCTCCAACCATGTCAGCCTGTACGGCATGTGGACACCCTCGATGAAAATCGTCAGCCCGGCCAGCAAGCGGTTTTCGGAGGGCTACCAGTCCGAGTTCAACCATGAGGCAGAGACCTATTTTGCGCCACTGTGTTATTCGGGCATCCATATCGCCGCCGAGGCGATCAAAAGGGCCGGTTCGCTCGACACTCCAGCCCTGATCGCCGCATTGGAACAAACCCGGTACGAATCCCCGCTGGGCGAAACCATCACCTTCACCCCCAGCAAAATCATCAAGCACCAGGGACTGCACGGGCAAAAAATCATGCAGTGGCAGAAAGGCGTCCTGCATGTCGTCTGGCCCTTCGAATATGCCACCGCCAAGTTCAACTATCCTTTCAAACAATAATCAAGGAGGCAGTTACCGTGAAAAAATCCGCACTTGCAGTTTTGGCGTTAGTCATCGCCGTTCTCTCCGGCAACGCGGCTGCCGCAGAGCCCATCAAGATCGGCGCCGTGGTTCCCCTCAAGGAACTTGTCGGCAAACAAAGCGCCAACGGCATGAAACTGGCGGTCAAGGAAATCAATCAGGCCGGCGGGCTGCTCGGCCGCCCGGTCGAGCTGATCGTCATCGACGACGAGATGAATCCGGGAAAAGGCGCTGCCGCCATTGAAAAACTGGCGGCAGAAGACAAGGTCGACCTCTTCGCTGGCGGCCTGTCGAGCGGCGTGCACCTCGCCCAGATTCCGCTGATGAAGAAATACGGCAAGGTCACCCTCTGGTCAGGCGCGGCATCGTCCAAATGCGAGCGCGAACTGAAAGATCAGGACTGGTACTTTCATCTGCAACCCTGGGATTACGAGCAGGCGCAAAGCTATGTGGACGGCTGGATGGCCGTCGGCAAAAAATACCCCAAGGTCAAAGTCAGCAAGTGGTTTTTCGCCTATGAGGACGGCGCCTTCGGCGTCGCCACCTACAAGGCGAACACCGAGATTTTCCCGAAAGAATGGACACACAAGGGCGCCGACTTCAAGAGCGCTGCCGTCGGCGGCAAGGGCGACTACCGGGTCGTGATGAAACGCGCCAAGGAAGAAAAGCCGGACATCTTCGCCTGGGTGGGGTATGAAGCCGATGCCGTGCCCATCGTGCAACAAGCCAAAGAAGCCGGATTCGCGCCGCCCATTCTCGTCGGCGCGCCACCGGGATGGCCAGTCGATTTCCATCAATCGCCGCTTTCCAACAACGTGCTGATGTACACGGCCTGGACCCCGGCGTTGAGCAAGATCAGCAAGGTCAGCCGGCATTATTCGGCCGCCTACAAGGCCGAATTCAACGAGGAGGCCACCGCCTACCTGGGCGCCCTGGGGTATACGAGCATTCACATCGCGGCCGAAGCCATCAGGAAAGCGGGCACGCTCGACACCCCGGCGCTGATCGCGGCGCTCAAGCAAACCAAATATGAATCGCCGCTGGGCGAAACCGTTGAATTCGTGCCCAGCAAGATCATCAAGCACCAGGGGCTGCACCGGCAAAAGATCATGCAGTGGCAGGATGGCGTCC
>JAKJFA010000039.1:14242-20710 GCA_022705135.1 Pseudomonadota bacterium | reverse complement strand
GGTGACGACGTTGCCCGCGAAAATAGAGAGTTCGGGGAACGTGTTGCGCAGCGTCTCAACCGCGCGCAACACCATCTCGGAATGGCCATGGGCGGTATCCACCGAGAGCACGTCCGCGCCGGCGGCCACCAGGGCGGTGGCCCGCGCCAAGAAGTCATCGCCCACCCCCACCGCCGCGCCCACCAGCAGGCGCCCGCTGGGATCCGTGGCCGCCTGGGGGTAATCCCGCTTTTTCTGGATATCCTTGACGGATGAGGCCTACGAGATTGAAATGCTCGTCCACCAGGGGGAGCTTTTCGATGCGATGCTCTTGCAGGATGTGCAACGCCTCATCCAGTGTCGTCCCCATGGAGCCTACCACCAGGTTCTTGGCGGTCATATACTCGCTGACGGGCTTTTCATCGTCCGTGGCGAAACGGATGTCGCGGTTGGTGAGGATACCCACCAGCTTGCGTCCCTGGGTGATGGGCACGCCCGAGATGTGATAGTTGGCCATGATAGCCTTGGCCTGCGCCAACAGGGCGTCGGGCGGGAGCGTGATGGGGTCTACGATCATGCCCGATTCGGAACGTTTGGCCTTGTCCACCTCCGCCACCTGTTCCTCGATCGAGCAGTTGCGGTGGATGATCCCCAGGCCGCCCTCACGCGCCAGGGCAATGGCCAGCCGACCATCGGTGACCGTATCCATGGCCGCGGAGAGCACGGGCACGTTGAGCGAGATCTTGGGTGTCAGGCGTGTGGCAATGTCTATCTCGGAGGGCAACACCGATGACTTGCCAGGCACGAGCAAGATATCATCAAAAGTCAGGGCCTCGCTCCACTGAGACGCCATAGAAGCCATGTTTGCACCTCACCTCTACAAATCAATCTCGCCTGCTCCATTGGTGGAGCAGGCGAATACCACAAGAGTCAGATGGGCCAGCGGAGAGCAACCAGGTCGTTGCGCTCCGCTCCTACCGAGATCAGGTCAATCGGTACCCCCAGCAGCTCGGAGATGCGCAGGCAATAGACCTGCGCGGCGGCGGGCAGATCCCTCAGCGAGCGGATGTGGCTGATGTCATCCTTCCAGCCTGGCATGGATTCGTATACCGCCGTGGCCTGGCTCAAGCGTTCGGTGTCGAGGGGATAATCCTCGGTGACGGAGCCATCGGGCATACGGTAAGCCACGCACAGCTTGATCTCGTTCAGGCCGTTCAGCACGTCCAGGCGAGTCAGCGCCAGGCCCGTGTAGCCATTGACGCGCATGGCATAGCGCAGGCTCACGATGTCAATCCATCCACAGCGGCGGCGACGCCCGGTGGTGGTGCCATACTCGTGGCCGCGCTCCACGATCCAATCGCCGGTCTCGTCTTTGAGTTCCGTGGGGAAAGGCCCCGCGCCCACCCGAGAGGTGTAGACCTTGACTACGCCCACAATGTCCTTGACGTCCACCGGGCTTACGCCGGCCCCCTGACAGGCGCCGCCGGCGGTGGGCGATGAGGAGGTGACAAAGGGATAGGTGCCATGGTCGATATCGAGCAGGCTGCCCTGCGCGCCTTCGAACAGGAGGTTCTTACCCGCCGCATGGACGGCGTAGAGCGCCGCCGAAACGTCCGTCACCAGCGGCTTGATCGTTTCGGCGTCCATCATGGCCTGGTCCAGCACCTTCTGGTAATCGACCGTTTCGGCCTTGAGAAAATACTGCAGGACAAAATTGTGGTACTCCATCACTTCGCGCAATTTTTCGGCAAAGCTGTCCGGGTGAAACAGGTCATAGACCCGCAATCCCCGCCGCGCCACCTTGTCTTCGTAGGCCGGGCCGATGCCCTTGCCGGTGGTGCCAATCTTTTTGTCGCCGCAGCGCAGGTGTTCTCGGGCCAGATCGATGGCGGCGTGGTAGGGCAGGATGACCGGGCAGCCCGGGCTGATCCGGAGACGTTCGCGCACCGCAATGCCACCAGCTTCCAGGTTGGCGATTTCCATCAGCAGATGGTGGATGTCGAGCACGACGCCGTTGCCGATAAAGCACTCCACCCCTTCGCGCACGACGCCGGAAGGCACCAGATTGAGCTTGTATTCCTTCTGGCCGACGACCAGGGTATGTCCGGCATTATGGCCACCCTGAAAGCGCACCACCCCCTGCGCATGATCGGTCAGCCAGTCGACGATCTTGCCCTTGCCCTCGTCACCCCACTGGGTCCCGATCACCACTACATTCTTGGCCATAGTCTATTCACTTCAGAGTTGGTCAATGATCCACTGGCATCCGGCCGGCCGCAACCGGCGCGTACAGTTCGGGCCTTCCGGCACCGCTTCGCCCGGCAGAAGCTCGACGACGACTTCCCCGGCGGCGCGCAATCGGGCGATTTCTTCCGCCAACTTGCCGTTGTCGCCAGCATAGGGGGCAACGATGGCCTGCGGCCGCACCTCAACCGGAGACAATCCGGCCACCTCGCGTAGGTCGAAGGAAAATCCGGTGGCAGGCCGGGCGCGACCAAAGGCCTTGCCGGCCCCGTCATATCGGCCGCCACGCGCAATCGCCGCCGGATAGCGGGAGTGGTAGGCGGCAAATACCACGCCATTGTGGTAGTGATAACCCCGCAAATCCGCCAGATCAATGGAGAGGGACAATTCCGGCGCCGCCGCGACGATGCGCGACAGCCCCTCCAGCGCCTTGGTGATTGCGGGCAAGGGCGGCAGGACTTCAGCGGCGCGTTGCAGCACTTCCCCACCGCCATACAGTGTCGGCAAGGCCAGGAGCGCCGCCCGGTAGGGTGCTTCGATATCAGCGCAGGCCTCGGCCAGGCCAGGCACGTCCTTCGACTGCATCAGGGTCAGCAAGGCGTCCTCACGCGCTGCATCCAGTCCAACCGCTTCGGCCAGGGCCTGGAAAATGCCCACGTGGCCGAGGTCAATCCGGCTACCCGTCAGGCCGCAGGCTTGCAGAGCCGAGGCCAGAAGACGCACTACTTCGATATCGGCCTCGATGCCGCCGTAACCATAGAGTTCGGCGCCGACTTGCAGCGGCTCACGACTGGCAACCTTGCTGGCCGGCAGAGTGTGCAGCACACTGCCGCAGTAGCACAGGCGCGCCAGGCCGGCACGATTGAGCAGATGCGCGTCGATGCGCGCCACCTGCGGCGTCATGTCGGCGCGCACGCCGAGTGTCCGGCCGGAGATCTGGTCAGCCAATTGGAAGGTCTTGAGTTCGAGATCCTCGGCCGTGCCGGTCAACAGGGAATCCAGGTATTCGAGCAGCGGCGGCATGACCAGTTCGTAGCCATGCCGGGCAAACAGATCGAGCAGACGGCGGCGCAGGGCCTCGAGCTTCGCCGCTTCCGCCGGCAGCGCGTCGGCGATGTATTCCGGGAGCAACCAGTTCATTCCATTCCTACTGAAAATAGGCTCTAAACACCCATACCAAAACAAGGCCGAACATCATCGACGTCAGACCGATAAAACGAATCTGGCCATCGCTGAACTTGAGCAGTTGGGCGAAGATTTCACGCCATTTCGCCGGCCAGACGAAGGGCAGAATCCCCTCCAAGACCAGCATCAGCGCAAAGGCCAGAAGCAGGTTGTCACTCATTTGGCGCGTGAGGCCTCGCCGCCAGCACCCTTCATATACTTGAAGAACTCCGAGCTCGGATCCACCACCAGAACATCCTGCCGCGACTTGAAACTGGCGCGGTAGGCCTCGAGGCTACGGTAAAAGGCATAGAACTCGGGGTTCTGGCCAAAGGCCTGGGCATAAAGCGCGGTTGCCTTGGCATCCCCCTCGCCCTTGAGTTTCTGGGCGTCGCGGTACGCTTCGGCGATGATGACCTCGCGTTGCCGGTCGGCATCGGCCCGGACCTTCTCGGCTTCGGCCGCGCCTTCGGAGCGCAGTTGATTGGCGTTGCGCTTGCGTTCCGCCTCCATGCGGCGATACACCGCCTCGCTCACCTCATTCGGCAGTTCGACGCGTTTCAAGCGCACATCGACAATTTCGACGCCGATGGTGCGCGCATCCTTATCGGCTTTGTCGCGCATCAATTCCATAATGTTGTCGCGCTCGCCCGAAATCACGTCATGCACGGTTTTCTTGCCGAATTCCTCGCGCAGGCCGGCATTGACCGTCTGATTCAGGCGGATCTTGGCGCGTTCTTCATCGCCCTGCACCGAAATGTAGTAAAGCTTGGGATCGACAATGCGCCATTTGATATAGGAATCGACCAGAACATTCTTTTTCTCGGAAGTGATGAAGCGCTCCGGTTCGGGGTTATCCAGGGTCAGGATGCGCCGGTCAAAGAAACGCACATTCTGAATGGGTGGCGGCCATTTCAGATTGAGGCCGGGCTCGGTAAGAACCCGCCGCACCTCGCCCAGCTGGAAGACAATCGCGTATTGCCGCTGATCGACCGTAAACACGGACATCATCAGCAACAGACCGATCGCAAAAAAAACGGCCAAAACAAGACCAATCCTGGATCTCATCAGCGTCCCTCCCGTTCGCGGCCAAGAATGCCGCTGCGGCTGCGTAAATCGCCCGGCGTGCTCCGATCAAGTTGTGGCGCCTCGGCCGGCGGCGCAGGTGCCCTTCGCCCGACGACCGCGACATCTTCCGGAGCGTGCGGAAGCGCGCCAGCGGCACCCACTTGCATCAGCTTATCCAAAGGCAAATAAAGCAGGTTACCCTGGCCTTTGGTGTCCACCAGCACTTTGCCGGTGTTGGCAAAAATCTGCTGCATGGTATCGAGGTACATGCGCTGACGCGTCACCTGCGGCGCCTTGGCGTATTCGGCGACGACCGAACTGAAGCGCGCGGCATCCCCCTCGGCGCTGGCAATGACGCGCTGCTTGTACCCTTCGGCTTCCTGCAGCAAACGCGCCGCCGTTCCCCTGGCTTTGGGAACCACGTCGTTGGCGTAGGCCTGGCCTTCATTTTTCTGACGCTCCTTGTCCTGACCCGCCTTGACCGCATCGTCAAACGCCGCCTGCACCTGCTCCGGCGGTTGGGCATTCTGCATGGTCACCTTGGAAATGAAAATGCCGCTCTTGTAGCGATCGAGAATTTCCTGCATCAGGTTGCTTGCCTGCACGGTAATCTGATCGCGACCTTCATAGAGGACAAAATCCATCCTGCTTTTGCCCACCACCTCACGAATGGCGGTTTCGGCGGCCCCGATCACCGACTCCTCGGTGCTGCGGTTGTTGAACAGGAAATCCTTCGGGTCCTTGAGTAGATACTGGACGGCGAACTGGATATTGACGATGTTTTCGTCGTCCGTCAGCATCAGCGCCTCTCTCAGGATCTTGGTTTTTTCACTGCCGCGATAGCCGATTTCGACCGTGCGCACCCCGGAGACATTGACCAGCTCGTGCGACTGGAACGGGTAAGGAAAACGCCAGCGCAAGCCAGGCTCAGTCGTTTCGATATAGCGTCCGAACTGCAGAACAATGCCGCGCTGCGGGGCATCGACAATGTAAAGCCCGGAGAATAGCCAAACCAGCACCAGAACGCCAGCCACGAGCCATAGGCCACCACCGAGCGCTTTCGGGTTGAAGCCGCCGGATCGGCGCCGGGAATCCCCTTCAGGCCCCCCGCCGCCATTGTTCCGCCCGAACATCCCGGCAAGACGGCGGTTGAAATCACGCCATAGGTCTTCGAGATCGGGCGGTCCCTGGTTCGCGCAGCACGGGGCATCTTCTCCCCGCACGCCAAACAGGCCACCCCGCTGCCGATCGCCGAGCGATACGAGCATCCCCAGAGTCGGAATCATTCTGTTCACCTCTCCTCAAGCGCACCAGCGCAAGGGTTTACAAAAAAAGCAATCACCCGGGCACTCCAAATGCGGGACCAGCCCCTGTAACCTCACCGGCAAGGATCCTCTTGCAATTCAAACCCAGCAGCGATATCGGGCCGTACCCCGGCCGCCCGATTCTGTTCCCTAACGCGTGCGGATTCGGCCAGCGCCGCGCGCAGCAACGCCAAGCCTTCCCCAGTCCTGGCGCTGACCCGGACGCGAGCGATTCTACCATAGTCATCCTGCTCAACCTCCGCAGCAACGCCGGTCAGATCGATCTTGTTCCAGACCACAATCTGCGGCACCAAACCGGCGCCGATCTCATTCAGTACCTTATCGACCTCACGCATCTGCTGTTCGCGCACCGGACTGGCGCTATCGACAACATGCAGCAGCAGATCGGCCTCGGCGGTCGCTTCCAGCGTAGCATGAAAAGCTGCCACCAAGCCATGCGGCAAATCGCGGATAAACCCCACCGTATCGGAAATAACCACCCTGCCGCCACCCTCGACCCACAATTTGCGCGAAGTCGTGTCCAGGGTGGCAAACAACTTGTTGGCTGCATAGACGCCGGCATGGGTCAGGGCGTTGAAGAGGGTCGATTTTCCGGCATTGGTGTAACCGACGAGCGAAACATTGAGCACATCGTGACGCAAGCGCGCCTTCCTCTGCACGCCGCGCTGGCGGGTCAGCTTAACAAGCC
>JAKJFA010000039.1:0-14140 GCA_022705135.1 Pseudomonadota bacterium | reverse complement strand
GATGCCGCCCTGCTGACGCTCCAGGTGGGTCCAGCCCCGTACCAGGCGCGTGGCCAGATGTTCCAGTTGCGCCAGTTCAACCTGCAGCTTGCCAGCGGCGCTCTTGGCGCGCAGGGCAAAAATGTCGAGAATCAGGCTGGTGCGATCAATCACCCGGCAGTGCAGGATGCGTTCCAGGTTGCGCTCCTGCGCCGGCGTCAGTTCATGGTTGAAGATGACCAGGTCGGCCGACACTGCCGCCAGCAAGGCGGCGATTTCTTCGACCTTGCCCTTGCCGGCAAAGGTGGCCGGATCAGGGCTTTTGCGGCGCCCGCTGACTTCGCCCGCCAGAACGGCGCCGGCCGATTCAGCCAGAAGACGCACTTCCTCCCGCTGATCTTCCAGATCCGGCTGGCCAAAATCGAGCTGGACGATGATCGCCCGCTCGCCGATCTCTGGACGGTCAAGCACGACAAGCGCCAACTGCGGAATTCAGCACCGGCGGAAAAGCCTCGGCAGGAACAATGCGAACGGCTATTCTTCCGCCTCTTCCAGACCGATCTGCACCGGGCGGGCCGGAACCACCGTAGAGATGGCATGCTTGTACACCATCTGCGTGACTGTATTCTTGAGCAGAACCACATACTGGTCGAAGGATTCGATCTGGCCCTGCAATTTGATGCCATTCACCAGATAAACCGAAACCGGCACATGCTCGCGCCGCAAGGTGTTGAGGAACGGGTCTTGTAACAATTGCCCTTTATTGCTCATGGTGAGGACTCCATTGGTTGTTGTGATCAAGAAGGGGATGAGCCGGGAAATTTACCTAATTTCCGGCCACTCGGGTGAACTTATTTGCCTTCCTTGCCAGCAAAGGGATTGTGGCTGGTGTTGAACTGAATCCGCAACGGGGTTCCCTCCAGCTTGAAGGCCTCGCGGAAACAGTGCTCCAGATAGCGTTTGTAAGCGTCTCCGATATGGTCGAGGGCATTGCCGTGAATGACCACAATCGGCGGATTGGAACCACCTTGATGCGCGTAGCGCGGCTTGGGGCGAAAGATGCCGTGCCGCGGCGGCGCCTGGCGGGCCACCGCATCGATCAGCACGCGCGTCAGTTGCGGCGTCGGCAGATTGGTCATGGCCGCCTTGTAGGCCGCGTCGACCGACTTGAACAGCGCCGTCAGCCCCGTATTTTCCTGAGCCGAAATGTAATGAAAGCGGGCAAAGTCAAGGAAACGGAATTTCTGTGCCAGCTTTTCCTTGATCTGTTCGCGCACATAGGGCTCGAGGCGGTCCCATTTATTGACCGCCACCACCAGCGCCCGTCCCGATTCGGCGATGAACCCGGCGATATGCGCATCCTGATCCGAAATATCCTGGCGCGCATCCAGCATGAGAATGACGACCTGTGCATCCTCGATGGATTGCAGGGTCTTGATGACGGAAAATTTTTCGATGGTCTCAAACACCTTGCCCCGCCGCCGCATTCCGGCCGTATCGACAAGAATGTAGTGGTGGCCATTTTTTTCGAAGTCGATTTCGATCGAGTCACGCGTGGTTCCCGGCTGATCGAAGGCAATGACGCGATCTTCGCCGAGCAGCGTATTGATGAGGGTGGATTTGCCGACATTGGGGCGGCCAACCACCGCCACCTTGACCGAATCTGCGGCCGACTCGGCCTCGCCCTCTTCCGGGAAGGACTCCAGCGCCAGATCGACCAGATTCCTCACCCCATCGCCATGCGCGGCCGAAATGGCGTAGGGCTCGCCCAAGCCGAGCTCGTGGAATTCGGCCGCCACCGTACCACGATCCATGCCTTCCGCTTTATTGACGGCGACAAAAACCGGGCGCTCCAGACGGCGCAGCTGATTGGCGATTTCCTTGTCCTGCGGTGTGATGCCAGCACGGCCATCGACGATGAAGAGCACCGCGTCCGCCTCGGCAATCGCCTGTTCGGTCTGACGCGCCATGGCCCGCAAAATCCCGTCCTTGACCAGCGGCTCGAACCCGCCGGTATCAACCACCAGATGCGGCTTTCCGCCCATGCGGCCGTGGCCATAATGGCGATCGCGCGTCAGCCCCGGCATATTGGCGACGATGGCGTCACGCGAACGCGTCATGCGGTTGAAGAGTGTCGACTTGCCGACATTCGGCCGGCCAACCAGAACCAGCGTCGGCCTCATTGGGCCTCAATGGCAGCAACAGTCCCGCCCGCTGTCTGCACCAGAAAGCCCGAACCCAGCACTTGCACCGGCGCCAGTACCGGCGTTCCGTCCGTCTGCACCCTGGCGGCAAAATCGCCATCCTCACGCCGCAGAAGGTGAATCACCCCGGCCAGATCGCCCACCGCCACCAGGTTGCGCCGCGCCGCCGGCGCCGATAACTGGCGATGCAGCAGCTTATCCTGTTTCCAGACACTGCTGCCGTTATCCCGGTCCAGGGCATGAACTGCCCCCTTGGTGTCGGCGGCGAAAAGATAACGGCCCTCGATGGCGATTCCGGTCGAAGAGGAAAAATCACGCGCCCAGACGACCTGTCCGCCCTGCTTGAGATCAAAGCAGGCGACCCGGCCCTGGAAAGCGACAGCGCACAACTGCCCACCGTCAAACAAGGGCAAGGAAACGACATCGGCAACCCGGTCCAGCTCGGTGGCACCTTTCGGCAGTGCCACGGTACCTTCCCACACCGGCGCGCCGTTGCGCACATCCAGCGCCATCAGCTTGCCGCCGGGGAAGCCGGCAAAAACAAAGCGATCGGCGAAGACAGGGCCAGCAAAACTGCGCAAAAAGAGCGAGGGGGTGGCACGTTGGTAAAACCACTTGCGCGCACCATCCTTGACATCAAGCAGGAAAATGCGGTTGTCGCCGCTCTTGACGGCCACACCATCCTCGCTGACTGCCGGCGCCGCCAACACTTCGCTCGTCACTTTCGTCTGCCACAACGCCTTGCCGTCGTCCGCCGAAAACGCCAGGATATCGCCCTTGGCCGTGCCGACGACGACCAGACGGCCATCGCTGCCCACTCCGGCCGAGAGTGCCGGTGCCGCCTTGATGCGCCATGCCACAGCGCCATCGTCAATGCGGGCCAGGCTGCCATCCGCCGCCGCCACGTACACACTGCTGCCGACCACGGCCGGCGTGAAGACATAGGCGTCCGCCTTGCCGATGTTGGCCGACCAGCGGACACGCGCCGCCACCGAGGGCTGGATTGCCTGCAACTCAGTCGGTTTCGGGCCGGATTTTCCAGCCCAGGGATTGATCTTGTTAATCGACTCCGACAGGGTTGTGCACCCCGACAGGAGCAGTCCGGCAAGCAGGACGGCAGAAGCGGCACGGAACATCAGGCCTTCCCTCCAAGCGCATCAATTTTGTGTTGCAACAATTCGCGGTAGGGCTGCCGGGCCGAAGCCTCCTGATTCTGAGCATTTTCTTCCGGCTTGGCCGCCTTGACCTTTTCCGCACTTTGCCGCTCGTCGAAACGGGCAAGTGCCGCTTCGAAGGCCTTGCGCGCCTCTTCCCTTTTGCCCTGAGCCAGAAGAACCTCGCCCCTCAGCTCATTGAAGCGGGCGGCAAAGGCGGGCGGGTAGGGTTCCTCCAGGGATTTCAGGGCCTCGGCATAGGCCTGATCGTCGAGCAGCACCGCCGCCAGACGCAAGCGGGCAATATCGCGCAATTCGTTCTTGCCATGCTCCGCCACCCAGGCAAGCTGCAGACGGGCGGTTTTCATATCGCCGGCCTCGAAGGAGGCTTTGGCAGCCGCCAGGGCGCCCAGGGCAGCATACGGCGTGCTCGTGTACTTCTCAGTCAATTCCCCCGCCATCGACTTGATGCGCTGGCTGTCCTTATCGGCGATGGCGCTCTCGAGCGCGGAAAAAACCACCGAAGCCTGCCCCGCCTGATTCTGCTGATACCACTGCCAGCCGTACCGGCCAATGACAGCAATGGCCGCCGCCGTCACCACGCTGGTGCCCCGAATGCCGTACATCTTCCACCAGGTCTTGATGGCATCGAGTTGTTCCTGTTCTTCCAGATCAAAATGCGCCATGACGCTTATTCCTCTTCCCTATCCAACAATTGATCAATAATGGCTTCCGCCAGAAATTCCACGCCGATGCGCCGTTGTTCCGCGCCTTCTTCGCGCAGCGGCTTCAACTGCACCTCGCCCGATTGCGCCTCGTCGTCGCCGATGATGACCGCAAACGGTGCGCCACTGGCGTCGGCTTTTTTCATCTGCGCCTTAAAACTGCCGCCACCGCAATGTTGCACGACATTCATGCCCTGGTCGCGCAAATGTTCCGCCACCCGGAAGGCCAGCCGTATGGCCGCTTCGCCCTGATGCACCAGATAGACCTCCGGCGCCGCCACTTCCGGCGCGCCGCCGGCCTCCTGAATCAGCGCGATCAGGCGCTCGACCCCCATGGCAAAACCGCAGGCTGGCGTCGATTTTCCACCCAACTGCTCGACCAGGCCATCGTAACGACCTCCGGCACAAACGGTGCCCTGCGCCCCCAAGCGATCCGTCACCCATTCGAACACGGTCAGGTTGTAATAGTCCAGCCCCCGCACCAGACGCGGGTTGACGACGTAGGGCTGGCCGGCGTCCTTCAATATGCGCTGCACACCTTCGAAATGCTTGAGCGAATCCTCACTCAGAAAATCAATCAACTTGGGAGCTGCTGCACACAATTCTTGCATTGCCGGATTCTTGGAGTCCAGTATACGCAAGGGATTGGTGTGCAGGCGCCGCCTGGCGTCTTCATCCAACAATTCGGCATGACGCTCGAAATGCGCAATCAGTTCGGCACGGTGCCGTGCCCGCTCTTCGGCCTGCCCCAGGCTGTTGATCTGCAGTTCGATGCCGTCCAGCCCGAGGTCGCCCCACAGCCGCGCCCCCATCAAAATCTGCTCGGCGTCGATATCCGGTCCGGCATAGCCGAAAGCCTCGACGCCGACCTGGTGGAACTGGCGATAACGTCCTTTTTGCGGCCGCTCATGGCGGAACATCGGCCCCAGGTAATAGAGACGTTGCGGCGTCATGCCGGCCAGATTGTGCTGAATAGCGGCCCGCACGCAGCCGGCCGTGCCTTCCGGCCGCAAGGTCAGCGCTTCACCATTCAGGCCATCGACAAAGGAGTACATCTCCTTCTCGACAATATCGGTCACTTCGCCGATAGCGCGCTTGAAGAGCGGCGTCGGCTCGACGATGGGCAGGCGGATGGGCCGGTAACCATAGGCCTTCAGCCAGGAACGCACGGTATCCTCGAACAGCTCCCACAGTTCGGCCTCGGCCGGCAGGATATCGTTCATGCCACGGATGGCTTGCAAAGTTTGACTCATAATTTCTTCGGATACTTGCGAGCGACGTAACGCTCAATGATTTGCTTGAATTCATCGGCGATTTGCTCGCCACGCAGGGTGACGGTTTTTTCGCCGTCCTCGAATACCGGCGCCACCGGTGCTTCGCCGCTGCCCGGCAGGCTGATGCCGATATTGGCGTGTTTCGATTCGCCCGGTCCATTGACGACACAACCCATCACCGCCAGGGTCATGTGCTCAACGCCATCGTAGGCGACACGCCATTCCGGCATGCGCGCCCGCACATAGTCCTGCACGTCGCTGGCTAATTGCTGGAAGAAGGTGCTGCTGGTGCGACCGCAGCCGGGGCAGGCCACCACCATCGGCGTGAAGGCGCGCAGCCCCAGCGATTGCAGGATTTCCTGCGCCACCACCACCTCCTGCGTGCGGCTGCCGCCCGGCTCCGGCGTCAAGGAAACGCGGATGGTGTCGCCGATGCCTTCCTGCAGCAGCACCGCCAGCGCCGCCGTCGATGCGACAATGCCCTTGGAGCCAATGCCGGCCTCGGTCAGGCCAAGATGCAGCGGGTAATCACAGGCCGCAGAAAGCTGGCGATAGAGGCCAATCAAATCCTGCACACCGGAAACCTTGCAGGACAGCACGATGGCGTCGCCCGGTAGACCCAGTTGTTCGGCACGCTGCGCCGATTCCAGCGCCGACGCCACCATGGCGTTGCACATCACCGTATGCAGCGGCAGCGGCTCGGCCAGCACCCGGTTGTCGTCCATCATGCGCGACAGCAGATCCTGATCGAGACTGCCCCAATTGACACCGATACGTACCGGTTTGTCGTAACGACAAGCCAACTCGATCATGCTGGCGAACTGCTCGTCCTTTTTGGCGCCAAAGCCAACGTTGCCGGGATTGATGCGGTATTTGGCCAAGGCTTCGGCGCAGGCCGGATGCTCCGCCAGCAGGCGATGGCCGTTATAGTGAAAATCGCCGATCAGCGGCACTTCCAGGCCCATGCGATCAAGTTCATCGCGGATGTTTGGCACCGCTGCCGCCGCTTCCGGCGTATTGACGGTGATACGCACCAGCTCAGAACCGGCGCGCGCCAGTTCGGCCGTCTGCCGGGCGGTGGCGACGTGGTCAGCCGTATCCGTATTGGTCATGGATTGCACCACGACCGGTGCGCCCCCGCCCAACATCACCTTGCCAACCCGGCAAGCTCTGGTTATTTTGCGCACCAAAACCTACTCCAGAGAGAGACGGGCAACATCGCCACGCAGATACGGCGTCAGGTCGACCGCCACGCCGCGGTGTATCACCTTGACTCCTTTGGCGTTGCCGATCACCAGCGAAAAAGGCGGCGATCCGTCGATGGCCTTGTCATTACCGGCCACCCCGATCTGCGAAAAAAGGACATTGCCGTTCCGGTCACGCACTTCCACCCAAGAGTCCTCGGTAAACGAAAGCCGCACCGGCGCGTTCACGGACGATGGCGCGACTTGGCCGGCTTCCGCTGACAGCGGCATCTCGACAGAGGGCTCAGTAGTGTCGGGCGCCAGGACTTGGTTGACCGTGCTGCCCGGCGGCAAGGCCGGCTGTTCGCCGTTCACATGGGCGGCCGGCCTGGTGGGGGACATGGGCGGTTCCAACGGCTTCAACACGCCCTGCAGCGACTGCAGGATCGAATCAACGCCCGACCGCAGACGACTAAGGTCATCTGGCAAAAGGAAATAGATCAGGACGGCCAAAATAACCAGGACGAGACCAAGGGAAGGCAGAGCATAGTCGCGTTTCTGCACACGCCCTGCCGGTTCCGGCATGGCAACGTGCGTCGATTCCGGCAGGACGAGATCGGGCCTTTTGATATCGAGCGTCGCCTTCAGTTCCTGCATCAGTTGTTCCGGGTCGAGGCCCACCAGTCGCCCATAGTTGCGGACAAAGCCGCGAATAAAAGTGAGTCCGGGCAGCGCCTGCCAATGGTTGTTTTCCAGTGCCTCGACCTGCCCCGCCCCCAATTTGAGGGTCTCGGCCACGTCGGAGATGGAAAGCCCCTTCGCCTCTCTGGCCGAACGCAGGCGGCTCCCCACTGTCGGCGGGCAAACGGTGGAAGCGTCGCTGCCTTCCTCTGTCTGTACGCTGTTCTCGCTCATTCGAAATTGCCCTTGAGAAATTCCTGGTACTCCTGGGATTCGGGATGGCGGCTACGCAACTGTGCGGCAAGCGCCCCTTCCTCCATGCGGTTGCCCAGTTTGCGCTCGATACGCAGCGCCAGCCATAGCGCCTCGGCCGGGGGCTGATTGGTCGCCCGCATGACCAGGGTAATTTCATGCCGCGCCGCCTGCAGGTTGCCGCGTTTGTAGTGCAACCCCGCCAACTGGATACGCGGCATCAAACCGCCATCGCGCGAAATCCTGATCGCCTGGTTGAGGAATTGTTCCGCGCTTTCGAGGTCTCCCGCCTTGAGGGCGCAACGGCCAGCGTTGCCGTAGGCCACCTCCGGAGTCTGATAGAGCGGGCTCTTGAGTGCATTCAGGAAATAGGTAATCGACTCCTTCTCCTTGCCGGTGTGGCAGAGAAACCAGCCGTAGTTGTTATTGACCTCGGGGTCGTTCGGAGTCAGATTCAGCGCCTTGCGGAATTGCTCCTCGGCCTGGGGATACTCGCGCAAGTGCGCATGCACCAGACCACGCACGCTGTAGGCGGGAGCATAACCGGAATCGGCATCGAGGGCGATGCGCAGTTCGTCCAGGGCCACTGCCATGTTGCCGATCTGGAAATACATCGCCGCCAGTTCGGTATGAACCCGCGCTCGTGTCGTGGGATCACCCATCACCGGCTCATTTTGCATGTAATTCCCGGCGCCGCTAGGGGCTGCTCCCGGCGTCTCATAAGGCATCTGGGCCAAACCTTGAAGCGCCCAGAGCGCTGCGGCAAGACCGGCGGCCCGGCGGACAAGTTGCACATTCATGGATGGACCTCCTGAAGCGGATACGTTCTCGATACCAGGCGCCGCATCCGGTTGCCAACCTGGCCCGCCAACTGGCCGCAGGCGGCGTTGATATCCTCGCCCCGCGTCTTGCGGGTTGTCGTCACCACGCCGGCGCTCATCAACACCTCGGCGAAGCGGCGCAAGCGCTCCGGCTGAGAACGACGGAACGGGACACCTGGAAATGGGTTAAAGGGAATGAGATTGAACTTGCAGGGAAGTTCTGAAGTCAAGGCCAACAGTTCCCGCGCCTGCGCCTCGCTGTCGTTGATACCGTCGAGCATGATGTATTCAAAGGTGATGAAATCTCTCGGTGCACGCTCCAGGTAGCGATGGCAGGCCGCCATCAACTCGGCTAATGGATACTTGCGATTGATCGGCAGCAACTGATCCCGCAGCGCGTCGCTGGGCGCGTGCAGTGAAACCGCCAGAGCGACCGGGCATTCCTCGCGCAGCCGGTCGATGGCCGGCACCAGGCCAACCGTCGACACCGTCACCCGCCGGCGCGACAAGCCATAGGCGTTGTCGTCGAGCATCAGGCGCAACGCCGTCACGCTATTTTCGAAATTCGCCAAGGGTTCGCCCATTCCCATCAATACAACATTGGAAATAACGCGCTCTCCACCCAAACCCGCGCCCAAAGCGCGGTTGGCCAGCCAGAGCTGGCCGATGATTTCGGCCGTCGTCAGGTTGCGGTTGAAGCCTTGCTTGCCAGTGGCACAAAAAGCGCATTCGAGGGCACATCCGGCCTGGGTGGAAATGCACAGGGTGCCACGGTCATCCTCGGGGATGAACACCGTCTCGACCGCATTGCCATTGCCAACATCGAACAGAAATTTGCGCGTGCCGTCTTCGGAAAAGTGGTCGGAACGCAAAACGGGCGGACGAATCTCGGCCCGCGTCCGCAGTTTTTGGCGCAGGCTCTTGGCCAGGTCGGTCATGGCGTCAAAATCGGAGGCGCCCGAACGGTGCATCCAGCGCAGTACCTGGCGGGCACGAAAAGGCTTCTCGCCCATGTCTGCGAACCATGCGGCCAGCCCCGACGCATCGAAATCGAGCAAATTGCGCCTGTCTTGCTGTTCGCTGCCGGAGGGGAAGAAAACCAGATCGGACATGGAATTCAGTGGCTAGAAAAAAGGTCGATTTCGGGGAAAAAGAAGGCGATCTCGGCCGCAGCGGTCTCCGTACTATCCGAACCGTGCACGGCATTGGCGCCGATTGATTCGGCAAACTCGGCCCGCAGCGTCCCGGGCGCCGCCACCTTGGGATCGGTCGCGCCGATCAGTTGCCGGAACCGTTGGATGGCGTTTTCCCCCTCAAGCACCTGAACCATCACCGGACCCGAACCCATGAAATCGATCAAAGCCGGAAAAAACGGCTGCGCCCGATGCACGGCGTAAAACGCCTCGGCTTCGTCGACTGAAAGCCGGAGCATGCGCGCCGCCACGATTTTCAGATTGTTTTCCTCAATACGCGAACAAATCCTGCCGATGACATTCATTCGCACCGCATCGGGCTTAATGATGGAAAGGGTGCGCTCAATGGCCACTGAAAACTCCACAGACCCAGTTTGGCAAGCGTCGGATTTTACCAGCTTTTTCGGGCAAAGCCCGCACAAATTGGCCGGGGGCTGGATGAGTATCGCGCTTGATCAGCGCCGCTTGCCGTGCTACCTTTGCCCCACTGATCAGGGCAAACCTGGCCGAAAGGCAGGCGCGCAAAGCTACCGGTCTAAAGCGCCCACCCGCGCCAGGACAGCGGAGCCGCCAGAAAGAAGGGCAAGGAGACAACATCGCGGCACATTGCGCGACGCTGCCTGGATCGACCATATTGACCCAGTCCAGAGTACATTGATGAGCCCATCTCCGCCCGCCACCGAAGTCGCCACCGACCTGGTTTCCGACATTCTCAAGAGCATCTCGATTCCGCCCTGCCCGGCGGTACTTACGACCCTGCTCCAGGAATCCCGCCGCGAAGACGTCGATTTCCCCAAGATTGTCCGTCTCATCAGCAGCGATCTCGGCCTCGCCGCCTCGACCATGAAGATGGCCAATTCGCCTTTCTTCGGCTTACGCCAGAAAGTCCAATCCGTACAGCACGCGGCGACGATTCTCGGCCTCAAGAACATCCTCAACATCATCACCGGAATTTCTCTCAGGCAAGCGATCAGTCCCAAGGGAATCAACATGGAACGGTTTTGGGAACGATCGAGCTACCATGCCATCGTCTCGGCACGGCTGGCGCGCCGGATTCCGGGTATATCGACTGAAGACGCCTACACCTTTGGCCTCTTTCACGACTGCGGCATCCCCATCCTGATGCAGCGCTTTCCAGACTACAAGGACACCCTCGCCCTCGCCAACCGGTCGCAGCAGCCGATGCGGGAACTCGAAAATGAACGGCACAACACCGACCACACTGCGGTCGGCGCCATGCTGGCGAGAAACTGGCAACTGCCCCCATTGATTGTTGACGCCGTCCGCACGCACCATGACCTGGCCGAAAATGCCGAGGGGCTGCCAGGTGAATTACGTGACTTGAGCGCCATTTCCCTTGTTGCCGACTACATCATCTGTGATTTTCTCAACCTGGCTCCCGAGGCGGAAAGGAACGCGAACGGCGCCGACGCCCTCGACCACCTGGGACTGGATGCGGACGAACTGGATGATCTGAAACACGACATTCACCAGGAACTCTCCAATATCCGCGCCGAGCGGGGGTAGAAAATAGCGCCCGGCGGCGGATCATTCCGGGCAATTGATCTCCCCACGCAGGTATTCGACCGCTTCCCCCGAGATTCCAACCCGTTCGCCACACAGTTCGCACTGCAAGTCGCCGCCGCGCGCCGAAACCTGACGGGCCAGCAGCCGTGTCTTACCCAAACGCTCTGCCCAATAGGGAATCAGGATACAGTGGGCCGAACCAGTCACCGGATCTTCGTCTATGCCGACGCCGGGGGCGAAGAAGCGCGAAACAAAATCCACCTCTTTGCCCGGAGCAGTCACGCAGAACCGCCCTTGTGCCAATGCCCGCAAACTGCCGAAATCCGGATTGAGCTTCTGGACAGTATTTTCCTTCGCAAATACCAGAAGCATACTGTGTCCAGAAAGATAAGCCGCCTCAGGCATCGCGCCGAGCGCTGTTGCGATGGCTTGGTCGACGGGCACTTCCTGCGTGGCAATCGCCGGGAAATCCAGGCGTAGCAACGATCCGTCACGCGTCACCGCCAATTCGCCGCTATGCGTAGAAAAACGCAGGCGCTGGTGATCGACAAAGTAATCGCGGAACAACACATACGCAGTGGCCAGGGTAGCGTGCCCGCAAAGATTGACTTCCGTCTTCGGCGTCAACCAGCGCAAGGCCGATACCGGCTCGCTCGGGATGACAAAAGCCGTTTCGGACAGATTGTTCTCGGCCGCAATCGCCTGCATGGTTTCATCCGCTAACCATTGATCGAGAACCACCACTGCTGCCGGGTTACCGGCAAACAAGCGGTTGGTAAAGGCATCAATTTGATACATGGGAAGCTTCACGGTTTTCTCCTGAAATACAATCACCGCCATTCTCCACCTTCCTAAATGGCAATAACAGATATAGAGTAAGCAGATATTAACCATAACAGACGAGCAGACCAGGCATGGATGATTTTCTCTATCGCAGCATCGGCAGCAACATTGCCCAAGCCATCGTCGAAGGCGCCCTGAAGGCCGGCGACCGCCTGCCCAGCGTGCGCGCCTTGTGCCGGGAACGCAATCTCAGCCTGGCCACCGCGCTGGCGGCTTACCGCTGGCTGGAAATGGAAGGGCATATCGAAGCCCGACCGCGTTCCGGTTATTTCGTCCGCGCCCGTGCAGCACCGCTCACACCAAGCGCACCCTCCCACCGCAAGCCGCAAGCCTGTCTGATCGGCGTCACCGCCCGCAACATGCGTTTGTTCGAAACCCAGCGTCAGCCCGGCATCGTCCCGCTGGGCATTGCCACGCCCGCCGCCACACTCTTCCCGGCAGAAGCCCTGCGCCGCCACCTCAACCAAGCGGCGCTGCGCGACCCGGAATTGCTCACCCGCTACCCGACAGACGCGCGCGGCTTCCCCGCCTTCAAAACCGTGCTTGCCCGCCGTTTGGCAGCCGCAGGCACCGCCATCGCGCCGGAAGAAATCGTCGCCACCGCCGGCTGCGCCGAAGCCATCAATCTGGCGTTGCGCGCTGTGACCCAGCCCGGCGACACCGTACTGGTCGAAGCCCCAACCTACTACGGTCTGCTGCAAATCCTCGAAACGCATGGCCTGAAAGCACTGGAAATCCCAAGCGATCCCTTTACCGGCCCGTCACTGGCCGCCATCGAAGCCGCCACCCGTAGGCCGGGGCAAATCCAAGCCGCCTTGCTGGTGCCCAATTTCGCCAATCCCACTGGCAGCCTGATGCCGGAAACCACCAAAGCCGAACTCGCCGCCCTGCTCAGCGCACGCGGCATTGTCATCATCGAGGACGATGTCTATGGCGACATGAGTCATAACGGCGAACGCCCGCCATTGATCAAACGCTGGGACACGGAAGGACAACACATTGCCTGCGGTTCGTTCAACAAGAGCCTGGCGCCCGGCCTGCGCGTCGGCTGGATGGTGGCCGGCCGCTATCGCCAGAAAATCGAGGGGCTCAAATTCGAGAGCACCAATGCCACACCGCCGATCCTGCAAGCCGCCCTCGCCGCCTATCTCGACAATGGCGGTTTCGACCGCCACCTCAGCCGTCTGCGCGAACAGTTCCGCCGCCAGACAGCCCGTATGGCGCAACTGGTGACCGCGAACTTTCCGGCAGGCACCCGCCTTTCCGACCCCAAAGGCGGCTTTGTCCTCTGGGTGGAACTACCCCCCGAGTACAACACCGATTTACTGGCAGAACGCGCCTTGGCGCAAGGCGTCGCCATCGCGCCCGGTTCGCTCTTCTCGCTCGACGGCCGTTTCCGGCACTGCCTGCGCCTGAATTGCGGGCATCCCGTCAGCCCGGCGATTGAAGCAGCGATCGAAACCCTGGGGCAACTTGCGCGATGATCGGCTGAATGAGAACACACCCGAGCCCAATGGCCTTCCCCTCACTTCTTGCCGGTGCTCCAGCGCTAGGCAAAAACGCAGTGCTCTGCATCGGAATCCACCTGCGGGACATGGCCGAAGACTGGCAAGAGGCCGCCCTGCCCTGCATCACCGCCAGCGAAATCGCCAGGGCACAACGCTTCCGCCAACCCCTGGATGCCACCCGTCATCTGGTCGGCCGCGCCCTCGTCCGCGCCCTGCTGGCGCGCGAATTGGGCACGGCAATGCTGCAGGCTGAATTCACCGCCAACCCCTGGGGCAAACCCGCATTGCCGAATTGCGGCATCGAATTCAGCATTTCCCATTCCGGCATGGCCGTCTGGGTGGCATTGTGTCGTGGCACGCCCGTCGGAATTGATATCGAGCTTGAGAATAGCGAAACCGACCCACATGCCCTGAGCGACATCCTTCACCCCGCCGAACGCGCCGAGCTTCTGGCGCTGCCCCTGCAGGAAGCCCATGCTGCCTTTTTCCGCTGCTGGACGCGCAAGGAAGCCATCGTCAAAGTCCTGGGTGAAGGTCTCTCCAAACCACTCTCGGGTTTTCGCGTCCACACCGGAAGCCGCTCCGGCGACTGGCTCATCGAGGCGCCGTCAATCCCGGGCGCGGGCTGGAGCACGGCCGACCTGGCGGCCGCCCCCGGCCAGTACGCCAGCGTCGCGGCCATAGCTCCCGGCCTGACCGTCGACTGTTTCCATCTGGGTTAACAGGCTGTTGAAGAACTCCACGGGGTTGCGGCGCAGGCTTTCCAGGATGGGATGCGCGAAAGGAAGCGAAGCC
>JAKJFA010000038.1:17583-20759 GCA_022705135.1 Pseudomonadota bacterium | reverse complement strand
GATTACATCACCGGCCGTTTGAGCTGAGACTGGAGAAACCATGAACGAACAAGTGCACCTTTCCCGCCAGTTCGATGCCGAACTCGAACGCCTGCGTTCGCAGGTGCTGCAGATGGGCGGGTTGGTCGAGACGCAGATTACGTCGGCTTCCGCCGCCTATGCCCAGAATGACGCGGCGCTGGCGACGCGGGTGGTCGATACCGACAAGCAGGTCAATGCTTTGCAGAAGAATATCGACAACGATTGCATCCATGTCATTGCCAAGCGTCAGCCGACGGCGTCCGATCTTCGCCTGATTATGAGCATCAGCAAGATGGCGACCGATCTGGAACGCATTGGTGACGAGGCCAAGAAAATGGCCAAGTGCGTGCGCCGCATCCAGGAACGTGGCCAGCGCTTGGTCGAATCGGATACGGCGAACATCCGGCACTTGGCCGCTGTGGCCAGCGCCCTGTTGCGCCGGGCGCTTGATGCCTTTGCCCGGCTCGATTCCGATCAGGCGGAAACGGTTATCCGCGACGACAAGGAGCTGGACCGCGAATTCAAGGCGGTGATCCGGCAGGTCATCACCTACATGATGGAAGACCCGCGCACCATCACGACTTCCATCGACATCACGACCATTGCCCGGGCCATCGAACGGATTGGCGACCACGCCAAGAATGTCGCCGAGCAGGTCGTGTACATCGATGAGGGCAAGGATATCCGCTATGGCAAGATCAATGATGGGGAGGAGGCGTGATTCCCACCATACTCGTCATTGAGGATGAGCCGGCCATTCAGGAATTGCTGGCCATTAACCTGAAACATGGCGGCTTTGACGTGATCCGTGCCGGCAGCGCCGAGGAAGGACTTTCCTTCATCCGCGCTGCATTGCCTGATCTGCTGATTCTGGACTGGATGCTGCCGGCGCAGTCCGGAATTTCACTCGCCAAGAAATTGCGCAGCGACGACCGTACCAAGGAGCTGCCGATTATCCTGCTGACGGCGCGGGTGCATGAGGAAGACAAGATCCTTGGTCTTGAGGCGGGCGCGGATGATTATGTGACCAAGCCTTTTTCGCCCAAGGAGCTGGTGGCGCGGGTGCGTGCCGTATTGCGTCGGCGGGCGCCGCATCTGGCCGGCGAGGAGATCGAGATCGGCGGCCTCAAGCTGAACCCGGCAACGCATCGCGTGACCAGCGGTGACCAGACGATTGAGTTGGGGCCGTCTGAATTTCGTCTGCTCTTCTACCTGATGACCCGGCCCGAGCGCGTGCATACGCGCGCGCAGTTGCTCGATGGGGTCTGGGGCGATCATGTCTTCATCGAGGAGCGTACCGTTGATGTGCATATCCGGCGCTTGCGGGCAGCGCTGGAACCCTACGGCCATCACGACAGGATTGAGACAGTGCGCGGAACGGGGTATCGTTTCTGCGGAAATTGATTTGGCCGCCTTCATGTGAATATGTCAGCCCTGTCCGGAGCGGTGCTCTCGCTCCTCTTTTCCGCCGTGCTGGCGCTGGCCGTCGGCTGGGCGGCTTATGCCGCGCTGGGCTGGGCCGTTCTGGCGGCGGCCCTTTTTTTGCAGTTGCTCTACCACCTGCGTCATTTCGTGTTGCTCGAACGCTGGTCGCGGCAGCCAACGCTGACCAACCGTTTGCAAGGGAGCGGTGTTTGGGATGAGGTGCTGGCCCGCCTCTACCGTCATCAACGGGCACAGGAAATGGAAGTCCGCGAAGCCCGGCACAACGCCAATATGTATGTCGCCGCCGGGCAGGCGCTGATTGACGGCCTGATGTCGCTCGATGCCGCAGGGCATATCGAATGGTGCAATGCTTCGGCCGAGGAAATGCTGGGCTTGAATCGCCGGAGCGATCTGGGGCAGCCGCTGGTCAATCTCGTCCGTCACCCGCAATTTGTTCAGCATTTCAAGCAAGGGGATTTCAGACGGCCCCTCACCATGCCGTCGCCGGCGGACGACTCCCGGGTGCTCTCCCTGCATGTCGTCGTCTATGGGGGCAAGCGCAAGCTCATCCAGGTGCGCGATATCACGCAAAGCTGCCGTCTCGACGAAATGCGGCGTGATTTCGTCGCCAATGTATCGCATGAGTTGCGCACGCCGCTGACGGTGCTTTCCGGTTTTATCGAAACACTGGCTGGATTGCAACTCGACGAGCAGGAGCGGCAGCATTATCTGAAGCTGATGGCGGAACAATCGATACGCATGCAGCGTCTGCTCGACGAACTGCTGATCCTCTCCAATCTGGAATCGTCGCCGCCTCCTCCGGCAACCGAGCAGGTCAACATGACGGAACTGACCGCCAAAGTGCTGCGCGATGCGCAGGCCTTGTCTGCCGGCCGCCACCGTGTCTGGCTGGAAAAGGAAGGCGAGGGTGATCTTCTGGGTTCCGAAGCGGAAATTGCCAGCGCCTTGTCCAATCTGGTGTCGAATGCCGTGCGCTATACGCCGGAAGGTGGCGAGGTCAGGCTGCTGTGGCAAGTCAACGGAAAAGGCGCTCGCTTTACGGTGGAAGATACGGGCATTGGCATCGATGCCAAGCACCTGCCGCGTCTGACCGAACGTTTTTACCGGGTCGATCGCAGCCGCTCACGCGAAACGGGCGGCACCGGCTTGGGGCTTTCCATCGTCAAGCATGCCTTGCAGCGCCATCAGGGCCATCTCGAAATCGAAAGCACTCTGGGCAAGGGCAGCCGCTTCATTGCCTGTTTTCCGTTGTCGCGGGTGGCGGCTAGAATGCCGGCTTTCCAAATTGTGGCTGGAGCATGAGCGTAACCCGCTTCTGCCTGGTGCGGCATGGCGAAACCGACTGGAACGCCCTGTGCCGCATTCAGGGCAACACCGATATTGACCTCAATGAGCAGGGAAGGCGGCAGGCCGAACTGGCGGGGCGAGCCTTGGTGGGTACGGGTATTACGGCGCTCTACAGCAGCGGCTCGAGCCGCAACTGCGCGAGCGCGATTATGGCTTTTTTGAAGGCATGACCTACTCGGATGCGCGACGCCTGCATCCGGAAGCCTTTGCCCGATACGAACGGCGTGACCCCTTGTACGATTTTGAAACCGGCGAAAGCCTGCAGGCGATGTTGACCCGGGTTTCCACGGTGCTTTTGCGGATTTTGACGGCGCACGCCGGCGAGACGGTGGCCGTGGTCGTGCATGGCGGTGTGCTCGATG
>JAKJFA010000038.1:0-17573 GCA_022705135.1 Pseudomonadota bacterium | reverse complement strand
GTCGCTTGGCGTTTCGTTAACGATTTGCCGCTCGAACACCAGCGCGATTTCGGCATTCCCAATGCCGGGCTCAACTGGATTCGCCATGACGGGCAAGGCTGGCAGGTTGAAGCTTGGGCGCAGACGCAGCATCTGGATTATTCGGGACGCCAGGAAGACATCGTGCTTTAGCCCCTCGCCCCTTGTGGGAGAGGGGTTGGGGAGAGGGGGGAGTAAGCGAGCGTAGGGTGAGCATGAATGCATGTCCTGCGCGTGATACAATTTCCCACTTTTTCAAAGGCTTGAGGCAATCCCATGTTTAGCGCGAAAGACACCCTGGCACACGTTGATACCGAACTTTGGCAGGCCATTGAGGCGGAAAATCGCCGTCAGGAAGAACACATCGAACTGATCGCTTCCGAAAACTACGTCAGCCATGCCGTCATGCAGGCGCAAGGCTCGCAACTGACCAACAAATACGCCGAGGGTTATCCCGGCAAGCGCTATTACGGCGGCTGCGAGTACGTTGATGTCGTCGAACAACTGGCAAACGACCGCCTGAAGGCGCTGTTTGGCGCCGATGCTTCCAATGTCCAGGCCAATTCAGGCTCGCAGGCCAATCAGGCGGTGCTGATGGCCTTTGCCAAGCCGGGCGAAACCATCATGGGCATGAGCCTGGCCGAGGGCGGCCACCTGACGCATGGCATGGCCCTTAACATGTCGGGCAAGTGGTTCAATGTGGTTTCCTATGGTTTAAACGCCCAGGAAGAAATCGATTACGACAGGATGGAAGCGCTGGCGCGCGAGCACAAGCCGCGCATCATCGTCGCTGGCGCTTCGGCCTACGCCCTGAAGATCGACTGGGCGCGTTTTGCCAAGATCGCTGCCGAAGTCGGCGCCATTTTCTGGGTGGATATGGCGCACTACGCCGGTTTGATTGCTGCCGGGCTGTATCCCAATCCGGTGCCGCACGCTGACGTGGTGACGTCGACGACGCACAAAACCCTGCGCGGTCCGCGCGGCGGCGTCATCCTGATGAAGGCGCAGCATGAGAAAGCGATCAATTCGGCCATTTTCCCAGGTCTGCAAGGTGGTCCGCTGATGCATGTGATTGCCGCCAAGGCAGCGGCGTTCAAGGAAGCGGCGACGCCCGCCTTCAAGGCGTATCAGCAGCAGGTGATGAGCAATGCCGCGACGATGGCCAAGGTGCTGGCCGAACGCGGCCTGCGCATCGTGTCCGGCCGTACCGAGAGCCACGTGTTCCTGGTTGATCTGCGCGCCAAGGCCATTACCGGCAAGGAAGCCGAAGCGGTGCTGGGCAAGGCGCATATCACCGTCAACAAAAACGCCATCCCGAACGATCCGCAAAAGCCGATGGTGACTTCCGGCGTCCGCATCGGTTCGCCGGCCATGACGACGCGCGGCTTTGGTGAAACCGAAGCCGCGACGATTGCCAACCTGATTGCCGATGTGCTCGATGCGCCGAACGACGAAGCGGTGATTGCCAAGGTGCGCGAGAAGGTGGCGGCGCTGTGCAAGCAGTTTCCGGTGTATGGACAGTAAGGAGTAAGGCGTGAGGCGTGAGGAGCAAAGGCAATTGGATGAACGCAAAACCGATCGATCGGTTTTCCTCCTCACACCTCTCCCCTCACTCCTCACCTATTCAACATGAAATGCCCCTTCTGCGGCGCTGAAGATACGGCAGTCGTTGATACCCGCATCAACGACGAAGGCGATATCGTGCGTCGGCGCCGCAGTTGCAAGGTGTGCGACAAGCGCTTCACCACCTACGAGCGGGCGGAAATCCGCCTGCCGCAGGTGGTCAAGAAAAACGGTTCGCGCACCGAATTCAATCGCGACAAGCTGCGCGCCAGCCTGGATCTGGCGCTGCGCAAACGGCCGGTCACCACCGAAGCGGTGGATGCCGCCATCACCGACATCGAAGAAAAATTGCTGGCGATGGGCGAACGCGAAGTGACCTCGCAACAGGTGGGCGAACTGGTGATGCGCGAGTTGAAGCGGCTCGACAAGGTGGCCTACATCCGCTTTGCCTCGGTGTACCGCAATTTCGAGGACGTCAGCGCCTTCTCGCGGGCGATCAAAGAGGTCAAGTGATGTTCTCGGCGGTGGACCATGCTTTTATGGCGCAGGCACTGCGCCTGGCCGAACGTGGTTTATTGACGACCACGCCCAATCCGCGTGTCGGCTGTGTGTTAGCCAAGGAGGGCGTGATTGTGGGCGAGGGCTGGCACGAACGAGCGGGCGAAGCCCATGCTGAAGTGCGTGCCCTGGTAGCGGCCGGAACGGCGTCGCGCGGCGCCACGGCTTATGTCACGCTCGAACCCTGCAGTCATTTTGGCAAGACCCCGCCCTGCGCCGATGCGCTGATGGCCGCCGGCGTGGCGCGGGTGGTGGCGGCGATGGCTGATCCCAATCCGCAGGTGGCGGGACGCGGCCTGGAAAAACTGCGCGCTGCCGGGATCGAAACGGCGTGTGGCTTGATGGAAGCGCAAGCCCGCGAACTCAATATCGGCTTTGTCTCGCGCATGGAGCGCGGCCGCCCGTGGCTACGCCTGAAAGCAGCGGCCAGCCTCGATGGCAAGACGGCGCTCAATAATGGCCAGAGCCAGTGGATCACCAGCCCCGAGGCCCGGCAGGACGGCCATCGCTGGCGCGCTCGCGCCTGTGCCATCCTCACCGGCATTGGCACCATCAAGAGCGACGACCCGCAACTCAATGTGCGCAATGTGGAAACTACACGCCAACCGCTCAAAGTCGTGGTCGATAGCCGCATGCAATTGCCGCTGACGGCGCGTGTGCTGGAAGGCGCGCCGCTATTGCTGGCGGTGGCGCAGGAAGATAGCGGCAAGGCTGCGGAATTGCGGGCGCGCGGCGCCGAAATCCTCAGTCAGCCCAATGCCGAAGGCAAGGTCGATCTACTTGCGCTCCTGCAGGAACTGGCCAAACGCGGCATCAACGAAGTGCATGTCGAAGGTGGCGCTGGACTCAACGGCGCCTTGCTGCAGGGCGGGCTAGTCGATGAATTGCTGCTTTATTTGGCCCCCTGCCTGATTGGCAATGTGGCACAAGGCCTTTTTGCCCTGCCCGAGCTGGAAAAACTGGATGGAAAACGCAATCTGAAAGTGACTGACCTTCGCCAGATCGGCAGTGATCTTCGGGTTCTTGCGCGTTTTGCGTAGGGGCTACTTGTATTCCCGCCATTCCGGTGGCGTTTCGTCGTGGTCGCCATGCGGATGTTGCTGCCAGTCCGTGACGTAGGCGTCCTGCTGTGCGGTTTTGAGCGGCTTTTCCGGAGCTTCCAGGTTATGCAGCTGCGTTTCCTCGATGTAATGGATGAGCGCGCGTGCCAGCCTGTTGAGCAGGGCATTGTCGAGATGAAAGCCCTGTTGGGTCAGGTGGCTTTCCAGTTCTGCCAGGGTGTGCTCGGTCAGGTCGTAGTCGACGCCAATAGCCCGTTTTTCGCGCGCCAGGGCGACGGTGACATGTTCGACCCGGCGCAAGGCCTCGCCGGCGGCGTCCACTTGGCCGGGCGGTAATTCGGCCAGGAAAATTTCACGGTGCTTGTGGAAGTCGTCGGTGTTCATTTCGTTTGCTGCTGCATGATCTGCACGCCCTTGAGCAGGTTGAGCGCCTGCTGGAACTGGTAATCATCCTTGCTGCCGTATTCGATGCGAGCGGGAAGGGCTTCCTCCTCAACTCCCTCCTTGCCCTTGCCCGGTGTCTTGGCGGTTGGTTTGGCGGCTTCCTTGGCGCTTTCCTTCTCACGGTCATTGACCAGATGGCCTTGCAGATCGGCTTCACGCAATTGGGAGAAATGCTTGCTGCCATTCGGACGGTCTTCGACGATGATGTCTGGTGTGATGCCCTTGGCCTGGATCGAGCGTCCGCTCGGGGTGTAATAACGCGCTGTCGTCAGCTTGATGGCGGTATTGCCGGGCAGCGGCAAGACGCTTTGCACCGAACCTTTGCCAAAGGTCTGGGTGCCCAGAATGATGGCGCGTTTGTGGTCCTGCAGGGCACCGGCGACGATTTCCGAGGCCGAGGCCGAACCGCTGTTGACCAGGACGACGATAGGAACGGTCTTCAGGGCGGGCGGCAGGTCCTTGAAGACGTCCACGCGCCAGCGGCTGCGCTGGTAATCGGCGGGACGGGCCAGATATTCCTGCTTGGCATCCGGAGTGCGGCCGTCGGTCGAGACCACCTTGGCGTTTTCCGGCAGGAAGGCGGCGGAAACGCCGATGGCGCCGGCCAGCAGGCCGCCGGGGTCGTTGCGCAGGTCGAGGATCAGCCCCTTGAGCGGCCCGGGCTTGTACAGCTCGCTGAGATGGCGCGCCAGATCGGCGACGGTATTTTCCTGGAACTGCGTGACGCGCAGCCAGGCGAGGCCGGGTTCGGCCAGTTTCGATTTGACGCTCTTCACCTTGATGATTTCGCGCGTCAGAGTGATTTCAATCGGTTTGTCGGCGCCCTTGCGAATGATCGACAGGCGGATCTGCGTTTTCGGTTTGCCGCGCATCAGTTTGACGGCTTCCGGTAGCGTCAGGCCTTTGACCGGCTTGTCGTCGAGTTTGAAAATGAGGTCGCCCGACTTGAGGCCAGCGCGGAAGGCCGGGGTGTCCTCGATCGGCGAAACGACCTTGACCAGGCCGTCCTCCATGCCGACTTCGATCCCCAGGCCGCCGAATTCGCCCTGGGTTCCGACCTGTAATTCCTTGAAGGCTTCGGCGTCGAGATAGGTGGAGTGCGGGTCGAGGTTGGAAAGCATGCCAGCGATGGCATTGGCGACCATTTTCTTGTCTTCGACCGGCTCGACATAGCCCTGCTTGATGGCGCTGTAGACCTCGGCGAAGGTGCGCAGTTCCTCGATCGGCAAGCTGTCCTTGGCGTCCTTGTCGGCGAAAGCCGGAATCTGCAGGCTGATGAGAAGGCCGGCAATGAAGCCGCCGAATACGAGGCTGAGTTTTTTCAATTTGGTCATTTCAAGCTTACCCACTTCATGGGGTCCAAAGGTTGTCCCTGGTGACGGAGTTCGAAGTATAAACCGGTTTCCGGGTTGCCTCCGCTGTTGCCGACATGGGCAATGGCGTCTCCCCCTTTGACTTCTTCGCCGACCTGTTTGAGTAGGGTCTCATTATTGCCGTAGATCGACAGGTAGGCGTCGCCGTGGTCGATGATGAGGAGGTTGCCGAAGCTGCGCATCCACTCTGCAAACACGACGCGGCCGGGAGCAATGGCCTTGACTTCGCTGCCGGCGCCGGCGTGGATGAATAGCCCTTTCCAGACGCCGCCGCCGTCGCGGGCGGCGCCGAAGTTGCCGCTGACCGCGCCTCTGAGGGGTAGCCGTAGTTTGCCCTTCTGTCGGGCAAAGGCCGAGCTGCTGTCCTCGGGCAGGTATTTGTTTTCGACCTGAGCGCCGGCCTTTGGTTTGGCCTTGGCGCGGCTGGCCGCCTGTGCTGCAAGTAATTTCGAGAGGCGGTCGACCAGTTGCGACAAACGTTTTTCGTCCTGTTGCAAATTGCCGATCTGTTTGCGCTGTGCCTGGATGCGTCCAGTGACTTCGGCCAGAACGGTTTGGCGTTGCTGTCGTTGGCGTTGCAGCTCGGCATGATGCTTTTTCTGTTCCGCTTCGACCTCGGCCAGATCCTCGACTTGCGCGCGCGTCTCCTCGGCCAACGCCTTCTTCTGTTCCAGCGTCTTGCGGATTTCGGCGAGCAGGAGTGCGCGTTCGCCGGCGATTGCTTTCAGATAATAGAGGTCGCGCGCCAGTTGGTTGGGGTCGTCGCCATTGAGCAGGAGTTGCAGGGTATCGGGCGCGCCGCGCAGGTATTGCTGATAGATCAGTTGTTCAAGTCGGGACTGCTGCTGGGTGATGGTCTTGCCCAGGGCCTCGGATTGACGGTTGAGCTGGTTGAGCGTGGTTTGCAACTCCTTGTGTTCGAGGGCGAGATGATGCAATTCCCGCTGTAGCTTGGAGATTTCGCGTTCCGAAGAACGCAACTGGTCGCTGGCGTGGGCGCGTTTCCCTTCGTTGGCCGCCAGTTCCTTGCGCAGGGCTTCGATACGGTCGCGTAGTTCCTTGAGATCGGCCTGTTTCCTGGCAATTTCCGGACGCGCCGGTTTTTTCCGGGCGGCGTCGGCGGCGCCGGAAAAGGCGAAGCAGACGCCCAGAAGCGCTGCCGCGCACCAGGTCAAAAGACGCTGGTCAGCCTGTTTTGGCCTGATTAGCAACGGCTTCGGCCGCTTTTTGTGCTGCCGCCTGGTCGCCCAGATAAAAGCGGCGAATGGGTTCAAGCTGCGCGTCGAGTTCATAAACCAAGGGGATCCCGGTCGGGATATTGAGCCCGACAATGTCCTCGTCGGAGATGCGGTCAAGGTATTTGACCAGCGCCCGGATGCTGTTGCCGTGCGCTGCGACGATGATGCTGCGCCCTGTTTTGACGGCTGGCGCGATGACGTCCTGCCAGTAGGGGACAAAGCGGTCCTCAGTATCCTTCAGACACTCGGTCGCCGGCAGGACGGCGGGGGGCAGATGGGCGTAGCGCGGGTCGAAGCGCGGGTGGCGCGGATCATCCAGCGCCAGGGCTGGCGGCGGCACATCGTAACTGCGCCGCCACTGCAGGATTTGCGCTTCGCCGAATTGCGCCGCCATCTCGGTTTTGTTGAGCCCCTGCAGATTGCCGTAGTGGCGTTCATTCAGGCGCCAGGAGCGCTCGACTGGAATCCAGGTGCGGTCCATTTCGTCCAGAGCGATGAACAGGGTGCGGATGGCCCGCTTCAGGACGGAGGAAAATCCCTGGTCGAAGACGAAGCCGGCTTCCCGCATCAAGCGGCCAGCCTGGCGGGCCTCGGCGATTCCCTGGTCGGTGAGGTCGATGTCGGTCCAGCCGGTAAAACGGTTTTCCTTGTTCCAGGCGGATTCCCCATGGCGCAGCAAGACAATTTTATACATGATGTGAAGAGGGTGTTTATGGGTAGGCTTGTATTCTATAATGCTTCCCCGGATCAAAAATGGGGCTGCTGAAAAATCGCATGAAGAATGATGAACGCGCCAAGCGCACCGCGCAATCGATGTTGCAGCATCAGGAGCATATCGAGGTGGCGGCCCGCGCCCTCAAGGCGATCGCCCATCCGCTCCGCCTCAAGATGCTGTGTGTGCTGGGGGGTGACGAGTTGTGCGTGCAGGGCATCGTTTCTGCCGTCGGCACCTCGCAAAGCAACATTTCCCAGCATTTGGCCATCCTGCGCGGCAAGGGCGTCTTGCGTGTCCGCAAGGAGGGTAACTACGTGTTTTATCGCATCGGCGATGATCGGATCATGCAACTGGTCGGTATGATGCGCGAAGTTTTTTGCAACCCGGCCGCCCCGTTCTGAAAGTTGGTTTATGGAATTTTTTCTGCAAGGTCACAATATTCTTCTTCTCGCGGTTGCCGTTGCCAGTGCGATCGCCCTGATCTGGCCCTTTCTGCGGCCATCGGGCGCGACGGCGGTAAGCCCGAGCGAGGCCACCATGTTGATTAATCGTGAAGATGCCGTTGTGCTTGATGTGCGCGAGGCCACCGAATTTGCCGCCGGGCACCTGCCCGAGGCGCGCAACGTGCCGGCAGCGAAAATCCAGGAACGCATGGCGGAATTGCAGAAGTTCAAGGAGCGTCCGATCATCGTCTGCTGCGCCTCTGGCGGACGTTCGGCCTCTGTCTGTGCGCCGCTGCGTGCTGCCGGTTTTTCCCGCCTGTACAACCTGTCAGGCGGGATCGACGCCTGGCGCGCGGCCAGCCTGCCGCTCAAGAAAGGCGCGCGCTGATGCAGAAAGTCCGCATGTATACCACGGCGGTTTGCCCCTATTGCCTTCGTGCCAAGCAACTGCTGGTGGCGCGCGGCGTGGACGAGATCGAGGAGATCCGCGTCGACCTCGAATCCGAACGGCGCGAGGAAATGATGCGCCTGACTGGGCGGCGTACCGTGCCGCAGATTTTTATCGGCACCACCCATGTGGGCGGCTGCGACGACCTGATCGCCCTGGATTCGGCGGGCGGGCTGCTTCCGCTGCTGGCCTGAGATAACCGTTTTATTCACTGAAAGAAGAACGATGGAAGAGAACACGCAAGCCAACCCGCAACAAAGCCCCAGCTTCACGATCGAGAAGATTTACGTCAAGGATCTCTCGCTTGAGGTTCCGAACGCGCCGCAGATTTACCTCGAACAGAAGGCGCCGCAGATTGAGGTCCAGATCAACACCGCTGGCAAGAAGGTAGGTGAGGATGCCCACGATGTGGTGCTGACCATCACACTGACTTCAAAGCTGGAAGACAAGACCTTCTTCCTGGTGGAAGTGGCGCAGGCCGGCATTTTCCGTCTGCAGAACATCCCGGAAGACCAGGTCAGCCCGATTCTGGGGGTTGCTTGCCCCAATATTTTGTTCCCCTACGCCCGCGAAGTCATTTCCGATGTGGTGATTCGCGCCGGTTTCCCGCCGCTGGTCCTGCAGCCCATCAATTTCGAGGCGATGTACCTGGCCCGCCTGGAGGAACAGAAACGCGCCGCAGCCGCGCCTGCGGCAACCGTGCAATGAACGGGCTGCGCCGCCTGATCCTGCCGCTGGTGCTGGTCGCGCTGGCGGTCCCGGCGCAGGCCTTCGAATTCCGTTCGGTCGCGGTGCCGGCGGCGGTGCTCTACGATACGCCCTCGCTGAAAGGGCAGAAACTCCATATCGTCCGCCAATATACGCCGCTTGAGGTGGTGGTTCGCATCGAGGGCTGGGCCAAGGTGCGTGATGTCGAGGGAGGCTTGTCCTGGATCGAGGTCAAGGCGCTGACCGACAAGCGCCATCTGGTGGTCACTGCCAGCACGGCTGAAATCCGCAAGACGCCGGCACCCGAGGCGGCGCTCGTGTTCGAGGCGGAAAAGTGGGTGGCGCTGGAACTGCTGGAGCCCCCCCAATCTGGCTGGGCGCGGGTCAGACACCGCGATGGCGTCGAGGGCTATGTCAAGGTGACCCAGGTCTGGGGGTTTTGAAACCCTTCGAAAAATGGCCGCGCCTGCGGCATTTTTGAGACTAGCTTAGGGGGAATTGGGGGCATGAACCTTGCGGTGCTTGCTGCTGGCGCCTGGGGAACGGCGTTGGCCATTACCTTTAGTGCGCGTCACCGCGTCGTGTTGTGGACGCAGGAAGAGGATGTCGCCGCCGACCTGCGCCAGCACCGCGAGAACCGGCGTTATCTTGCCGGCCACTACGTGCCCGAGGCGGTTCGGGTCGAAACCCAGTTTGATGCAGCGCTTGCGGACGCCGAACTGCTCATCGTCGCTGCGCCTTTTTCCGGCTTGCGTCCTCTTTTGCGGGACATTGCCGTCAGGGGTGCGCCGCCGCCGATGCTGTGGGTATGCAAAGGGCTTGAAGCCGGAAGCGGCCTGCTGGCCCATCAGGTTGCTGCTGAGGAGTTGCCGGCAGGTGCTTTGTACGGTGCCCTTTCCGGCCCCAGCTTTGCCGAGGAAGTCGCGGCCGGCCTGCCGACTGCGGTGTCGCTGGCGGCCAACGACGCCGACTTTGCCCGGCGTGCGGCGCGCGCCCTGCACGGCGGACATTTGCGCGTGTACGCGAATGATGACCTGCCCGGCGTTGAAATCGGCGGCGCAGTGAAGAATGTGCTGGCGATTGCGACTGGCGTCTGCGATGGCCTCGGCCTCGGCCTCAATGCCCGCGCCGCCCTGGTGACGCGCGGTCTGGCCGAAATCGCCCGCCTGGGCGAAGCGTTTGGCGCCCGGCGCGACACCTTCATGGGACTTTCCGGACTGGGCGATGTCTTGTTGACCTGCACCGGCGATCTGTCGCGCAATCGCCGCGTAGGACTGGCGCTGGCGCGGGGCCAGACGCTGGAGCAGGCTGTCGAGGCGCTGGGCCATGTTGCCGAGGGTGTTTATACGGCGCGGGAGATCAAACGCCTGGCTGCCCGTGCCGGGGTCGACATGCCGGTTTGCGCTGCGGTTTCGGCGTTGATCGAGGGCCATCTGACGGCGCCGCAGGCGGTCGAGCAGCTGATGGCGCGCGACCCCAAAGAAGAGTCAGACTAAACGCCGATTTCAGGGCGTCACGGTCGCTTTGCTTCGTCCGTGCGCCAGGGTCAGGTCGATCTGCTGCCCAGGCGAAAGCTGTGCGGCATCGCGGATGATCTGACCGTCCTCGCTGCGGACGACGGCGTAACCGCGCGCCAGAACCGCAAATGGATCGAGCTGTCTGAGGCTGGTGGCCAGGGATTCCAGGCGCTTGGCCGGGAGATTGAGCGCCGTCTTGCCGGCATGGCCGAGGCGCAAGCCCAGATGTTGCAGAAGGTGAGCCTGTTGTGCACAGCGTTGGGTCAGCGCGGCAGAAAGGCGGACGTGCAGGCGGTCGAGCGTCTCGTTCTGTTGCAGCAGGCGTTGTCTGGGGTGGATCAGGCGGGCGGTCAGATGGTCGAGGCGTTGCCCGTAATTCATCAGGCAGCGCAGTGCGGCGGCGCTCAGTCTTTGGTCGAGGTGGTCGAGGCCGGCGCGCAGGGCATCGCGTTCCGGGCTGGCCATTTCGGCGGCGGCGGTCGGTGTGGGCGCGCGCTGGTCGGCGGCAAACTCGGCGATGGTGAAATCGGTTTCGTGGCCGATGCCACAGACGACCGGGACGGGCGAGGCGCGCAGGGCGCGGGCCACGGCTTCTTCGTTGAACGCCCAAAGGTCTTCCAGGCTGCCGCCGCCGCGGCAGAGCAGAAGCAGATCGTTGCCGTCCTGGCCGGCACGCGCCAGAGCTTGGGCGATGCGGGCAGCGGCGTCGCTGCCTTGTACTGGCGTCGGGTAGAGACTGAGGGCGATGTGCGGGGCGCGCCGGCGCAGGGTGGTCAGCACATCCTGCAGCGCCGCGGCCTGCGGACTGGTGACGATGCCGATGCGGCGCGGAAAAGCGGGCAGCGGCCGTTTACCGGCGGGGTCGAACAGGCCCTCGGCTTCGAGTCTGGTTTTGAGTTCCAGGAAGCGCTGGAACAGCGCCCCTTGGCCGGTGCGCCGCACCGTTTCTACATTGAGCTGGTAGTCGCCGCGCGGCTCGTAGAGGGTGACGAGGGCACGCACATCGACCTGCTGCCCGTTCTCGGGGAGCCACCCCAGCAGTTGCGCTTTGTTGCGCCAGACGACGCAACGCGCCTGGGCCTGGTCGTCCTTGAGCGTAAAGTAGAGGTGGCCGGAGGTGGCGCGGCTGAGATTGGAGATTTCGCCCTGCACCCAGATCAGCGGGAAGGTGGTTTCCAGACGTTCGCGCACCAGGCGGTTGAGGTCGCTGATGGTGAGTGTGCGCTCAGTTGCGAACAGGGCGTGGTGCATGCTCGGATTTTATCCTGAAAAAAAGAGCTTTGCCGGTCTTGACAGGCGTTGAATTTATCTAACCCGCTGAAATTTAAGAATATTGCATCATCTGCCTGCTATTTGTGCAGAGTAAGAAAAAGCCTTGTAGAGGCGAGACTTAGACCGTTTGATGACAGCTCTTCCACAAACTTATCCACAGATTTTGTGAATAGTTTTGTCCCGCCGCACTTGCCCTTGTGGGTGGGCGCAGGCAGAATACGAAGCTCTCTGACCGAGCGAGGAAACTGAAGTGCTTGCCATTATCCAGGCTGCCGGCTGGCCGATTTACCCCTTGTTGCTGGCTTCTGTCATTGCGCTTGCCCTCATTATCGAGCGCCTGATTGCACTGCGGCGCTCGCGTATCGTTCCGGAGGGGCTCTTGCAACGGGTCCTGGCCGAATTCAAGCCCAATGCCGACAATGGCAAGTTCCTTGCCGATCTGGAGCAGTACGCTCCGCTCGGCCGTGTTCTGGCCGCCGGTCTGCGCAACGTCAAGGCCTCGCGCGAGGTGATGAAGGAATCGATCGAGGAAGCAGGGCGGGGCGTGGCGCATGAGTTGGAGCGCTACCTGACGACGCTTGGCACCATCGCCTCGATCAGTCCGCTCATGGGGCTCTTCGGCACCATTGTCGGCATGATTGAAATTTTCGGCTCGCAATCGCCGACCGGGGGCAACGATGTGGGGCAACTGGCGCACGGCATTTCGGTCGCCCTCTACAACACGGGCTTTGGCCTCATCATCGCCATCCCCAGCATGATTTTCTGGCGCCATTTCCGCGGCCTGGTCGACAGCCTGGTAGTCGATATGGAGCAGCAAGCGGTGAAGCTGGTCGAATTCGTGCACGGCGATCGCAGAAAATGAATTTCCGTCGCGGATCTGGTCGTGAAGAGCCGGAGATCAACCTGATCCCGATGATCGACGTGCTGCTGGTCATCATCATTTTTCTCATGTTGACCACGACCTATTCCAAATTTTCCGGCATTGAGATCAACTTGCCGACGGCGGAAGCCGGCAAGCAGGTCGAGCAGCCCAATGAGGTCGAGGTGGCGGTAACGGCGGCCGGGCAGGTGCTGATCAACAAGTCGCCGCTGGCCGTGGCCGATGTCCGGACGATTGCCGAGGCGCTGCGGCGGGCGGCGGGCGAACGGCAAAATCCGGTCATCGTCATCAACGCCGACGCCAAGGCGACGCATCAAAGCGTTGTCGATATCATGCAGGCGGCGCAAACCGCCGGTTACCCGCACATCTCCTTCGCCACGCAAGCGCCGAAATGAGCCTGGCCGCCCGGCTGCACAGGGCTTGGTATGCGCGCCGGCCACCGCTGGCGCTGTGGCTCCTGCTGCCGTTGCACACCCTGTTTTTTTTCCTGTCCTGGTGTCGTCGTCTGGCCTACCGCTGCGGCGTGTGGCGGGTGGTGCGTTTACCAATTCCGGTCGTCGTGGTGGGCAATCTGGTCGTCGGCGGCACCGGCAAGACGCCGCTGGTGCTCTGGCTGGCCGAACAACTGCGTCAGCGCGGCTGGCGTCCCGGCATTCTCAGTCGCGGCTACGGTGGCTCGGGGATCGGCGTGCGGGCGGTTCTCCCCGATGCCGCGGCGGCTGAGGTCGGCGACGAGCCCCTGTTGCTGGCTCGGCGCTCCGGTCTTCCGGTCTGGGTTGGGGCGGATCGGGTCGAGGCCGGTAAGGCATTGCTGGCGGCGCATCCCGAAGTCGACGTGCTGATTGCCGACGATGGTCTGCAGCACTACCGGCTGGCGCGCGACGCTGAAATCGCTGTTGTGGATGGGCGCGGCGCCGGCAACGGCTGGCGGCTGCCGCTTGGCCCCCTGCGCGAGCCGCTGTCGCGCCTCAATACCGTTTCAGCGTTGGTGTTCAATGGCACGGTGGATGCCGGGGTTGGCGCGGCGTGTCCGGCGCCGCAGTTCACCATGCGCCTCGTTTCCGGCGATTGTTACCAGCTCGACGATGCCGCCCTCACCTGTCCAGCTTCAGCACTGGCCGGAAAAAAACTGCATGCCGTTGCCGGTATTGGCGACCCTGGCCGCTTCTTTGACACACTTAAGAGCCTGGGGCTGGAGTTCCAGCCCCATCCCTTTCCCGATCATCATGGCTACACCGCCAGTGACTTGGATTTTGGTGATGAAAGTGTGCTGCTGATGACGGAAAAGGATGCGGTAAAATGTGCCGGTCTGACCCGGGCCGAGGCCTGGGTTTTGCCGGTGTCGGCACAGGTGCCGCCGGCGCTGGCCGATCTTGTCGTGGAGACTCTGAATGGACGCCAAACTGCTTGACCTGCTGGTTTGCCCGCTGTGCAAGGGCCCTTTGGAATACCGTGCGTCGGAACAGGAATTGGTGTGCGCCCCCTGCAAGCTGGCCTACCCCATCCGCGACGGCATCCCCGTCATGCTTGAAGACGAAGCGCGGCCTGTGGATGCGGAGTGATTGCCGGGTGTGTCCTCCTTGCCCACTGTCCCGCGTGGGTAGCATGCTGCCCATCCTACGGCGGCCGCCAGGGTGGTCGCATGAATGGCGCGGAATGGTCTGAAATTTCCCTCTCCCCCAACGTGTTGGGGGAGAGGGTCAGGGAGAAGGTCAGGGAGAGGGGGTTGAACTTGAAAGGCTTGTCCGGCTTTTCCCTTCCCTCAGCCTCTCTCCCCGCGGGCGGGGTGGGGTAAGGGTCCGGAAACCCCGCCAATTTGGGCGTCGCGGCTGTTGTTGGGGCGCAACAAGCGCCGCCTTTCTCAGGCCGAAAAGCGGGATTCGCGTTGCGCCGCAAGGTGGGTTTCCTGCACAATGCGCCTAGTCTCTCGGTTTAGAGAGCTTCTTCAGTCTTGCCGATGTCTGGCGGTGCCGGGTACGGCGGGGCTGGTTCCCAAAACGCAAGGAGAAATCAATGCAAAAGAAAATTATTGCTCTGGCAGTGGCTGGCCTGATCGCCGCCCCTGTTTTTGCGCAGTCCAGCGTCGCCATTTCCGGTTACGTGACCCAAGGCGTTGCCTTTACCAAGGTTTCCGGCGATGCCGTGACTCCCGCCAATAATGGCACCGGCAGCAGCATTTATGATCCCCGTTATTCACGTATCCGTTTCTCGGGCGTTGAAGATCTGGGCGGCGGCCTGAAGGCTGACTTCATGATCGAAACCCGTTTGCTGGCTGATACCGCCACGCTGAACGGCTTCGGCGGCGGCAATAACTGGGTCGGCCTGTCCGGCAAGTGGGGCAGCCTCAAGCTGGGTCGTATCGACAAGTTCTACTCCGATGGTGTCGGCATCGAACTGAGCCGCGCCAATTCCTTCTCCAGCCACGGCACGCTGTCTCTGCTGGCGCAGAGGGAAGGCGCCTATGACGCCGGTGTTTCCCGCTGGAACAACCTGATTCAGTACGACACGCCGCGCATGAATGGCTTTGCTGCCACGTTGGCCTACTCGTCCAGATTCGCCGGCATGGATGGCCAGCTCCAGGCCAATGCCGACAAGGGCGATGCTTGGTATGCGTCCGCGAACTACATGAACGGCCCGATCTATGTCGGTGCTTCTCTCTACGACAGCGATACTGAAGGCAATCTCGTTGGTGCAGGCACTAACGGCTACCGTGTGTATGGTTCCTACACCTTTGGCATGGGCCTGAAGATTGGTTTTGCCTATGACCATACCAAGGCTGATGCAGGCGCTGGTGCTTTCTCGAAGCGCAATGCCTGGCTGCTGCCGATCACCTACATGACTGGCCCGCACGCCATTTACTTTGCCTATGGCCGTGCTGGCACGACCAAGACCCAAGCAGGTTCTACACCAAATACGGGTGCGCGCTTCTTCAATCTGGGTTATGACTACGCGCTGTCCAAGCGCACCAGTGTCGGCGCCAACTGGACGGAAATGCGCAACAAGTCGGCTTCTACCTACGAGCTGTTCATGAACGCCGCACTGACCACCGACCTCGGCGCTCCGCGCGTTGTGGCTGCTGGTCAGGATTCGCGTCAGTTCGGCATCAACATCGCTCACACCTTCTAATCAAGAATCCTTTCTTGAGCAGAACACAAGGCGCCTTCGGGCGCCTTTTTCGTTGCCCGGGTGCAACAGGGAAGGAGTAAGTGGCGGCCTGAAAAAATCCGGTCATTTTGCCGTCACAATGGCTGGCGATAATCCCCCCTGTTTTGCGGGCGGGTGCGCATTGAAGGCAGCCGCGACCCTTTTTTCTCTGTTGGGAGTTTTTGATGATGAATCCACGTTATCCCTTGTGTGCCCTTCTGGCTGTGGCGGCGCTGCCGGGTTATGCACAATCCGGCGTTACGATTACCGGCCGCGTTGCGCAAGGCATTGAGCAATACAGCCTGAGCGGCCAAGGCAGTGCCACCATGGTGTCCGATAATGCGTCGCGCCTGATTTTCAAGGGCACGGAAGACCTGGGCGGCGGCCTGAAGGCCTTTTTCCAGATCGACAGCCGCTTTCGCGCGGACGATAACGCCAGCTCCGCCATCGCCAGCGGCAATACCGGCGTCGGGTTGCAGGGGGGGTTCGGTAAGCTGACTCTGGGCCGCTGGGATCTGCATTATAACGAAGGCGAATCTCTCGAGAAGCAAAAGGCGCTGTCAGACCAGTCCTGGAGCACAAAAGGTCTCTTGGCGCAGGTCAACGGTACCGTGATTGCCCGGGTTTCGCGCTCTAGCAATGTGATCAAATACGATACGCCGAAGCTGAACGGCTTCAACGCCACGCTGGCTTATTCGAGCAATCCGGCTGGTGCGGACGGTAATGTTAACGCTGATGCGGACAAGGGCGGTGCCTACCAGGCGGCGGTGCGCTACCAGAACGGGCCGTTCGATGCGGGACTGTCGTACTGGAATTATAGCGTCGAGGGTGTAACCAATGCCGGCGACGAACGGTCGATGCGCGGCTGGCTGGGTTACCGCTTCCCGTTCGGCTTGAGCATCGGCCTGGTGGTCGATCAGTCCAAGCGCCGCCCGGCGTTGAACGCGGCCTTCCAGAGGCGCACGGCGGTGGCCTTGCCGATCACCTATGCGGTTGGCCCGCATGCCGTGCATTTCCACTATGCCCGCGCCGGTGACCTCAACAATACGGTTAACACGTCGGCCAAGCAGTGGATGCTGGGCTACGATTTTGCCCTTTCCAAGCGGACGACGGTGGGCGCCAACTATATTCGCCTGACGAACGAGGCGGCCGCCAGCTACGACTTCAAGTCGGTTTCGCCTGCCGCCAACCAGACAGCCAATGGCGAAGACGCCCGCCAGTTGTACCTGGGGATTCGTCACGATTTCTGACGGAACACACTGAATTAATGGCTGCGCGGGCGGTCTGCTGCGTTGCACGCTGCTCGCTTCCTCGCCTATCTTGGTGATATGTCTCGGTCGCTGTGCGGCGTGCGTCTTGCATCCCATCCCGCTCGCCAATTCCTTCAGCGTTTCCGTTGGGGAGTAGGTGTGGGCAGCGTGCTGCCCACGCGGGTCGGCCGGTGTTTGGCGGTGGGCAATACATTGCCCACCCTATATGGATCGTTGGCGTTCGATCTTGACCCCCACCCGCCGCACACCGGCGAGGATGCCGATTTTGGCGACCGAAATCTTGACCCGCTGGCAGGCGAATTCACGGAGCAGCAGCTGGGCGAGATGTTCGGCCAGGGTTTCCAGCAGCCTGAAATGGCACCGGGTCAGCTCCTCACGCAGCCGGGCGACGACGCTGGCGTAATCGACCGTGTCACCCAAGTCGTCGCGGGTTCCGGCGCTTGTGGTGTTCACGCCGATTTCGAGCGAGATCTCGATGGGCTGCGGCAGCGCCTGTTCACGCGGATGAACGCCGACGCGTGCCTCAGTGCGCAATTCTTCGATGAAAATAATGTCCATGTCGTCCGGCCTGGTTCGCAGTAAAATTCCAAGCTGATTTTAACCGACGAATGTGCCATGCAGATTTCAACTTTGCCGGCGGGTGCCGTGATTGTTTTGGCCGTTTTGGCGGCCTATCTGGTGGGTTCCATCCCCTTCGCCGTGATCATGTCGAAAGCGTTTGGGCTGGCCGATCCGCGCAGTTACGGCTCGAAAAATCCCGGCGCGACCAATGTGCTCCGAAGCGGCAACAAATGGGCGGCCGTGCTGACCCTGCTGGGTGATGCCGCCAAGGGCTGGCTGGCCGTCTTTGTCGCGCAGCAGACTGGCCAGACGGCGCTGGTGATCGGGTTGGTGGCGCTGGCGGTTTTTTTCGGCCATCT
>JAKJFA010000037.1:291-21907 GCA_022705135.1 Pseudomonadota bacterium | reverse complement strand
CTGCCGCAGCCGCATGATCCCTTTAGTTCTCTGGTGCCGCCGCAAGGTGTGCGCCTGACACCGCCGCATTACGCCTATCTGAAAATTTCCGAGGGCTGCAATCACAGTTGCACCTTTTGCATCATCCCCGCGCTGCGCGGGCCGCTGGTTTCCAGGCCGGTGGGCGATGTGCTGCAGGAGGCCGAACATCTGGCCAGGGCAGGGGTCAAGGAATTGCTGGTGATTTCGCAAGACACCAGCGCCTACGGACTCGATGTCAAATACCGCACTGGTTTCTGGGGCGGCAAGCCGATGAAGACGCGGCTGAAGGAATTGTGCGAGGCGCTGGCGCAGTTTGGGATCTGGGTGCGTCTGCATTACGTTTATCCCTATCCTTCGATCGATGAGGTTTTGCCGCTGATGGCCGAAGGCAAGATCGTGCCTTATCTGGATGTGCCGTTTCAGCATGCCAACCCGCGCATCCTCAAGGCCATGCGCCGCCCGGCGGCAACCGAAAACACCTTGGAACGCATCCGTCGCTGGCGCGCGCTCTGCCCTGACCTGACCATTCGTTCGACTTTCATTACCGGCTTCCCCGGCGAGACGGATGAAGAGTTTGAGGAATTGCTCAATTTCCTGGAGGCAGCGCAACTCGACCGGGTGGGCGCTTTTGCCTATTCGCCGGTCGATGGCGCTGAGGCCAATGATTTGCCCGGACTGCCTTCTGCCAAGGTGCGCGAGGATCGGCGCCGTCAGTTGATGAGTTTTCAGGAAGACATCAGCGCCGAAAAACTGGCGGCCAAGATCGGCAGTGACGTCACCGTTCTGGTCGATGAAGTGGACGACGAAGGCACGTTGGCGCGCTCCACCGCCGATGCGCCGGAGATCGATGGTCTGGTATACCTGGATGGTTTTTTCGATGCGCAGCCCGGCGATTTCCTGCGTGTGCGGGTGGTTGATGCGGATCATCACGATCTTTATGCTGAAATCAGCGGAGACAATCACTGAACCATTGCCCGTATGACGTTTTATTCGCTATGCTGCAACTTTCTATCGCTTCATCACACTAGGGATCAGTAGGGAGGAAGACAACAATGGCTCAGCAGAAGACAAACGAGGCAAAAAAGACGGTCCGTGTCGCCAAGGCGGGTGCCACGTCACCTGTGCCGGCCAAGGCAGCTCGGAAGTCGGTGCCGGTTGGTGGAAAGATCCGGGAGAGCAAGGCGGCGCCTTCGGTCGATGTCAAGGCGCTTAAGCTACGAGGAGCTACGTCGCGCCGGATCAAGGCACCCCCCATCGATTTGCGGATTGAGGAATACCAGCGTCTTCAGGGCATGTTGATGTACAGCTTGATGGCGCTGAAGGCGACGGTGGTTCCCTTCTCCAGGGAAATCGCCGAAATCGAGCGTCTCGTGGCTTCGTTCAACCCGCAACAGACGGCGGAAGAACTGGCGGAGCGGCAGCGGTCGGCGCTCAAGTTCCAGACCCTCATCGAGACGTTTGGCAAGGAGCTCTTCAGCTCGGCCCAGTTTGAAGGTGAAAAGCAACTGGCCGAGAACGAACTCTTCAAGCTGACCCATATTCCGGTGAAGAAGGGGGTTGAGCGGCGTGCCTCCATGTTCCATATTGGGGGGTTCGTGCCCTATTCGGACAATCTGTTCCGCCTACTGCCGCGCGCCAATTTTTTCGATCACTTCATCGAAAACGGCATCGAGGTGTATGAGATGAAGCTGAAAACCAGCACGACGAGTTACAACGCTCATCTGCTGGAACTTTCGATTGAAAAAATCATCGACACCGTGCGTGCCTTTTCTGATGTCGCTTTTGCCCATTGTGGCCAGAAAATGATTCTCGAAGGCTACTGCGGTACGGGCGTTAATGCCTACACCTCCTATCTGGCCGATATGGGTAGCATGGCGAAGAAGTTCAATTTGATCCTGACCTTTGTTTCGCCGCTCGATGCCCGCAAATGCACGCTGTTTGAACAAATGTTCCAGGTCCTTAATTACCTGAATCCGGGGGCGACCAGTCTTGATGGTCATATTGTGAGTTCTTCCCTCGATACGATGCAGGACAAAAATTTCGAGAAAACGCCGATGGGGGCGTTGGTGCATGGCTGGAAAAACAAGGAATGGGCCAATGTGGAGAGCATGGTTGATCTGACCCTGCGACAGCAATCCGAACTGGCAGCCTGGTACTGGCTTAGCCTGAAACACGGCGGTTACTATCCGCTTTCGCGCGATCTGTACATTTTCTATACCCGTTTGTTCATCCAGGGTGTTGGCCCCGATGGCACCTTGCCTTGTGAATACAAAGGCAAATCGCTCAATCTCAACGATCTCAAGAAGACCGGCATCAAGGTTCTGATTTTCCTTGGGGGCAATGACCACCTCGTTAATTACCAGACTGCGGATGTGTTGAAACCGATGTTGGGCGACCAGTGCCAGATTGTCGTGCATGAGAAAACCGGGCACGTGGCTTATGTCTTTAATCCCAGTCGATGGAACAAGGACGATGGCCGCGCCTTCAATCCCGGCATTATCGAAACCATTATGAACAAGCTGCAGAGCCTGTCTGAGCCCGCAGCCAAGGTAGGCGTTGCGTCGAAATCGGCAACGGCAGCCAAGGCGAAGGTGGCGAGAAAACCGGCGGCGCCCAAGCCCGCGGCCAAGGTTGCAGCGGCAGCGAAACCCGCCAAGGCGGAAAAACCTGCAGCCAAACCAGTGGTGGCGAAAAAGCCGGTAGCGCCCAAGCCTGTGGCCAAGGTTCCGGCGGCAGCGAAACCCGCGAAGGCGGAAAAACCTGCAGCCAAACCCGCGGTGGTGGCCAAGAAACCGGTAGCGGCGCCCAAGCCTGCGGCCAAGGTTGCGGCGGCAGCGAAACCTGCGAAGGCGGAAAAACCTGCAGCCAAACCTGCGGCGGTGGCGAAGAAACCGGCGCCTGCCTTAGTGAAGAAAACCGGGGTTAAATAGCCCGGCGATTTCTGCAGCCTCGAAGCGATATTCGCGGTTGCAGATTTCGTCCTGCACGACAATCTCGCCATGTTCGGCCAGGATGCGTTCGGCCTCTTCTCGGCCGAGCGACTGGATGACGCTGCGCACCTTTTCGCGGTCCTCTGGGCAGTGATAAACGACGGTGCGCGGGGCGAACAGGCGCACGATTTCTTCATGGAACAGACGGGTCAGCAGGGTGGCGGCATCAAGGCTTTGCAATTCGTCCGGTTTGACTGAGGCAGCCAATTGACAGATGCGGTTCCAGCCATCGGCATCACGTCCATCGGCCTGCGGCAGTTTTTGCAGGAAGAGGCAGGTGGCGGCGTTCGGACTGGCGGCAAGCAACAACCGGGAAGGTTGTTGCTCGGATTGTTCCAGATAGTGTTCAAAAATGGCGGCGATGCTGTCACCGACCAGCGGCACGATGCTCTGATAAGGCTCGCGCGTCAGCGGCAGATCAAGGGTCAGCACCAGTTGTCCGCCGGCCTTCGCCCCCAGTAGCTCCGATGCCGAAGCGGTCGTCACATCGCCTGCAGCCCGTGCCATGCCGCGCATCTGCAGTTCGGCAGTGCAATCGATAACCAGCAGCTTGATCGGGCCGTCGCTGCGCAACTGGAAAGTCAGCCGGCTTTCCTGCTTGGCCTGGGCGGCGATCAGCGCTGTGACCGCAGCCATTTCACCGAGCAGGGTAGCCACCGGCGGCGCGTAATGGCGGCCGGCCTGCATTTGCCGCCAGCACTCGCCCAGATGGACGACGGCGCCACGGATGTCGAGTGCTTCGAGCAGGAAGCGATGAACGGTGTTGTCGGTCATTTCAGGGTTTTCGCGTAGTTTCCAGGATCGAAGCCGACCAGTAGCGCCGTGCCGCAGTTTTTGATGCCGTAAATCCTGATCATGCTCATTTCCTTAATTTCGCAAACGCCGCCGCCATGGCGCTGTCGGGCGGTGGCGCGGACGGACGGGGGGGTTGGCTGCGTTGCGCGCTTCCCGCGCGATGGCCGGGGGCATTATCCTGATGGCGGGCTTGCGTCGGTTCGTCGGATAGGCGCATGGTCAGCGCAATGCGGCTGCGTTGCAAGTCCACTTCCAGCACCTTGACCTTGACGATGTCGCCGGCCTTGACCACTTCGCGCGGGTCTTTGACGAATTTGGTCGATAGCGCCGAGACGTGAACGAGACCGTCCTGATGCACACCGATATCGACAAAGGCGCCGAAGGCGGCGACATTGGTGACCACGCCTTCCAGAATCATGCCGGGGCGCAGGTCTTTCAGTGACTCGACCCCGTCGGCGAAGACGGCGGCCTTGAATTCCGGGCGAGGGTCGCGGCCCGGTTTTTCCAGTTCCTTCAGGATGTCCTGCACAGTGGGTAGGCCGAAGCGCGCGTCGGTGTATTTGTTGGCGCTCAAGCCTTTGACCAAACGGCTGTCGCCGAGCAGTTCCTTGATGGGTCGGCCAAGATCGACCATGATTTTTTCGACCACCGGATAGGCTTCCGGGTGCACAGCGGAGGCATCAAGCGGATTGTCGCCGTTGGGAATGCGCAGAAAACCGGCCGCCTGCTCAAACGTCTTGTCGCCCAGGCGAGGCACTTTTTTCAGCGTCTCACGGTTGGGGAAAGGGCCGTGCGTGTCGCGGAAGGCCACGATATTGCTGGCCAGCGTGGTGTTGAGGCCGGAAATGCGGGTCAGAAGGGGAATGGAGGCGGTATTGACGTCGACGCCGACGGCATTGACGCAATCCTCGACCACGGCATCCAGACTGCGGGCCAGCTTCGATTGCGACACATCGTGCTGGTATTGGCCGACGCCAATCGATTTCGGCTCGATCTTGACCAGTTCGGCCAGCGGGTCTTGCAGGCGGCGGGCAATCGACACGGCGCCACGCAGGCTGACATCAAGTTCCGGAAATTCACGGGCGGCGAATTCCGAGGCGGAATAGACCGAAGCGCCGGCTTCCGAGACGACGATCTTGGTCAGCTTCAGTTCCGGGTGTTTCTTCATCAAGTCCTGCACCAGCTTGTCGGTTTCGCGGCTGGCCGTGCCATTGCCGATGGCGACCAGTTCAACTTTGAATTCGGCGCAGATTTTGGCCAGCGTGTTGAGCGCGCCGTGCCAGTCGTTGCGCGGCTCATGCGGGTAAATGGTGGTGGTGCCGAGCAATTTGCCGGTGCGGTCGACGACGGCCAACTTGCAGCCGGTGCGGATGCCCGGATCGAGGCCGAGCACCGCTTTGGGGCCGGCCGGAGCGGCCAGCAGCAGGTCTTTCAGATTACGGGCAAAGACGCGGATGGCTTCTTCTTCAGCACGTTCGCGCAGGTCGTTCATTAATTCCGTTTCCAGATGGGTAAACACCTTGATTTTCCAGGTCCAGCGCACCGTGTCGGAGAGCCATTTGTCGGCCGGGCGACCCTGGTCGCGGATGCCGAAACGGGCGGCAATGCGGTTTTCACAGGGATTTTGACCGGGCTTGATGTTGGTTTCGTCCAGTTCGCTATCGAGCACCAGCGCCACATTCAGGAAGCCTTCGTTGCGGCCACGCAGCAGGGCGAGGGCGCGATGTGAGGGCATGGCGGTAATGGGCTCGGAAAAGGCGAACCAGTCACGGAATTTTGCGCCTTCTTCCTCCTTTTCTTCAACAACTTGCGAGCGCACATGGCCATGCTCGTTGAGGTATTCACGCAGTTGGCCAAGCAATTCGGCGTCTTCAGAAAAACGCTCCATCAAAATCTGGCGGGCGCCGTCCAGCACCGCCTTGGCGTCGGCAAAACCGGCGTCGGCATTGAGAAATTTTTCAGCTTCGGTCTCTGGCGTCAGCGTGGGATCTTCCAACAGGGCCAGCGCCAGCGGCTCAATACCGGCCTCGCGGGCGATCTGCGCCTTGGTGCGGCGCTTCTGCTTATAGGGCAGGTAGAGGTCTTCCAGACGCTGTTTGGTTTCGGCCTGCAGGATTTCCACCTGCAATTCCGGCGTTAGCTTGCCTTGCTCCTCGATGCTGGCCAGGATGGCGCCGCGCCGCTCTTCCAGTTCGCGCAGGTAAGTCAGGCGCTCCTCCAGATTGCGCAACTGGGTGTCGTCGAGTCCGCCAGTGACTTCCTTGCGGTAACGGGCGATGAAAGGAACGGTGGCGCCTTCGTCGAGCAGAGCGATGGCAGCGCGGACTTGTTCGGGGCGGGCCGCCAGTTCGGCGGCAATACGGTGTTCAATGGTGGGCAGCATGTGAGAGGCAAATCAAAAAGAGGCGGAACTATGCGCATAGCGGGCGAAAAAGACAAGCCCTGGTCTGTCTTGCCGTTCCCCGATGGTGTAGGATGTTTCCCGGTACTATTTCGTCGAGGGGGAGGGGTTATGAAGGTTCAAACATTTTTGTTTGGCGGCGTCGAAGTGAATCCGGAATTGATCATTACCTTTCCGGATGGCCTGGTGGCATTTGAGAACAATAAGCGCTTCATGCTGATTCACGAAGCCGACAAGGGCGCGCCAGTGAGCTTTACCCTGCAATCTGTGGATGATCCGAGCGTGGCCTTTCAGATCATTGACCCCGCGGCGCTGGGTTTTGCCTATGAACTGGAATTGAACGATGAAGAGAGCCGCAAGCTGGGTTCGTCCCAGCCGGAAGATCTGGTGGTGATGCAGGTGCTGTTCAAACGGGATGAGGCCGGGAAACAGGGGATTGGCGCCAATTATTGCGCGCCGCTGGTGATCAATACCAAGGCACGCGTCGGCATCCAGAAGGTGATCGAGCGCCCGCGCCCCAATATCATTATTTCCAATCTTTCCAGCGCCGTTTGATCAGGGGATTCATTCGAAGAACGCGATTTTCCGGCTTGGCGCGAGAAGCGTTTCGTTGATCTTTCTTTGGGCAGGTTTGAACCATGGCCAATCAACCGACGTATCGCATTTTTATTTCCTCTCCCAGTGACGTAAATCCCGAGCGCCTGGTGGCGCAGCGGGTGGTCGAGCGTCTGGACCGCGAGTTCGCCTACCATTTCCGGCTGGAACCCGTTTTGTGGGAACGCGAGCCGCTGATCGCCACGGAGCATTTCCAGACCATGATCGTGCCGCCGTCGCAGACGGACATTGTCGTGGTCTTGCTGTGGTCGCGCCTCGGTTCGCCGTTGCCGCAGGAGCACTTCCGCGGCGCCATCACCGGCAAATGCCCGGTGACCGGCACGGAATGGGAGTTCGAGGATGCGGTCAAGGCCTACCGCGAAGGTGGCAAGCCCGATCTGCTGCTCTATCGCAAAAAGGCGAGCATTCCTTCCGACCTCGACGACGAGGCTGCCGTCCTGCTGCGGTTGGAGCAAAAGCGGCAGGTCGAGGAGTTCGTGCGTCAGTGGTTTGTCGATGAGGCTGATGGCAGCTTCAAGGCGGCTTCGCATGTGTTCGAGAACATCGCCGGCTTCGAGGAAATGCTGGAAATCCATTTGCGCGCCTTGCTGAAGGAGCGCTTGACGGTGCGCGACACCGGCAGCGAGGTGGCCGGTATCCGCTGGCATCGTGGCAGCCCGTTCCGCGGTCTGGAATCGTTTGATCTGGAACACAAGGATGTCTTTTTTGGCCGCACGCAGGCCCGTCACGAACTGCGTGAGGTGCTGAAGCGGCGAAGCGCCCAGGGAAACGCCTTTGTGCTGGTGCTGGGCGCCAGCGGCAGCGGCAAATCCTCGCTGATCAAGGCTGGTTTGCTGCCGGATTTGCTGTTGCCGGGCATGATGGAGCGAGTTGGCGTTTGCCGCTATACCGTCTTGCGTCCGGGCATCGTCGCCGACGATCTGGTCGGCGGGCTGGCCAAGGCGCTGCTGACGGAAACGGCGCTACCGGAAATTGCCGCCGAGCGCTGGGATGAAGTGGCGCTGGCCAAACAATTGCGTCAGGAAGCCGATCTGGCGCTGATGCCGATTCTGAAAGGGCTGGATCTGGCGGGCAAAGCCGCGCAACTGACCGAACATGGCGAAGCGCGGCTGGCAGTGATCGTCGATCAGTTCGAGGAACTCTTTACGCAGCCGGGTATCGGTGAGGAGCAGCGCGTCGAATTCGTGCGCGTGCTCGCCCATCTGGCCAAGAGCGGCGTGGTCTGGGTGATTGCTGCGATGCGCAGCGATTTTGCGCACAAGCTGGAAACCCTGCCACTCCTCAAGGAACTGACGCAGGAGGGCGAATATCACTTGTTCCCGCCCGAAGAGCACGAATTTGGGCAGGTGATTGAAAAGCCGGCGCAAATGGCCGGTTTGCGCTTTGAGACCGACGAAATCCGGGGTATCCGGCTCGATGAAGAAATTCGCCGGGCGGCATCGAGCCAGCCGGGTTCCTTGCCCTTGCTGGAATTTGTGCTGGAACAATTGTGGCAGCAACGCACCGATGAAGGCGTGTTGACCTTCGCCGCCTATGAACGCATGGGCGGTCTGCGCGGCGCTCTGGGCCGGCGTGCGGAGGAACTGTTCCAGGCCATCCCGCGCGAAATCGGCGACGCCTTGCCGGGCGCGTTGCGCTTGCTGGTGACGGTGGGGCAGGGCGAGGGCATCGATGCGACGGCGCGGGTGGTGCCGATTGGCCGCTTTCCGGAAGGCACGGCCGGGCGCAAGCTGGTTGAGGCCTTTCTGGCGCCCGAAGCCCGCCTGCTGGTGGCCGACGAAGGCGGCGTACGGCTGGCGCACGAAGCTCTGCTGACGCACTGGGAGCGCGCCCGCGAGCAGATCGAGGTCGACCGCAAGGATTATCAGGTGCGTGGCCGTTTGGAGTTGGCCGCCAAACGCTGGCAGAACGCCGGCAAGAAAGAACAGGACAGCCTGCTGCTGCCGCCGGGCGTGCCGCTGCTGGAAGGCAAAGGGCTGTTGGAGTGCTGGCGTCAGGAAATCGACCCGGAAATCGAAACCTATATCCGGGCTTCGCTGCGTGCGGCCAAGCGCCGCAAAGCGAAACGGATCGCGGCCGGCATCGGTTTTGCGCTGTTGATTCCGGTGGTCGTGGGCGGCTATTTCGGCACGCGAATCTATCTTGGCGTGCGCGATATCGAACCGAAGCTGGCCTTTGCCCCGATTCCGGCGGGCTGCTTTTTGATGGGCAGCCCGGAAAAGGAAGCGGATCATTACAGCAATGAATCGCCGCAGCATGAGGTGTGCGTCAAGGCGTTCCAGCTGGGCAAGTTCGAGGTGACGCAAGGCGAATGGGAAAAGGTCATGCTCCGCAATCCGGCCAGCTTCAAGAATGGCCCGGAATACCCGGTCGAGACCGTCAGTTGGGACGATGCCCAGTGGTTCATCCGCTGGCTGAATCTGTTCGGCAAGCACAGCTATCGCCTGCCGACCGAGGCGGAATGGGAATATGCCGCCCGTGCCGGCAGCAAAACGGCGCATTACTGGGGCGATGGCGAGAAGGAAGCCTGCGGCTTTGCCAATGTGATGGACCAGAAGGGCAAGGGCCATTACGGCAAGCAGATCGGCTCATCGTTCGATTGCAACGACGGCTACGTCCAGACCGCGCCGGTTGGCAAGTACCAGCCTAATGCCTTTGGTCTGCACGACATGCTCGGCAACGTCACCGAATGGGTGCAGGACTGGTATGACGAAGCCTATTACGCCAAGTCCCCCAAGGACGATCCTTCCGGTCCCGAAGCGGGCAAGAACAAGGTCAATCGCGGCGGAAGCTGGTATTACGTTCCGGCCCGCATCCGTTCTGCCTATCGGGTCAATTACGGGCCGGATTACCGGAACAACGGGGTGGGGCTGCGGCTGCTGCGGCAATAGGGAGAAACCTGCGCTATTTTCGGGTGAAAGGAAATGCAATGACGGATAAAAATATGGTGACCTCGCCTTGTGGCCTCGACTGCTTCAACTGCGAGCTTTTCGAGGCCAATTTGACCGATGAATTTGCCGAAAAAGTGCACGCCAAACTTGGTATTCCGAAAAACGAAGTCGCCTGCAAGGGGTGCCGCCAGCAAGATGGAAAACACTTTCATCTGCCGGCTGAGGGTTGCGCAACACTGGATTGCGTCAAGGCCAGGGGCGTCGCGTTTTGTTACGATTGCGCTGATTTTCCCTGCGCCTTCCTCGCGCCGACGGCGGACAAGGCCGCCCAGTATCCGCACAACATGAAGGTCTACAACCTCTGCCGCATCAAGCGTGTGGGTTTGGATCGCTGGATCGAGGAAGAGGCCGGTTCCATCCGGAAAAACTACTTCACAGGAAAGTTCGTGGTCGGAAAAGGGCAGGCGGGTTAGTCTGTTTCCGCCTGGCCGCACCGGCGCGGTCCCCTATGGACAAATGCCGCCAGACGGGCGTTAACAGGCCCGTCTAGCGGCAACAGCTTTGGAGTCTGGGCTACTTGCCGGTCTTCTTTAGAGCCGCCGGGGTGGCGGGCACCGATTTGGGCACCACCGCGCCAATGGGCTTGGCGTTGATGCGGAAGTTGTCCATTCCGAGAAGCGACATCCGGAAGCTCACCTCCTGCACAACGGCCAGGCGCCCCACGTGCTGCATCGTCTCGGCAAAGCTCTTCTGGGTGCCGTTCTCTTTCTTCCAGCCCGCAGCCGTAGCCTCGGCGTCGCTCCAGGTCGGCACGAACGGGGCAGTGTAGGTCTTCCAGGTCCGGTGGTTGCACGCGAAATCGTTAAACTTGAACGACCAGCCATTGTCGCTGGCGTCGTAGCGGGCGATCAGGCTTGGCTTGGTGTCTGATTCGCACTTGACCGGCATCAGGTCCAACTGGAAATCGCCAAGATGGCGGGTCGCCATGTTGCCTGTATAGCGGGCGTCGGTGGTCGTGAAGCCGAGGCTCATCTGGCCGTCGGCTTTGGCGTACCCTCCGGGGTTGCCGCCGGAGGCCTCGTGCGTGACCTTGATCTTGCTTGTGTACCCCTCCCAGCCTGCCACGCCGGTGTCGAATCCCTCATTGATCCCTTGGCCGGGGCTGCCCGCCGTGGCAGCCGTTGCCCAAATCGTGATGACCGATACCATCAACCGCGCCGTAATCCGTTGCATGTCGTACCCCCTGTTCCGTGTGTAAGATTCTGACGGCATTGTAGGCGGGAATGGCGGGAATGTCATTTTCAAGCGTTGCTCATGTGGCCTCTGGTGTTGCCGGTCATGCGCATTCATGGCAACATCCAAACCGTTTGTGCCGCGCTTGATCTTTTGTTTCAGGGGTTCTGATCGAAAATAGGGAACGAAAAACTTGACCAGTCCCCATCCCCTTTCTGAGCGTGAATTGATCTTTTCTTGGCAACCCGTTGGCGCGTTGGTCGATCTCGACAACACCTTGTACGATTACTGGGGCGCGGCGGCGCGGGCGTTGGAGCGTTTTGCGGCGGAAATGGCAGAGGATTTCGGCGTGGATGCGGCGGAGGTCTGCATTCGTTACCGCGCCTTGCCGATGTTGCCGGAGTATGAACAGATCCGTTCCGGCATGGCCTTGCGGCGAATCCGCTTCGGGCGATTGCTGGCGAGTTTTCCGCAATGCCACGGCGCGGATGTGGATCAGTACGTTGAACGGTATGGCACCTGCTTGCTGGATGAAATCGAGTGGTTCGATGGCGCGCGCGCGGCCCTGATGGCCTTGGCGCAACGCCTTCCGGTGCTGATCGTCACCGAAAGCCGTGAGGATATTGCCCGGCCGATCATGTCGGCACTGGGCTTGGGGGATGATTGGCGCTTGCTGTGCAGCTACGCGCACAGCGTGACCAAGCGCGATGGCGGCACTTTCCGGCTGGCGCTGGAGTGGATGGGTTTGCCGGCGAACAAGGTGGCAATGATCGGTGATAGTTGGGAAATGGATATTTTGGGAGCCGCCCAGGCGGGCATTCGCCAGGTTTGGCAGGCGGATGAGGCCGTGCCGCTGCCGGAAGCGCCGCCCGCTGGGTTCATTGGCCGGGCAGATAGTTTTGCTGTGGCCTGCCGCTTGCTGTTTCCGGGAATGGGGAAATTATGAACCTAGAAACCTCAGTTGACCGCTGCTTGCCGGTAGGAATCCCTGATGGAGCTTGAGCATTCTGGCTTTGCAGGCTTTCACCGTTTGGGTGATCTCGCTACGACCCCATGTGCACTGCTGGCGGGGCGCCCGGCTTTGTTGCTCGTCCTTGCAGGGAATGACCATGCGGCGTCCTCGCGTCGCGCCAGCCACCCCGCCAACCACGCCCACGGAATCGTCCAACTGAGGTTTCTAGGATGAACGCGCCCTGGTTTGTGCTTGGTTCTGGCGAAATGCCGCCGCTCGCGGTTGATGCGCACGGTTTGCCGGATGATCGGGGCGATTTTGGCAAATCCTATGTTGCAGCGCTGGCCGAGACCGCTTTTTCGCCCGAGGTGCAGGCGCGGGTGGCCGCGCGCGAAAGGCGTGTCATGGAAGTGCTGAAAGCCGAATGGGAAAACGGCGGCTTCAACGCGCGCTATGGCTTGCAACGCCTGCTCTCGATCGGCTCGACGGCGCGCGATCTCTACGCCTGGCTGCCGACCGATCACGATTTGATGGTGGAAACCCAAGCGCCGCAGGAGTTGATCGACCGCGACGAAGTGCGGCAATTGCTGGAGCATCTGGCGGCGCAACTGGCAGTTTCGCCGGAATTCCAGGCCTCGCCGGAAGAAGAGCGCAGCTTGCGCGCCATTTTTCTGTCGAGCCTCAAGGTGCGTGGGCAGGCCAGTCTGGTCGGGCGCCTCAATGCCATTTGGGATTGCGCCCACGGCGAGGAGCAGGAAGACAATCTGGTCGATGTCACTTTTGGCAATGTGCGGCGCACGGCGGATTACGCCCTGTGGATGCAAGCTTATCTGGCGCGCCTACCGGCGGAATGGCGCGCCCGGCAGACGGCGGAAATCCGGCTGGCTAAGAAAGTGTTCAAGGCACTGGGCGAGGTCTACGGCTCGCAGGAAACCGGGTTGCGGCCGATCACCATCGAACAATGGGTGATCCAGAATGTGCTGCGCCAGCCTTCCGGCCTGCCCATTGGCACCTTCGATGCGGTGTTACGGCATGTGGCCAAAGAAGCGCTGCCTTTTGCCGAATACCGTGCGCGCTGGCCGGTCTGGCGCCCCGGCCTGACGGATGACGAAGTCGCCAACAGCGCCATCCATCCGGCGATCAATCTGCTCGAATTGCTGGCCAATGGCGACCCTGTGCTGGCCGAAGCCAAATGGCAACGCATCGTGATGCTCGCCCGCGCCTATCTGCAGCGCCGCGAGGCTGGGCAGGCGTGGACGATTGAGGCATTGACGGCCAGCCATGTTTGAACTCTTGCTGCTGCTGACCCTGTGCCTCAATATTTCGAGTGACATTGTCGACCGGCGCATCAGTGGCCTCTCTAATCCGCGGGCTTTGACGCTGTGGGCGGCCATTTTGCAATTGCTGCTGGTTTGCCCGTTCATTTTCTGGGTGCAATGGCCGGGTTGGCCGCATGTGGGTTTGTTGCTGCTGGTCGGCGTTTTTTCCGGTTTTGCCCGCGAGTACTGGTATCGAGCGCTGGCGCAGACGCACGAGCAACTGTCGCGCTTTGTGCCCTTTGTTCGCCTGTCCAGCGTCTTGGTACTGGCGCTGGCCATCCTGTTACTGGGTGAGACGATGACGCCGCTGATGGCCGCAGGCGCTTTGTTGATGATCGGCGCCGGGTTCATCATCAGCCTGGAGCGCTACGGCGGCAGTTGGCGCGAATTCATGCATGCCAACCGGGCTTTGGCTCTGGTGGCGGTCTTTGCCACCTCCAATGCCTTCATCAGCGTCAGCTACAAGTATCTGCTGGGGCATGAACTCAATATCATCACCATCTACTTTTTCCTGAAGCTGTTTCAATGTTTGCCGCTGGTGACGAAAGCGGTGGTGGAGGGCACGCTGATTTCCAGCCGCAAGGAAATTGCCCGTCCGTTGTGGTTTGTTCTCTCGCGCCTGTTCCAGACGGTGGCGGCGCTGGTTTTTCTGCTGGTGCTGTATCGCTTGCCCTTGACCCGGGTGGAGCCGTTGATGGCCTTGAGCCCCTTCCTGTATCTGGCCTGGGAGTGGGTAGAACGGCGGATCGAGCGGCGCTTTTCCCTTCGCGGCACGGCGGCAACAACGGCTGGCGCGACTGAGCGGCGCGTGCTTATACTGCGTGTGGTGGCAACGGGCATGACGATTGTCGGACTGATTCTTCTTCACCAAAAATAGGGTAAGGCAATGCAAGCAGAACAAAAACCGAATCAACCGGTGCAACTGACGACCGATGCGCTGGCGGATCGTTGCCTGCCTCAATTGCGTCCCCGCTTGGAGGGCTTGCCGCCGCAATCGCTGGTGGCCGATTTTGGCGCCGGGCGCGGCCGTCATTCGCTCTATGCCTTGCGTTTGGGACATTCCGTGCTGGCGGTGGAAAAGCGGGCCGATACCTTTGCCGATCTGAAGCAGAATCTGGAGCGTTCCGGTGTTGCGGTGGACCGATTCAGGCTGGTCGAGGGCGATTATCTCGACGTCGCTCCCTTGCCGGACGAGCAGGTTAACCTGCTGGTGATGACTGGTGTGCTGCAGCATTGCGTGGATCGTGATGATTTGATCCAGCGGCTGACGTATCTGGGTACGGTGGTCTCCCTCTCCCCCGACCCCTCTCCCTTGCCAGGGCGAGGGGAGGTTCGTGCGCCGCTGCGCGGCTTTCATAACAAAGGGGGCATGATTTATATCGAAATGCTGTTCAACATGAAATTTGATGGTCAGCCCAAGCCGGGGCGGGTGGAGATTTCGGTGCAAGAATTTGAGCGCCTGTTGCCGCAGGTTTTCCCGCCCGAAGGCTGGAACATCGAGCGTGTGGCCGGACCGGTGACGCAAACGCTCGATTTTTCCGGTGGTGGGCGCAGTTTCATTTCCGAAGCCAAGCTGGTGGAGCAGACGGCGGCGGAATATGTGCTGACGCGCAGAACGTAGGGGGTTAGATAGTGGTTCCGGAGCAGATTGAAGCCTTGGTGCGGTCGTGGGAAGCGCGCGATCCGGCGCAGTGGCAGCAGGATGCCGGGTGTTATCTGAAGTTTGCCCAGCAGGCGATTGCGCTGGGGCGGCCGGTGCTGGCGTTTGACATGATGGACGAAGCGCTGCAGGCTTTTCCGGATCACCATGAAATGCGCTATCTGTCGGCGCTGGCCTTGGCCAAGAGCGGTTCCGGCGCGCATGCCAAGCGGATTCTGGATGGGCTGCTGGCCGAAACCGGCATCGAGCCGGCACTGTTCGCCAATATCCTCAGCCTGGCCGGACGCATTGCCAAGGATCACTGGTCGCGTCTGCCGGAGGGGGTGCAGCGTCAGGCTGAAGGCGAACAGTCGCGCTGCCATTACCAGCGTGCCTACGAACTGACGCGGGATTATTTTCCCGGCATCAATGCGGCAACGATGAGCTTGCTGACCGGGCATGCGGAAGAAGCGATAAATCTGGCGGAGAAGGTGCGCGTGCAATGTCTGGCTGAAGTCGAGAAAAACTTTGCCCTCTCCCCCGACCCCTCTCCCTTGCCAGGGCGAGGGGAGATTCGTGCGTCGCTGCCCGACTTTCGAACGATCGACTTCTGGCTGCTGGCGACCCTGGGCGAAGCCTGTATGCTTTTGGGAAGACTGGAGGAGTCGGCCAATTGGTACCGGCAGGCTGTGACTGTGGCGGCGGGGCGCTATGGCGACATCGCCAGCATGCGGCGGCAGGTCAAATTGCTGGCTTCCAGGTTGAGCGGGCTGGAAGAGATTCTTGGCCTCCTGCAAATTCCATGTGTGGCGATTTTTACCGGCCACATGATCGATGCGCCGGATCGCCCGGAGCCGCGTTTTCCAGCGCATCTCGAACCGGCTGTCAGTGCGGCGATTGGCCGCTGCATCCGCGAGAACCATCTGGGCTTCGCCTATTGCTCGGCGGCTTGCGGCGCCGACATTCTGTTCATTGAGCAGATGCTGGCGCAGGGTGGCGAGGTCAATATCGTCCTGCCGTTTCAGCGCGAGGATTTTATTCGCACCAGCGTGGCCTTTGCCGGACAGGAGTGGGTCGAACGTTTTGAGCGGGCGCTGGCGCGTGCGGCCAGTGTCAGTTACTGCGTCGAGGAGGGCTATTTGGGCGATGACCTGTTGTTCGCGCATGCCGGTGAATTGACGCGCGGTTATGCCCTGCTGCGGGCGGAAGCGCTGGAAACCGAGGCGATCATGCTGGCGGTGGCGGAACCGCAGGCAAAAGTCAGTATTGGTGGTACGGCGGATGACTTGCGGTGCTGGCAGGCGCTCGGCAAACCCATTTGCCTCATCGATCTGCAGGCCTTGCGCCAAAACACTGCGCAACCAGTATCGGTAGCGCCGCTGCCTAAGGCATCCGGAGCCATTACGCCTCCGTCCGATCTGCCCTGGCGTCAGCGCGAAATCAAGACGATGCTGTTTGCTGACATGGTGGGCTTCAGCCGCCTGCGCGAGGACGAAACGCCCAAGTTTTTCGTCCGCTTTCTTGGCGCCATCGAAAGGGAAATCGGCAGAAGTCCGCGTCCGCCGGTCTTCGGCAATACCTGGGGCGACGGCCTTTATCTTGTGTTTAACGACTGCGCCGATGGCGCCGATTTTGCCCTGCGCCTGCGCGACACCATCGTCGCCATTGACTGGGCGGCGGTCGGGTTGCCGGCGGAAATGAATATCCGTATTGGCATGCATACCGGCCCGGTATTTCGGGGTAGCGACCCGATTATCGGGCGCGACGGCTTTTTCGGCGCGCATGTGACGCGCGCGGCGCGCATCGAGCCGGTGACGGCGCGCGGCAGCGTCTATGTCACCGAGCAAATGGCGGCGGCGCTGGCGGGTTCAGGCAGCCGGGATTTCTTCTGCGATTATCTTGGGGTGGTCAGTCTGGCCAAGCAGTACGGCAACAGCAAGCTCTACCGCCTGCGCCGGGCGCTGGAAACGGAATGAGTCCGGCCGCCGCTCCGCGCATCGTTTCCTGATAGACTGAAAAGGCGCTTTATGGATGAACAGCAATGAAGGACAAAAATATCGTTCTGGCCGTGGCGACCCTGAAAGGCGGGAGCGGCAAGAGCACCGTCGCCAGTTGCCTGGCGGTGCATTGGCGGCAGGCAGGCTACCATCCGGTCCTGATCGACGCCGATCCGCAGCGCTCCCTCGTTCGTCTGGGTGCGCGCGAGCGTGGTCTGGGCGGGGTGCCGGTGCATGAGACGAGCGAAACAGGCGCGGATATCGCGGCGACTGCCCAGCGCCTTGCCAGGAAACACAGCCCGGTGATTGTCGATACCGCCGGTTTTCGCGCTGCGTCCACGCTGGCTGCGCTTGCCGCCGCCAATCTGGTGCTGGTTCCGGTCAAACCTTCGCCGCTTGACGTCGATGTCATGCTGGATACGGCGCGCGCCCTGTTTCATGCCGCCGATGGCAAGGCGCCACGTTTTTACTGCCTGCTGACCCAGACGACGCGGGATAGCGTCATTGCCCGCCATATCCGCAACGAGTTGAGGGAGGCCGGCTTCCCGCTGCTGCAGAGCGAGCTGATTAACCGGGTTGGCTATGGCGAGGCGGCCCTGTTCGGGGCGACGCCCAGCCTGATGGACCCGCGCGGCACGGCCGCCGCGGAGATTGCCGCCCTGGCCACCGAAATTGAGGAATTGCTGGAGAGCAACGCATGAGCAAGCATCTGCCCAAAGCCACGTCGAGATCATTTTCCGAAATCCAGCGCGAGCGCGTTGCTCCGCAAGTCATTGACGCCGTTCCCGAGCGCGTCGCGCCTGAACCGGAGGAGGCCCCATATTGCGCGCCCGAGCCGGTTCTGGTTCGTGAGTCCTCTTCCGGTCTGCGGCGCGCCGAGGCGGAACTCATCGTTGAACGCCACACCAGCTACGCCGCGCTGGGGGGCTGCCTGCCGCTGGCCGTCTTTGACGCCCTCAGCGTCGGTCTGATCATTTTCAATATGGTGCGCGAACTGGCTGCGCACTACCGGGTGCCTTTCCGGCAGGATCAGGCCAAGGCGATCATCACGGCGCTGCTTGGCGGTGTCCTTTCTCCCGGCTTGGGCAGCGTGGCCGGCCATCTGCTCGGCAAAATCATTCCGGGCGGCTGGCTGTTTGGCGTTGCAGCTTCGTCGGCGACGGCGGCAGCTTTTACTCGCTATTCCGGGGAGACCTTCATCGAGCATTTCGAATCGGGAGGCAATCTGATCGACATCGACCTGAGCGGCCTGCGCCACTATTTCAGCCGGCAGACGGCAAGCTGAGCTTTGGTATGATCTTTTCACAGACCAGAACGGGGAGCGTTCGACTACGGCCCAGACGGGAGCGTCTTTTTTACATGCTTAGTTTCAACAACAAGGAGGCATTATGACCAAAGTTCTTGTTCTCTATTACTCGTCCTATGGACACGTTGAAGCAATGGCTGGCGCAGTGGCGGAAGGTGCCCGTGCTGCAGGAGCGGAAGTCAGCGTCAAGCGCGTACCGGAACTTGTCCCTGAAGAAGTGGCGCGAAAATCCGGCATGAAAGTCGACCAAGTGGCGCCCATTGCCACGGTGGAGGAACTGCCCCTGTATGATGCGATTATTTTCGGCACGCCCACCCGTTTCGGGAATATGGCAGCACAGATGCGCAACTTCCTCGATCAGACCGGCGGCCTGTGGTTCACCGGCAAGCTGATTGGCAAGGTCGGTAGCGTTTTTGCCAGCACGGCCACGCAACATGGCGGTCAAGAGACCACGCTGACCAGTTTCCATACCACGCTGTTGCATCACGGCATGATCATTGTCGGTGTTCCCTATTCAGAAGCACGGCAAATGGCCATGAATGAAATCACTGGAGGCAGTCCTTATGGGGCAACGACGCTGGCCGCAGGCGACGGATCACGCATGCCGAGTGAAAACGAACTGGCGATTGCCCGTTTCCAGGGTGAGCACGTCGCCAGGATCGCAGCCAAGCTGGCTGCGGCTTGAGGATACCCGATGGATCGATAAAAGCGGCCGTGGTGCTTGCCGTGATCGGCGGTATTTCCGGCATTCCGACAGGTTGATTTCCCGCCAAAGAAGTAAAAATCGACCACGGCCCCTTTTATTGATCAAACCATCTGCCATGACAACAGCCACCGTACACTGCCGAACAGCAACGCCAGCCGATGCTCAACGCATTCATGAACTACATGTAGCAGCCGTCCGGACCCTCTGTTGCAATCATTACTCTCCCAAAACCTTGGACGGCTGGCTCGCGAACCGCTCTGCCCAGGGGTATATGCGCGGCATTTCCACCGGCGCGATCTTTGTGGCCGAGTTGGGAGAATTAGTCATTGGTTTCAGTGAGGGAGTTCCTGGTGAAGTCGTGGCCGTGTTCGTCGATCCAAATTTCGCTAACCGCGGCATTGGCGGTCTGTTGCTTGGGCATGCGCTTCGCCTTGCTCGGGGGAGCGAGCAGCCGGTGCGCTTGGAGGCAACATTAAACGCTGTTCCTTTTTACGAGCGGTTCGGCTTCACGCAAGGCGAGCGCTCCGTTGTCCGTCGTAACGAAATTGAGGTTCCAATTGTTGTCATGCACCGTCGAAAGAAAAATTAAAGGGGCCGTGGTCGAATTTTGAACAGCAGGAAAGGGCCAAGGTCGATTTAATTCTGGTTACGCTCGCAAGGATCCGAAAATGAATGACGACGACCGCAGGCTCGAAGGCTGGTGGCAGGTCGAATCGCTGGCCTGGGACGGGCAGCCGATCCGCCCTGTCGATGACGCCTGGTATCACTTCGGCTCCGGCAAGGTGCTGTTCATCGACCGCACGATGCCGACGCGCGAGCAATGTTTCTACCGCCTCGAACCGGAACGATCTCCCGGCCACCTGATTCTTGGCGACGGATCCAACCGGACGCCGCAGGTCTATGCCTACCGCTTCCCAGACGACGACACGCTGCTCTTGTGCGAATCCGGTATTCCCGGCGGCGCGGTTCCGGACGTCGTGGAGACTGTTCCCGGCGACGGCCGGCGACTGATCCGGCTGATCCGCGATCCCGACGCGGTTGCGGATCGCCCCGGCAACGCCGGGATATCAGGAAAGGGGCTGAAGTAACCATCCCCCGGCTTTGCCGGGGGATAGCAAAATTAAAGGGTCCAGGCTCAATTTTTAGTGCCAATCCAATGAATCAACTCTTTACCGTCCATAAAATTCTAGCAAAGCAGTCAATCTGGTCGAAGCACATGTAGGGGTAATGCCATAATTCGAGCCTGGCCCCTTTTTTCCTTTAACAGCCTGTTAGCGTTTCAGAGGTGTTCCAGTATATGCGGTATCGGCAATTTCTTTCTCCGCAGTTGCGTTATCTACCAATTCTGGATATACCCGTCCTGCCAATAGACCGAAGCCAATTGTGGTGCGGACATAACGGATTTGACCAGCCTCAAGCATGAAAGTCAGTTTTTTTTCGACTTCTGTTGCGACGACAACTTCCATGGGGCCAGGGGGTTGATCGATAAAGAAGAAACCACCCGGTATTGACTCGCCGACTACTTTACTATTCAAGGAAATGTTCGGCTGGATGGCTGCACCAACCATGCTGCCTGCACGATAGAAATAGATTCGACCTTCATTGGTTTTAAGCGTTGGAATAGATGATTGAACTTCGGCCATTTTCGGGCCAGAAGCACAGGCGGAGAGAAGGATGACTAGTCCTGCGACAAGAAGCGGCTTGAGTTTTTTCATTTGGAAATTTCCTTGAAGTTGAGATGGATTTTTTTGGTAAGTGGCGCAAAGGATTTTTCAACTGGCATATAAAATCCGATCAACACATTGTTTTTAATGACGATATAGACTTCGTGCATGTGTTTCCCTTCTATTGTTAAAACGGTATTGGTTGGTTTCAGAACTTTGCCTTCGGGAAGAGTTCCTATATGTACAAACTCGGTATTGCCCGGAATGATGCGATTGTAACTAGAGTCGGCCTCAATTGCTGCGTCTGACAGAAGCACCCAACGACTTGTTGGGCTGGTTACTTGAGGCGAAAGTGAGGAGGAGTGACGCACGACCTCGCTTGCACATGCACAGAGAATGAACGTTAGCGCAAGAGTGAATATTTTTTGCATCCTGGAGTTCTCCTAATGTTGTTTTTGCGATGATTGAGTTTTAGGCTGTTTTTTCTGGCTGGCGCAACTTCAATAATCCTGTTTCGGCGGTTTTTGGGTAACAACCGTAAGAAATAGACGAATGTTCAAGCTGTCTCCATTTCTTTGTCCGGGATGACGCCTATTTCTCCCCTGCTTTCAATTTTGCTATTTTGTCTTGCAGGATTCTGGCCAGCGCTGCGACATGCGGCGGCGTCATCATCGTCAAGTGGTTTCCGGGCAGGTCGATGATGTCCAGTGTCTGGCACGAATAGCGCTGCCAGCCCAGGTCGTCGGGCCATTCCATTTCCGGAGCCGGTCCGGGCGGAGATTCAAGCGCGCGCAACAGGGTGACCGCCGGCAATGGCTGCGGCACGGTGGAATAGGCCGAAGCCGCGCGTGTATGGGCCTGATAGACCCTGAGCAGGGTGCGCAGGTAGTGGATGCCGTCCCCCTTGGGTAACAGAGCGTTGTCTTCCAGTTTGCCAGCGACCAGGGCAATTTGGTCTTCCTGGGTCAAACCGGCGAGATTGCGCGCGTTCAGGGGGAATGTCCCGCCGCCGAGTTCTGCCAGTACTCGTCCGAGGTCGAGGAGCAGGGTTGTTTCATCGGGTTCGTCGCCAGCGCCACTCAAAATG
>JAKJFA010000037.1:0-236 GCA_022705135.1 Pseudomonadota bacterium | reverse complement strand
CCACCGCCAGCAAAGCGATTTCCTCTCCGCGCTTCAGCAGGTTCTGCGCCATGGCAAAGGCGACGATCCCGCCCAGTGAGTGTCCGCCCAGGTAGTAAGGGCCGTGCGGTTGAACTTTGAGCAGCAGGTCGAGGTAATGCGCTGCCATCTCCTCGATGCTGGTATGCGGGGATGCGGCGCCGTCCAGCCCCTGGGCCTGGAAGGTGAAAAAGGGGATTTCCGGATCGAGCGCCTGG
>JAKJFA010000036.1:3846-21938 GCA_022705135.1 Pseudomonadota bacterium | reverse complement strand
TGATCGGAATCAGCGCCGCCAGCCGCGCCGTCATTTCCTTGGCTGCCTTGTTGGTGAAGGTCACCGCCAGTACACCCTGCGGCCCGACCTGGCCGGTGGAGACCAGCCAGGCGATCCTCGTCGTCAACACGCGCGTCTTGCCACTGCCGGCACCCGCCAGAATGAGGGCGTGCACCGGCGGCAAGGTCACCGCCTGCAACTGGGGCGGATTAAGATGAGCCAGTAGGTCAGACATTACTATTCACTGTAAAAATCGAACATAACCGATTGAAATGAAATATCTGTTGCCCTAAAGCAACGATATCAAAAGTACACTCCGAAAGCATGGGCTGTAGACTTGTGAGGGATTTCAGCTGGCGCATAATCAGGCCTCGATCGTAGCACCTCTTGGGTGCGACACGATCGGAAGGAGATGCACGCATGAATGCACCCATGATTTTGCCTTGGGTCGCTCACAAGGCCGGCATCAGTCAGGAATTGACGCTGAAACTCTGGCGCCGCGCCGCCAGCGAGGCCGAACTGAGACTTGGCAGTTGCCGGGGACAGGAGTACTACCGGCTGGTGAATGAATCTTTCCTGTCGCTGGTCGAGGACGAATCCTGCACCGAACCTTGCCCATCCATCCCGAACCTAGCCTGGGCCTGGCGCCAGCAACACCGCATTTCGCACCTGTCCATGATGGCCGCACAAAATCTCTGGAACGAGTGGCTCGACGCCTGGCAGGACTGTATCCACTCGGCCAGGCTACCCAGACCGGCATAAACACCCGTCGCCAGTTTGCGTTTGTCCAGCGACGCACTACACTGGCGTCCATGCAGGAAGAACCGAGTGACGAACGGCTGATGCTTGCCTACCGCGACGGCGAGGCGGCCGCATTTGAACGCCTCTACCGCCGCTACCGCACACGGCTTTACCGCCATCTCACCCACCAGTGCGGCGATCCGCATCTGGCCGAGGATCTCTATCAGGACATTTGGCAAAACGTCATCGCCGCCCGCTCCCAGTACGAACCGCTCGCCAAGTTCTCGACCTGGATTTTCCGCATCGCCCACCACCGCCTCATCGACCATTACCGCCGCCACGCGCGTGATCTGGCCTCACGCTATGACGACGCCGACCCCGATGAGTCACCCGCCCCGGCACATGAAAATCCCGCCCGGCAAGCCGAAAACCAGGAAATCGCCGTGCGCCTCGCCACCGCATTGCAATCGCTCCCGGAACCCCAGCGCGAAGCCTTTCTAATGGCCGAGGAAGGCGGACTGAGTCTGGAAGAAATCGCCAGCGCCACATCATGCGGGCGCGAAACGGCCAAGACCCGGCTACGCTACGCTGTCGGCAAATTGCGCCTCTCACTGCAGGATTGCTTATGAACGAACCAACAGAAGCGTGCCGCGATCCGGCGCTTTCCCGCCTCTATCAGAAGCACGCCTCAGGCGAACCGCCAGCGGCGCTTGATGCCGCCATCCTGGAACATGCGCAGCAGGCCCTGGCCCATAAAAAACTGGTAACCCGAAGCTGGTGGCAGCGCTTCTCCGCCCCTTTGGCTCTGGCCGCCACCCTCACCCTCGCCCTGCTGATCACGCTCAATATCGAGCGCCAGACGCCCGAATGGGTGCCGCCGCCCATCGTGGAGGAACAGGCGCCAGCCCCGGTAGAACAACGTCAACCCACGCCGCCCAGCCAGGTCAAGCCAAGCGCCGACCCTCCTGTGGCCGCAGCCAGGGAAACGGCGTTGCCTACCCCTCCATCACGGACGCCAACCCACACCCGGGCGCCAGCGCCCTCCGGCAAGCCCCCCAGTCCCTTCCCGGCTGCCCAACCGGCAACACCAAGCGCTGCCGGCGCAGCACCGGCGCATCCGACCCAGACCGAGGCGGATGAGACAGCCCGCCCCCTCTCGCGTGGCGGCCTGCCGGCACAGGAGGAAAACCTCATGCCGCAGGAAAAGCGCAGAACAGTCGCGCCGACTACCAAAGCAGCGGCGCGCACTCCGGAAATTTGGATCGAGGAAATCCGCGAACTGCGGCGCCAGAAAAAATGGAGCGAAGCCGAACGATCCCTCACCGAATTCCGCCGGGCTTACCCGGACTACCGCCTGCCTGAGGATTTGCGCTGATTTTGAACATGGGCCAAACCTTTTTTCTCTCCGAACCCATCGACACCCTGTCCCCCGATTCGGACACCCTGCGCCTTTTCGAAGCCAGCCTGGCGAGCGGAAGAAGGACCGTTTGGGTCACCCCGCAACAGACGCTTTCCATCGACGGCCGCCTGTTTCTCAACCAGGAACCTGTCATGCCAGAGGACGTTCTCTGGATTCGCCTGGCGCCTACGCCTTCCTGGCACGATTTTCTGGTTTTCCTGGCCGCCCATCCCGTCCGTTTCATCAACGAACCAGCGGCAATGCTTCTTTTCCCCGACAAGGCGAGATGCGGCGCCCTTTCGGTCGCAAACCGCTTCGTCGTTTCCAATCGCTCCGACGCCTTGCGGGCCTTCGATCTGGCCGTGTCGAACGGGCATCGCGGACTCGCTGTCAAGGCCATGACCGGCTACGACGCGCACTCCATCACGCCCGCCTTCGACAGGGAAACGGTCGAACACGCCTTTTTGACACATGCCGCGGACAGCGGCCTGGCCATTTGCGAACCCTGGATCGGTCCAGACCACTCCGAGGAAGCGGAAGAGAGCGCCGTCAGACTCACTTTTGCCGGCGGACGTTTTCTTGGCGCCGTCGACTATTGCGGGCCGGCAGGCAGTCTTTCATCGCCACGTCTGGGGGCCTACTGCAGACCCGCAAAACCTCTGCCCAACACACTGCTGTCCGCCCTCCGGCAACACGCGGAGCATCTTTCCCGGCACGGCGTGTTCCTGGTCGGATACGACCTCGTTGAAGGCGTGGTGCTTGAAGCCAATACCTCGTGCCCCGGCGCCTTGTCGGAACTGGAACACCACACAGGGCTAGCTTCCGTGCACGCCCGCTGCATTGCCGAAGGACTCAATTGGGCGCTCGGTCGGCCAAGAAACGATGCGCTCGTTTTTTAACAGCCTGTTAGTCCCTGTGGTCGAGAGACTCAAATTTTTTCAAATCCCGTCACCCCATTGGGCAAGATGCTGCGTTTACCTGCTTACCACAAGCAAAAACGGAGAACCCTATGAAAACCCTTCTCGCCGCCCTGATCCTCGCTGCCGGATACGCTGGATTCGCCAGCGCCGGCGCCCTCGTCGATGTCCAGATTACGGATCGGACTACCGGTCAGATTCTCGAAACCTACCACCACCGCGGCCGGATGTACGTCGCCGGTGCCCCCGGTAACCGCTACGCCGTCCGCATCTACAACCGCAGCAGTGGCCGCGTGATGACCGTGCTTTCGGTCGACGGAGTCAACGCCGTTACTGGCGAGACCGCCGCGCCGACACAATCCGGCTACGTCCTCTCGGCCGGGCAAACCACCGAAATCGCTGGCTGGCGCAAGAGCATGGATGAGGTCGCCGCCTTTTACTTCACCAATATCGCCGACAGCTACGCTGCCCGTACCGACCGGCCACAGAACGTCGGTGTCATCGGCGTCGCGGTGTTCCGCGAACACACCCCTCCGCCGCCACCCCCGCCGCAATGGTACAAGGCACCCGAAGCTCCGGGTGGAGCCGCCGACGCGACCAGATCGACCCGCTCCGAATCGGCCGAGAAGCATGCCGCCAGCCCGCAAGCAACCCCCGCGCCCTCACTCGGAACCGGGCACGGCGAACGGGTCGACTCGCATGTGGAAAGTACCGAATTCCGCCGCGCTACCAACAGGCCGTCTGAAATCATCGCCATCTACTACGACAGCTACGCCAACCTGTTAGCGCGTGGCATCATCCCGCACGGCAGCCACGGAGGGTACGGTCGCCCCAACCCCTTCCCGGGCGGTTTTGTTCCCGACCCGAAACGCTGATCCCCGCGCCGTCTGCCCCACCAACGCCCATCCGGCCCTGCCGCCGATGGGCGTTGTTTTTTGCACGCTCGGCACCCCCGGCCCGGCCCGCCAATCCCTGTATAATTTCGTTTTTTCAGAGTCCCTTATTGGCCATGCCGCAAGACCATTCCCCCTGCGCCTTCTCAGCCCCTTCCCCTGTCATGCCGGAAAAATACCATCCGGCTGAACTGGAACCCGCCGCCCAACAACACTGGGAACAAACCGCCGCCGCCCGCGCCGTCGAAGACACGACCCGGCCCAAGTACTATTGCCTGTCGATGTTCCCGTACCCGTCCGGCAAGCTGCACATGGGGCATGTGCGCAATTACACCATCGGCGATGTGTTGTCCCGCTTCCACACCATGCTCGGCTACAACGTGCTGCAGCCGATGGGTTGGGACGCCTTCGGCATGCCGGCCGAAAACGCCGCGATGCAGAACAATGTACCACCGGCCGCCTGGACTTATCAGAACATCGAATACATGAAGAAGCAGTTGAAGTCGCTGGGCTTCGCCATCGACTGGCAGCGCGAACTGGCCACCTGCACGCCGCAGTATTACCACTGGGAACAATGGCTGTTCACCCGCCTCTATGAAAAGGGCCTCGTCTATAAAAAGCTCGGCACTGTGAACTGGGACCCGGTCGACCAGACCGTGCTCGCCAACGAACAGGTGATCGACGGTTGCGGCTGGCGCTCCGGCGCGCCGGTCGAAAAACGCGAGATCCCGATGTATTACATGAAGATCACCGCCTACGCCGAGGAACTGCTGGCCGAACTCGACAACCTGTCCGGCTGGCCCGAGCAGGTGCGCCTGATGCAGAAAAACTGGATCGGCAAGAGCGTCGGCGTGCGCTTTGCCTTCCCGGTTGTGTATCCCGGCAAAGCCGGCACAAATCTCCCCTCGCCTGCCCTCTCTCCCGGCCTCTCTCCCAAAGGGAGAGAGGAGGCAAGTGATTTCCCTCTCCCTCAGGGAGAGGGATCAAGGGAGAGGGAAGGGGTCGGGGGAGAGGGTGGGGAGGCTGCGCTACCCGATAAACTGTGGGTGTTCACCACCCGCGCCGACACCATCATGGGTGTCACTTTCTGCGCCGTCGCCGCCGAGCATCCGTTGGCCGCACACGCCGCCAAGAACAATCCGCAACTCGCCGCCTTCATCGAAGAGTGCAAGCAGGGCGGTGTCGCCGAAGCCGACTTGGCAACAATGGAAAAGAAGGGCATGCCGACCGGCATCTTTGTCACCCATCCGCTGACCGGCGAACAGGTCGAAGTCTGGGTCGGCAATTACGTATTGATGGGGTACGGCGAAGGTGCCGTGATGGCGGTGCCTGGGCACGATGAGCGCGATTTCCATTTTGCGCAGAAGTATGGCTTGCCCATTCAGCAGGTCATCGGCGAGAAGGGAGAAGGGGGAAGTGAGAAGGGGTTCTCGACCGAAGCCTGGGAAGACTGGTATGCCTCCAAGGAAGGCTATTGCGTCAACTCTGGCAAATACAACGGCCTGGCCTATGAAGCCGCCGTCGACGCTATCGCCGCCGACCTCGCCGCCAAGGGTCTGGGCGAAAAGAAGGTGCAGTTCCGTCTACGCGACTGGGGCATTTCGCGCCAGCGCTACTGGGGCTGTCCGATCCCCATTATCCATTGCCCGACCTGCGGCGACGTGCCGGTGCCGGACGATCAACTGCCGGTCGTGCTGCCGGAAAACGTTGAAATCACCGGCGCCGGTTCGCCCTTGGCGCGCATGCCGGAATTTTACGAATGCACCTGCCCGCTCTGCGGCGGCAAGGCCCGGCGCGAAACCGACACCATGGACACCTTCGTCGAGTCGTCCTGGTATTTCCTGCGCTACTGCTGCCCAGACAACGCCACGGCCATGGTCGACGAGCGCGTCCATTACTGGTTTGGCAACGGCGGCGTCGATCAGTACATTGGCGGCATCGAGCATGCCATCCTGCACCTGCTCTACTCGCGCTTCTGGACCAAGCTGATGCGCGATGTCGGCCTCTTTGGCGACCTCAAACTCGATGAACCCTTCAAAAACCTGCTGACGCAGGGCATGGTGGTGGCGCCGACCTTCTACCGGGAAAACGCCGAGGGCAAGAAACAATGGATCAACCCGGCCGAGGTCGACCTGAAAACCGACGAGCGCGGCCGCCCCGTTGGCGCCACATTGAAGGCCGACGGCCAGCCGGTCATCATCGGTGGCACCGAGAAAATGGCCAAGTCGAAGAACAACGGCGTCGACCCGCAGGCGCTGATCGACCAGTACGGCGCCGACACGGCCCGCCTGTTCATCATGTTCGCCTCGCCCCCCGATCAGTCGCTGGAATGGTCGGACGCTGGCGTCGAAGGTGGTTTCCGTTTCCTACGTCGTCTCTGGAAGGCGGTCTTCGAGCATGTGCAGGTCGGCATCGTCGCCGCCTGCACGAGCAGCGACGGCTTGCCGGGGGCGCAGGCCGATCTGCGCCGCAAGCTGCACCAGACCATTGCCAAAGTCACCGACGATTACGGCCGCCGCAAGCAATTCAATACCGCCATCGCCGCCGTCATGGAATTGCTCAACGCTGCCGATCGCACCGAGTTGGCCGGCGCCACTGGCCGCGCCCTGGCGCAGGAAGTGCTGGAAGCCGCAGTGCTGATGCTTTTCCCCATCGTGCCGCACATCGGCCAAGCGCTCTACGGCTACTTGCAGCCGGGCGCGGATGCCGGCAAAACGGTCTTCCCGAAGTGCGACGAAAGCGCCCTAAAGCAGGATGAGCTTGAGCTGGTGTTACAGGTCAATGGCAAGCTGCGCGGGGCCATCCGCGTCGGGGCCACTGCCGACAAGGCCACCATCGAAGCCGCCGCGCTCGCCAACGAAGCAGCGCAGAAGTTCATGGAAGGCAAACCGGCGAAAAAGGTGGTGGTGGTGCCGGGGCGCCTGGTCAATATCGTGGTCTAACCGGAGAACGCCATGCGAAAGTGGATCGCTTGTGGCCTGATCGCCCTGCTCCTGTCCGCCTGTGGCTTTCAGTTGCGCGGCACGTTCAGTGGACAACTCCCCTATGAGAGCCTCTATATCGATCTGCCGGACAGTTCGGATGTCGGCATCTCGCTGCGCCGGCAAATTGCTGCGCTGGGCAATACTCGCCTGGCCAAAAACAAGGAAACGGCCAGCGCGATTTTCCAGCAAATCAGCGATCGGCGCGAAAAAACCATCCTGAGCCTGAACCCGTCCGGCCAGGTCCGTGAATTCCGCTTGCAGACGACCTACAGTTTCCGCATCGTCGACCCCAAGGGGCGCGAACTGGTCCCCGCCAGTGATGTCGTCCTGATGCGTGACATCACCTTCAACGACAACGTGATTCTGGCTAAGAACCAGGAAGAAGCCCTGCTCTGGCGGGACATCAATTTCGATCTGGTGTCACAGATCATGCGCCGGCTGTCTATCGTCAAACCCAAAACGCCGGGCAACGAAGACTGATGTTACTCAAGGGCGAACAACTGGCCGCGCATCTGGAGCGCGAGTTCCGGCCGCTCTATGTCGTCTGGGGCGACGATTCCCTGCTGGTGCTGGAAGCCGCCGACGCCATCCGCGCCAAATCCCGGCAAGCCGGTTACAGCGAGCGCGAAGTGATGACGGTCCTGCCCGGTTTCGACTGGAACCAACTCCTGGCCGCCGGCAGCAACCTGTCGCTGTTTGGCGATCTCAAACTGATCGACCTGCGCATTCCCACCGGCAAGCCGGGGCGCGAAGGCAGCACCGCGCTGCAAAACTGGTGCAGCCATCTCTCGCCGGAAACCGCGCTGCTCATCACCCTGCCAGAACTGGACTGGAAAGAGGAGAAAGCCGTCTGGTTCACCGCCCTGACGCAGGCCGGCGTTGCCGTCAAGCTAACCGCCCCGACGCTGGCCGAATTACCAGGCTGGATTGCCGGCCGTCTGCGCCGCCATCATCAAACCGCCGACACCGAAAGCCTGCAATTCATCGCCGAAAAGGTCGAAGGCAACCTGCTGGCCGCGCACCAGGAAATCGAGAAACTCGCCCTGCTCTACCCGGCGGGCCACTTATCGCTCAAGCAGGTGCGCGAAGCCGTTTTGAATGTGGCACGCTACGATATCGACAGCCTGCGCGAAGCGCTGCTGTCCGGCGATGTCGTTCGCCTCACCCGCACCCTGGAAGGACTGCGGCAAGAAGGCGAGGCGCCCCCCCTGGTCTTGTGGGCGATGACCGAAGAACTCCGGGCGCTTTGCGCCGTCAAATCAGGGCAGGAACGTGGCCAGCCAGTCGATGCCCTGCTCAGGGAAGCCAAGGTTTGGGGGCTGCGGCAGGGCCTGATCAAGCGTGCCTTGCAACGCCTTCCAGTGGCGGCGCTCGAAGCGGCACTGCGTCACGCCGCGCGAATTGACCGTCTGGCCAAGGGCATCGGCAAGGGAGACGTCTGGGAGGAATTCCTCCGCCTCGGCCTGCGGCTGGCGAAATAGGCACATGCGTCAAAACCAGAAAAAACGCGGTCTGCCTCTAGGATTTTGCTCCTTATTTTCCAGTCTATAATGGTAATGGCACTGTCCGGAGGAAATCCATGAATGCCTTTTCCCGTAAACTCTGTTGGCTTACGGCACTCAGCTTTCTCGGCACCGCCGCCCATGTCGCATTGGCCGCCGAGCCGATCAAGTTCGGCGCCGTCGTGCCGGTAAAAGAATTGGTCGGGAAACAAAGCGCCAATGCGATGAGACTGGCTGTCAAGGAAATCAACAATGCCGGCGGCGTGCTCGGCAGGCAGATTAAAGTCATCATCGAGGACGACGAGATGAACGGCCCCAAGGGCGCGGCCGCGATCAATAAGCTGGCAACTGAGGACAAGGTTGATTTCTTCATCGGCGGCCTGTCGAGCAGTGTCACTCTCGACGAGATCCCGGTAATGAAACTGCACAAAAAGATCACCCTCTGGTCCGGCGCAGCCTCCTCACGCGTCGAGCGCGCACTCAAGGGCGAGGATTGGTTCTTCCACCTCCACCCCTGGGATTACCAGCAAACGCAGGGCTACATCGACGGCTGGCTGGCAATCGCCAAGAATAACCCCAAAGTCAAATTGAACAAGTGGTTCTTCGCCTACGAAGACGGCGCCTTCGGCACAAGATCCTACCATGCTTATGTCGACATATTCCCAAAGGAGTGGACGCACAAGGGGGCTGACTTCAAGAGCGTATCAGTCGGCGGCAACGGCGACTACCGTGTCGTATTGAAACGTGCCAAGGAAGCAAAGCCGGATGTATTCGTCTGGTTCGGCCACGAGGACGATGCGCTGCCGATCATGAACCAGGCCAGAGAGATGGGGTTCCAGCCGCCCGTGTTCATCGGTTCACCGCCCGGGTGGCCAGCCTATTTCGGCAAGACCGCGCTCTCCGAGAACGTCTCCTATTACGGTTTATGGACCCCCGCGCTGATTACCAAGAACAAGTCCAGCGGGCGTTTCACCGAGAATTACCGGAAGGAATTCAATGAAGAGCCTGAGAACCACATCATGGAACTCTGCTATTCGAGCATCCACATCCTGGCCGAGGCGATCAAGCGCGCCGGCACGCTCGAGACTACGGCACTAATCGCAGCTCTCGAACAGACGAACTACGAATCGCCGCTGGGCGAAACAATTTCCTTCAAGCCGAGCCGGGTAATCAAGCACCAAGGGCTGACTCGCCTGAAGACTCTGCAATGGCAGAACGGCGTACTTCAAGTAGTCTGGCCATTCGAATTCGCAAGCGCGCCGTTCAAATATCCATACAAGGAATAGCTCAGCGTCCGCCTTCGAGGCAAACCGAGAATTGCTGGCTCGAACGACTCGCAAGAACCCAATCCGCTGTCGTTATTCCAGCTTGTTTGGCTCATCCGGCGTCAGGTCTTCCCATAGGCAATCAGGATCCTGCCGGATGTCCCACAGCCCCGCCACCTGCTGCGCATGGATCAGGCACTCGCCTTCAACATTCTCCTCGATCACCACCACGTTCACATCCGGATCTACCGAACGCTCGCCGTCCCAGTAACTACAGGTCGCACAAACCTTGACCTCACTGGGCACAATCAATTTACCGGCCATGTCTTCCTCTCGTCATTTGTTTTCAGCTCCTTGGCGTCCTTGTTCTGCCGGGCATCATTCTGTAAAAATCGATCAGCCACAGAGAGGAAGGGCGAGAAAATTGTCTCCAACAACAGGAATGCCAAAACCTTGGCGCTGATGCCCTATCGCTCTTTGTTTCTTCTCCGTACCCTGCGGTCTAGTCGCCCACCCAATTTTCAAGGATGATCCGGCCATTCTCCTCTCATCGCTCCCGGATTTCCAGAACCTGCATTCTCTGACTGCATTGCACAAGCTTGGTTCGCGCACTTTACAAAGAAATGCACTTCACCAGCGAAACTGCAATCAAACGCAAGCGTGCCAACGCCTCCCCGGCTTCGCGGTAGAATGGCACGAACGCAACCCGTTTTGTGGAACTGCCATGTCTGCCGCCACCCGAATTTTGCGCTTTCTGCCTCTTTTCCTGCTTGCTGCCTGCGAAACGACGCATTACGAATATCACGCGCCAGCCTCAGAACAGGGCCGCCTCTGCGTCAACCAATGCGCCGCCATCAAGGAAATCTGCAAGGGCAACGAAATCCACCGGGCGCAGAGCGAAAAGGAAATTTGCGAACGCAGTAACGACAATCTCTACCGTGCCTGCATGCGGAACGCCAAAACCCGGGATCAAGAGAAATCCTGCGAGAGCAAGAAAAAATATTGCTGGGACAGCGAGAATTTTTCAGCCTGCGAGGCCGATTATCGCCAGTGTTTCGTCAACTGCGGCGGCAACATCAGAACCTACAAGAAATGAGCTTTCAGCCCGTACAAGACCCGGCCCAATCCACACCAACTTCAGGGAGAACATGAATGGCCACGATTCCCGGCGAGCGCCGCCTCAAAATACTGCACATCCTGGCTGAAATGTTGGAAGCACCCAAGGGCGAAAAAATCACCACCGCCGCGCTGGCCGCCAAACTCGACTGCTCCGAAGCCGCGCTTTACCGGCACTTCGCCAGCAAGGCGCAGATGTTCGAAGGGCTGATCGAATTCATCGAGCAAAGCCTGTTCGGCGTCATCAACCAGATCACTTCGGAAGAAACCGTCGGCCTGAAGCAGGTGGAACTGGTGCTGGCGCTGCTGCTGCGCTTCGCCCAGAAAAACCGCGGCATGACGCGGGTGCTGATCGGCGACGCCTTGGTCAATGAGAACGAACGCCTGCAAACGCGCATCAACGCCCTGCTCGACAAGGTGGAAGCCGCGCTGAAGCAATCGCTCAAAATCGCCGCCACGCAGGAAAACCTGAAAGCCGATGCCGATTTCGGGGCGCTGGCCAACCTGCTGCGCTGTTACGTCGTCGGCCGCTGGGAACAATACGCCCGCAGCGGCTTCACCCGTGAACCGCTGGCGCAATGGCCACAGCAATGGAACATGCTCTACTTCGCCTGCCTGTCGCAGTCGAGCGTGCCGGGCAGCAACTGAAAAAAACCAATACAAAGGCGCAGAGAACGCTGAGTACCGCAGAGAAAAACTTTTGAGAATTTGACCCTGGCACCCTTTTTCCCCTGGAGTAGGATATCTGGCAAATCTGGCGAATGCGAGGTGAAGCGTGAAAATCTTGATTCTTGGTGCAGGCCAGGTCGGATCGAGTGTCGCCGAGGGATTGGTATCGGAAGAAAACGACATCACGCTGGTCGATACCGACGCGGAACAGTTGCACTACCTGCAGGACAGATTCGATTTACGAACGGTGTGCGGCAATGCCTCGCTGCCCTCCGTGCTGCGCCAAGCCGGAATTGAAGACACCGATCTGCTGATCGCCGTCACCCAAAGCGACCAGGTGAATCTGGTCACCTGTAAGATCGCGCAGAGTATCTTCAAGGTACCCACACGCATTGCCCGATTGCGTTCGCCGGAGTTTCTGTCGGACGAGATTCTGCTCTCCGAAGACAATTTTGCCGTCAATTTCGTCATCTGCCCCGAGCAAATCATCACGGATTACATCCTTCGTCTGGTCGATTTTCCCGAGGCGCTACAAGTACTGGACTTTGCTCGCGGCCGCATCAGCATGGTGGCGGTTCGCGCCTATGAGGGAGGCTTGCTGGTCGGGCACCCCATCAGCGACATGGACACGCACTTCTCCAGCGCATATCTCACTTCGCGCGCCAACATCGCCTTGCCCATCGGGATGAATCAGCCTCATTCCGCCCATATCGAGGCGCGCATTGCCGCCATCTTTCGCCAGAATCAGTCGGTTGCGCCAACCGGCCACACGATTCTCCAGCCCGGCGACGAAGTCTTCCTGCTGGCCGCTTCAGAACATATCCGCACGGTCTTGCGTGAATTGCGCCGTGACCAAGTGCCGTCGCGCCGCATCATGATTGCCGGTGGCGGCAATATTGGCCAACGTGTCGCCAGTGCGCTGGAAAAGGATCATGAAATCAAGATCGTGGAAGGCAATCCCAAGCGGGCCGAAGCACTCGCTGAAAGCCTTAGCGATGCCCTGGTGCTGTGCGGAACGGCCACCGACACCGATTTGCTGGAACAGGAAAACATTGCCGAAACGGATCTCTTTCTGGCTCTAACCAATGACGACGAAGACAACATCATGGCGGCGACCCTGGCCAAGCGTCTTGGTTGCAAACGGGTGGCGGCGCTGGTCAACCGACGTGCTTACGCCGAGGTTCTGGAGGGGGGGCCCATCGACATCAGTATTTCGCCGTCACAAATCTCCATCGGCCCCCTGCTGGCGCGCGTCCGCCAGGGCGATGTCAGCCGGGTCCATCCGCTGCGCCGGGGCGCCGCCGAAGCGCTGGAAATCGTCGTTCATGGCGACAGCAAGACTTCCCGCATCGTCGGACGGCGCATCAACGAAATCGACTGGCCGCCGGGAGTCACCGTCGGGGCGCTGGTGCGCAACTTCAGCCAAGCGGATGTGGGTCACATCGAGGGCAACGCAAAGCATGTCGCTCACTCCGGCCAAGTCATCATAAAGCACGACGCCATGATCCAGGAAAACGATCATGTCGTAATATTCTGCACCGAGAAGAGGCTGGTGAAAGAAGTAATCAAACTCTTCCAGGTTGGTTTCGGATTTTTCTAGGGATGGTTCAACCTAGGTTCAATTGCGCCAGAAATAGGGTGTAAACAGGACGACCATCGACAGCACCTCAAGTCGGCCGAGCAACATCGTAACTGCGCAGACCCAAGTCTGAAAATCAGATAATGGCGCATAGTTCTGCGCTGGCCCGACAACGTTGAGGCCGGGGCCAGCATTGTTGATGCAAGCAATAATGGCGCTCAGAGACGAAACAAAATCGAGCCCGGAAAACACCAGCAGGAAGGTCATGAAAACGATGCTCATCAGGTACAGGAGAATGAAACCAAGGACTGAGGTGGCAACCGCGTCGGGAATGGTCATTCTGCCGATGTGGATCAGCCGGATCGCCGCAGGATGTATGAGCCGCAACATTTCCCGAGCGCCATGGCGTACGAAGATCAGCGTCCGGATCATTTTGATGCCGCCACCGGTCGAACCGGAACTAACAGCAACGCAGGATAGGAAGAGCATCCACCACGGCGCAAAAGCGGGCCATTTGTCAAAGTCGACGCTGGCAAAACCGCAGTCGGTGGCAATCGAGACCAGATTGAAGCTGGCGTGGCGTAACGCCGTCAGAAAATCCGGGTACGTCCCCAGTGCCCGGAGATAAAGCGCAACCCCGAAACAACTGCTTGCAATTACGATCACGACAGCAACTGCTTCGCTGTCGGCGAGATAAGTCCGCAGACTGCGCTGGCGAAAAGCCAAGTAATGTGTGGCGAAATTCATCGCCGCCACGAGCATGAAAAAGATCAGGATGAATTCGACGAGCGGCGAATTGAAATGGCCGATCGAATCGTCGTAGGTGGAAAAGCCGCCAAGTGCCATTGTTGCGAAGGCATGGCAGACGGCGTCGAGCCACGAGAGCCCGGCCACCTTCAGGGAGGCGATACAGGCCACCGTAATGCCGAAATAGACCAGCCAGAGCGCCTTGGCCGTATCGGCGATGCGGGCGGTCAATTTGGCGTCCTTCATCGGGCCAGGCGTTTCCGCCTTGTAAAGTTGCATGCCCCCAACCCCCAGCATCGGCAGGATAGCGACTGCCAGGACGATAATTCCCATGCCACCGAGCCAGTTGAGCTCATGCCGCCAAAGATTGATCGAAGGCGGCAATTTGTCGAGGCCGGTTAGCACAGTGGCGCCGGTCGTCGTCAGTCCAGACATGGTCTCGAAAAATGCGTCGGTAAAGGACAGACCGTCAATAGCCAACATCAGCGGTACAGCAGCAATACCCGCCATCAGTACCCACGACAAGGTCACGAGAAGAAATCCGTCACGCGGCTGGAGTTCGCGCTTGAATTTCCTTGTAAAAAACCACATTGCAGTGCCAAAACTCATGCCGAAAATCATGGCATCAACGAAATACTGTACAGCACCGTCACTCACGATCAGCGACCAGGTGATCGGCATGAAGTAGGCGAGACTAAAGGTGATCTGGAGTAGGCCAAGAACATTGACTACTGGCAGAATGCGATGAACACCAGAAGAACTCACGGCCGGCCTCGAAGAGCGAGGCGCCAACCGTGCAAGCAAACAAGGTTGCTGGGCCAGAAGAAGGATAGGTTCAATGCAATTACCGGGAAGGACTCGAAATTCAACAGCATCTTTGAGAGTATCCTGGCTCTTAGCAACCGCAGTCAACCAGTGAATTTGCACCGGAAAGGATAAGGGTCAGAAGTTGTTCGCCATTATCTGGCCATGCTGCTGGGCCGCCTGGAAATTTTCACTTTGCTCGTTGTCCTTACTCCAGGCTTTTGGCGCAAGTAAGCACTGAAACTCAAGAAACGCTGCGGACGTAGTTCCTGACCTCGTCAAGAATCTCCGCCAGATCTTCCTCACCGAGATTGAGCATGCCGGAAAATTCAAGCAGAAGAGGATCTTTCAGTAGCCGCACGGATTCTTTTTCATCCTTGAACTTAACGAGGAGGTTGGAAAAACCAACCACCAGCACGCCTTTGGCACAACGCCTCAGGTACTCCATTTCGTGATGGTGCAACGCCAGATTGATGAAGTTCTCAGGAAAATTCCAGCGCTTGAGCAATTCAGCGCCAAAGGCAGCGTGCAGGGAATCAAGGATGTGGTCAATTTCTTCCGGCGTCGGCAATTCCCGGGATTTGGCGAGTTCCTCAACGATATTGAGCAGCAGGATCTTGCCGATATCATGCAGCAAGCCCATGGTGAAATAATCCTCGGAACCTGACAACGCCTTTTTCTTGGCGATCAGTTCAGCGCAAAAACCGGTTGCCAGCGCATGCTCCCACTGTTTCTGAAGAACCTCATTCAACTGCGGGGTATGGGCGCTAAAGAGTTCCCGCGTCGTCAGCGCCATGATGCAGTGACTGGCCTCTTTGAACCCAATGCGCATAATCGCGTCGTGCAGTGTTTTGCAGGATTGTGAACGCAGGTAATAGGGCGAATTGGCAATCCCGACCAGCCTGGTCGTCAGAGCCGGGTCCAGCCTGACCGCATCGCAAACCCCGTCGACACTCGCTTCGTTGGCTCGGATCATCTCCTGGATTTTGAGCGCCACATTCGGCAGCATCAGCGAACCGGCATCGCCCTTGTTCAGACGCCTGGCGATTTCTTCTACCACTTCCGGCCGCTTTTCCGGCTGCTCGGTGGCTGCCGCCTGGCCGCACTTTTCCTCGGACGCCTCATCGGCAACAGTCGCCACGCCAAGCAGGTGCGCCACCTTTTCGAGCAGACTCTGCTTTTCGAAGGGCTTGCAGATAAAATCGCTGGCACCCGCCTTGATCGCGGTAATCACGCTCAATTTATCGGAGCGCGCCGTCGCCATCAAAAACGGGATGTGCTGCGTCCGGTAGCTGGCACGGATATCCTGCAGGAGATCAGCCCCGGTACGGGAAGGCATATTCCAATCTGAAATCACCAGGGAAAACGGTGTGGTCTGCAATAGATCCCAAGCCATCCGGCAACTCTCGGCTTTCACGACCTCAAGACCATCGAAATTTTTCGCCAGGATGGCCTCGATGGCCAGAGCAACGTGATGATCGTCCTCGACCACCAGAACACTTTTCTGCCGATTCATCGAATCCTCTCCGCAACACCAAGCAATTCGCCCAACCTGATCCTGAGCCGGCGCGGACTGAAGGGCTTGGCCATAAACTCGTCCGCGCCCGCCGCCTCGGAAGCCTCCTCATCACGCCTTTGCCCGAATGCAGTCAACATAATGATGCGAATGCCAGCGGTCGCCACATCGCTTTTCAGTTGAGCACAAACAGCATAGCCATCCATCTTCGGCATGCGCACATCCAGCACCAGCACCTCCGGCAACTCGTCCCGCGCATACTGCAAGGCTTCTTCCCCATTAACCGCTGTCAGGCATTCGCAACCCAGACTGTCAACAATATAAGCGACCGATTCGGCAATATGAGGTTCGTCATCACAAACCAGCACCTTTTTCTTCACTTCCCGCGCTCCATCGGCCTCAACTTTGCTTTTCCAGGGCAGAAACCAGCTCCGTCTCCGTCAGCATGCCCAACTCCACCAGGACCTCGCCCAATTTTTTGCGCGGCTGCTCCTGTTCCGGCAGCAGGACACAGAAGATCGATCCTGAACCGGGCACGCTTTCCACCGTAATCCGCCCCCGGTAATGATCAATGATGTCCTTGCTGATCGAGAGGCCCAGACCGGCACCCTCATGCTTTCTGCCCTGCGACTGGTCAATCTGGTAAAAACGCTCGAAGATCCGGCTCAGTTCTTCCTGCGGAATCCCCGTTCCCGTATCACGGACTGAAATCCGTATGAATTTTTCCGCAGAGCCCTCATAAGGCGCCTCGACCAAACGGATGTTCACCTCGACACCACCGTGCTCGGTAAACTTCAGCCCATTTGAAAGCAAATTGGCAACCACCTGAAAAATCCGGTCAGGTGCCGCTTCGGTCATCATGCAATCGCCAGCACTCTCAAAGCTCAGAGACAAACCCTTCTCCACGAAGGCGCCAGAGAAAGTATCGACAGCGCGCCGCACGACCTCGACCACATTGATCATCTCATCATGCCAGTCAATTTTTCCGGAATCGATCTTCTGCAGGTCCAGGATATCTGAAATCAGGCGTGACAGACGATCGCTCTCGCTGTTGATGATTGAAAGATAGCGGCGCTGCGTCTCCTGATCGTGTTTTCCCAAATCATCCAACATGATCTCGGCAAAGGATTTGATCGAGGTCAGAGGGGTGCGCAGCTCGTGGGAAACGATCGAAATGAAATCCGATTTGATTTGGTTCAGCCGGATGAGCTGTTTATTGGCCTTCTCCAACTCGGACATGCGGTCCCGTACCATCTTTTCGAGGCCAATTTTAAGCTGTTCGAGATCCTCGTTCTTTCGCCTGATCTGCTCTTCGATCTGCTTGCGTTCGGAAATATCGCGTACCGTAACCACCACCCCATGCCGGTTCGGGCTGCGCAAAAAAGCCACCGACATCTCGACGTCAATGCGGCGCAACCCATCGCGGTGGAGAAATGCAGTCTCGTAACAGGTATCGAATTGTTCTCCGGAAATGCGCCGGATATGCCTCTCGAGCACCCGCTGACGCTCTTCCGGGTGAAAGAGCGGAACAAAGGTTTCCAGTCCCAGAAGCTCCTCCTCCGAATAACCGGTCATCGCGCAAATGGCTTGGTTGACGTAGGCAAAGCGGCGGTTCTCGATAATCACGAGGCCCTGCCCCATATCGGAAAGGCTGGCCACCAGCGCCCCGTATAAAATGCTTTTATCCGCTTCATCGCATTTGTCGGGAAAGGTCTTGCCTGTCTTCAGGCTATCGGCATTGTCAGAGCGTTCCATTTTCGTGAACATTCCATTGCATAACGGTTCAGAAACGAACGAAGACCAGGATCGGCACGACCCGGCTGGAGCAGAAAATCGGCCACTGCCGTTGAGTATCGCTAATGCGGCACACCTGGTCAACGCCGATGCAATCAACCCATGTCATCGCCCCGAAGCTGGAAAGGCAACTTCCGGCAAAGAAAAGGGGCAAATTTTACGGCGG
>JAKJFA010000036.1:0-3836 GCA_022705135.1 Pseudomonadota bacterium | reverse complement strand
CTCCGTGACTCCTGTTTTCTCAAACCGCCCCAGCAGCCAACCACCTCGCCACATCCAGCGCAAAGTAGCTGAGAATCGCATCCGCCCCAGCCCGCTTGAACGCCAGCAGACTTTCCAGCACACAGGCGCGCTCGTCGAGCCAGCCGTTTTGCGCCGCCGCTTTCAGCATGGCGTATTCGCCGCTGACCTGATAAACGAAAGTCGGTACGCGGAATTCCTCCTTCACCCGCCGCACCACATCCAGATAGGGCATGCCTGGTTTGACCATCACCATATCGGCGCCTTCCTGTAGATCGAGCGCCACTTCGCGCAAGGCCTCATCGCTGTTAGCCGGGTCCATCTGATAGCTGAATTTGTTGCCCTTGCCCAGGTTGGCCCCGGAACCCACGGCATCACGGAACGGCCCGTAGAAACTGGAGGCGTACTTGGCCGAGTAGGCCAGGATGCGGGTATGAATGCAGCCAGCGGCATCGAGTTCGGCGCGGACGCGGCCGATACGGCCATCCATCATGTCCGAGGGGGCGACGATGTCGGCACCGGCCTCAGCCTGGCAGCGCGCTTGTTTCGCCAAGGCTTCCAGCGTCTCGTCGTTCAGCACGTAGCCGCTGGCGTCGATCAGGCCATCCTGGCCGTGACTGGTGTAGGGATCAAGCGCCACATCGGTAATGACGCCCAGTTCCGGGAATTCCCTTTTCAGCGCCTGCACGACGCGAGGCACCAAGCCTTGCGGATTCCAGGCTTCTTCTGCCGTTTCCGTTTTTTGCGCCGGATCAATCACCGGAAAAAGCGCCAGCGCCGGAATGCCGAGTTTTTGCGCCTGTTCTGCGCTGCGCAGCAACACATCCAGCGATTGCCGCACCACGCCCGGCATGGAAGCGACCGGCTCGATGCGTCCCTGCCCTTCCAGCACGAACACCGGGTAGATCAAATCATCCGAAGTTAGCGCATACTCTCGCATCAAACGGCGTGAAAATGAATCGCGCCGCATGCGCCGCAACCGGGTTGCCGGAAAACATCCCTCACAGGTCATCGACATTTCCCTCTCCCTTCTCCCTCCGGGGAACTATTTTTTCCACAACCATTCCAAGCACAGGATGGACTGACCATCTCCCGCTCTCTCCTCCCTGAGCGGGCGCCTTATCCCCTAAGGCTCTTGCCCCCGGAACACTCCGGGGGTTCTTTTTTCGTTTTCCCCTCATCCATCTGCAACCAGCGCCCCAGAACCGCTTCCGCCTCCTCGATCCCGGTTTTCTTGAGGCTGGAAAAAAGTTGAGCGGAAATCTGCCCGCCGAATTCGGCCAGCGTCTTGTTGACGGTACGCAAGGTATTGATCGATTCCTGCCGGCTCAGTTTGTCCGCCTTCGACAGCAGGATATGGATCGGACGGCCGCTGGGCAACATCCAGCCGATCATGCGCTGGTCAAGTTCCGTCAGCGGATGGCGGACATCCATGATGAGGATCAGTCCGGCCAGTGACGAACGGTGCTGCAAATAGGGAGCAATCAGCCCCTCCCATTGGGCACGGATTTCGACCGGCGCCTTGGCATAGCCATATCCTGGCAAGTCGACCAGGTAGCGCCCCTGTCCCAGCGTAAAGTAGTTGAGGTGCTGCGTGCGCCCCGGCGTCTTGCTGACGAAGGCCAGCCGCACCCGCCCCGCCAGCGTATTGATGGCGGAAGACTTGCCGGCATTCGAACGGCCGGCAAAAGCGACTTCGACACAGGAATCAGCCGGCAGGTCGCGCAGATGGGCGACCGTAGTGTGAAAAACAGCGTGTTGCAACAAAGGCATAGTCAAACAGCGGGGAGGAATTGGAATCAAGGATAACAGCTTTGCCCGACAGATTTGTGGTTTTGCTGGCGCAATTTATTCGGCGTTTACCTTGGGAAACGCCGAAGAATGCAGCGAGCGGGATGGGATGCAAGGCGCACGCCGCGCAGCGACCGAGACATATCACCAAGATAGGCGAGGAAGCGAGCAGCGCGCAACGCAGCAGACCGCACGCGTAGCAATTTATTCGGCGTTTACCTTGGCATCGGCACCGGAGCGGGCTAGACTTCCCACGTTGAGAAATTGACTCCAGAACCTCTCTTGCGCCCCTATGAGCACTGACCAGAGTTTTCACTTCCATATTCTCGAGGACATCGCCAGAGATCTCTCCGGCGAGGTCAATTTCCCGACCAGCCTTGATGCCGCCCTCATGGTGCGCAATACCTTGAAGAATCCGGAGGTCACCCTCGATCAGGTCGCACGGGCGGTTGGGCTGGAACCCCTCATCGCCAGCAAATTGCTGCGCCTGGCCAACTCGGTGGCTTACAACCCCTCCGGCAAGGCAATCACCGAACTGAAAACCGCCATTGGCCGTCTGGGCTTCGAATCGGTGCGCACCACCTCGCTCGCCGTCGCCATGGATCAGATTATGAAATCGAGGCTCCTGGCCGACTTCGACGATTTTTCCAGGCGCACCTGGGATCACTCGCTACAGACTGCCGCCATCGGCCGCGTCCTCTCCCGCCGTCTCGGCCGCGTCAACCCGGACGAAGCCATGCTCGCCGGTCTGGTTCACGACATCGGCATTTTTTACCTCCTCTACCGCGCTGCCGAATACGAGGAGTATCACCACAACCGGCCAGCCATCCTCGAGCTCATCCTCGGCTGGCACGAAAGTATCGGCGAGAGTCTGCTGCACGTCCTGGGCCTGCCGGAGCGCATCGTCAACGCGATTCACGACCACGACCACCTGCGTGATGTTCAGAATCCGTGCAACCTGGGCGATATCCTCTACTTTGCCAACCTGCTGGCCGGCGGCAAATTCGAATGGCTGACGGACACCACCGACCCGGAAGAAGCCGCTGCCGTCGCCGATGCCCGTGAGCGCTTCGGCGCCCTGCTTGAAGAGGCCGAGGACGACATTGCCGAAATTCGCGCCGCCCTCTCCGCTTGAGTAGATCGTCCCATCACTGGCCTGCGGCGCAGCTTAAGTCTGGGCCTTGGACACACCGACACCGGACGAGGACGCCATGCTGCAGAGGTTAAGGGAAAGTGGACAAACCGCCCTCAAGCAATGTCTGGCAGCGTGCCTTCCCCATAACTGCCTGCTCTGTGGTTGCGACAGCGACGACTCGCTGCTCTGCCCGGACTGCAAGAGCGACCTGCCGCGCCTGCCGCCGGGCTGCCCGCATTGCGCCGAGCCAACTGAAGGCAGCATGGCCTGCGGCCGTTGCCTGGCGCACCCGCCACATTTCGATGCCACGTTCGCGCCGTTTGCCTACGCCTATCCGGTCGATCGCCTCGTCCACGCCTACAAATACGGTGGAGAACTCGCGCTGGCCGCGTGGTTTGCGGCGCTTCTGGCTGAAAGCATCGGCCCGGCCAGATTTGACTGCATTCTCCCCTTGCCGCTCCATCCCCTCCGGTTGCGCGAGCGCGGCTTCAATCAGGCAGCCGAACTGGCGCGTCAACTGGGGAAAAAATTGCAGCTTCGCGTCGATCTTGATTCCTGCCGACGCCACCGCGCCACGCCGCCCCAAGCCGCCCTGCCGCACAAGGCCCGTGCTGCCAATGTCCGCGGCGCCTTCGAATGCAGGCGCCGTTTCGACGGCGCGCATCTCCTGCTGGTCGATGATGTCCTGACCACCGGCGCCACCGTCAACGAATGCGCCCGCACTCTCAAAAGTCACGGCGCCGCCTCAGTGACCATCGCCGTCGTCGCCCGCGCCCTACGTGTCTAGCAGGTTGTTGAAAAACTCGCCGGGAGATTGCGTTTGACACGAAAAATGCACAGATGCGCGACGCGCGACGAAGGTCGTAGCCGGGACTACGATGCCGAGGAGCGC
>JAKJFA010000035.1 GCA_022705135.1 Pseudomonadota bacterium | reverse complement strand
GCGCTGCCAGTTTTCTTCGGACTGCGACAGCGCTTTCGTAGGGCGGTTTCGTTGCTGGTCGGGACCCCCTATAATGCTTGCCTTTACTGAGTTCCCTTATGCAGATTCCAGAATCCGTGACCGCGCTTGTCGCCGAAGACCTCAAGGCGGTTGATGCGCTCATTCGCGCCCGTCTTGCCTCGGACGTTCCATTGATCCAGCAGGTGGCGCGGCACATCATTGGGGGGCGACCGGATATCAGGGCCGCTTACACCATGAATTTGCAGCCGTGGTTGAGATCATCCATACGGCGACCTTACTCCATGATGATGTGGTGGACGAATCTGAACTGAGGCGCGGACGACAGACGGCCAATGTGGCGTTCGGCAACGCCGCCAGCGTCCTGGTTGGCGATTTTCTGCATTCGCGCGCCTTCCAGATGATGGTGGCTGCCGGAAACCCTGCGGCGATGCGCGTCCTGGCGGAGGCGACCAGCCTCATCGCCGAGGGCGAAGTTTTGCAACTGGCGCATTGCCATGACAGCAATGTTGATGAGGAACGTTATCTGCAAGTCATTCGCTATAAAACCGCCAAGTTGTTCGAGGCGGCGGCCAGGTTGGGCGCCGTCCTTGGTGGCGGCGATGATGCGCTGGAATCGGCTTTGGGGACGTACGGCGGATATTTGGGCACGGCGTTTCAGATTGTCGACGATATGCTCGATTTTTCCGGTGATGAAACGGAGGTCGGCAAGCGTCTGGGGGACGATTTGGCCGAAGGCAAGCCGACCCTGCCGCTCATCTACGTCTTGCGGCACGCTACGCCGGAGCAGGCGGCTGTAGTGCGCCAGGCTATTGAACAGGACGGACGCGCTCTTTTTCCTGAGGTGCTGGCTGCAGTACGCGCCAGCGGTGCCCTACAGCGCGCCCAGCGTCTGGCCGAACGCCAGGTCGAATCGGCCAAGGAGGCGATCGGCGCATTGCCCGATACCAAATACAAAGAAGCTCTGCTAGAATTCGCCCTCTTTGCAGTTCAACGAACCTATTGATGCGGGTCGTTTCTTCTGCAGTCGGAGTGTAGCTCAGCCCGGTAGAGCACTGCGTTCGGGACGCAGGGGCCGGAGGTTCGAATCCTCTCACTCCGACCAATGACTTCTGATCAAGACCGTCTTCGGGCGCTTTTTGTGTGTCTAATCAGGCAGTCTCGATGCCATCGGCCGGAAGATTGGATGATGGCACGGGGTGTTGGGCGCCTACTTTTTCATCTAAATGGAGGGATTGCATGACGACCCACGACGCGCCCTGGAGTATGCCGCTGGTCTTCATTTCGTCGACCACCAGCCTTTTGTGTCTGATTCTGGCCGGCGTGATTGGTGGAGGCTTCGTCAAGCTCCCGGTCTGGGTTGCGCTGTTCCCTCTGGCCTTTCTTGTCGTTGCGGCGCTGTTTACGGTTCGCTCCTACATGGTGAGCCAGGATGCGGTCATCGTCCAGCGTTTGCTCTGGAAGACGCGGCTGCCTTTGGCTGGACTGAAGTCGGCGTGGCATGATCCGATGGCGATGACCAAGAGCATGCGTACCTTTGGCAACGGTGGCCTGTTCTCATTTACCGGCTTCTACAGCAACAAGACGCTGGGCCCATACCGGGCCTATGTGAGCGACCCGAACCGGGCGGTGATCATGGATTTCGGCAGTAGCAAAGTGGTGGTATCGCCCAGGGCTCCGGAGCAGTTCATCCAGGAAATTACGGCCTCACGCCCCTTGGGGTAGCCGGGTGGTTTCTCCCGACGTTTTTCTGCCTGTCTTGCTTGGACTTGTGCTGCCGCCGCTGCGGCCGGTAACATGCTCACTCCAAGCAAGGAGTGAATGATGCAAATTCGATTGAATACGGATGAAAGCGTTACGGGCAGCGAGGGTTTGGCGCACCATGCCGAAGATCTGGTGCGCAAGACCCTGGATCATTTTGCCGGCCAAATCACGCGGGTGGAGGTGCACCTGAGCGATGTCAATGGCGCGCGGGTCGGCGAGAGAGATAAACGCTGCATGATGGAGGCGCGCGTGGCCGGGCTTCAGCCTATTGCGGTTTCCGAACAGGCGGACAGCGTGCATCAGGCTCTGGATGGGGCGGCGCATAAATTGAGGCGTTCACTTGAGAGCGTGCTGGGCAAGCTGGCCGACCGCAAGCGCCACCCAACCCCAACGCACGAGGATTCCTAGCGCTGCCGGATGGGCATCCGGCTCGTAGGTTTGTGGTTGACGCCCATTGCCCGGGCCGGCATTGCCGGGCTCGTCGAATAATGAACCGCTCCCCCTTGATGGGAAAAGTCGTGGCCATCACCCGCGCGCAGGCGCAAAACGATGGCTTGGCCCGCCTGATCGCACGAGCGGGTGGGGAGGCTTTGCTGTTGCCCCTGTTCAAAATTGTCCCGGTTGCAAGCGAAGATGCGGTGTTGCGCGCATGTGAACATCTGGGCGACTACGCCCTGGCGATTTTTGTCAGTCCCAATGCCGTTGCTTTTGCGTTGCCGCATGTGCGGTACGGCATCCGTTGGCCGCCACATTTGACTTTGGCGGCGCCGGGGCCGGGGACGGCAGCGGCTCTGGCAGAACATGGCGTCGGCCCGGTTTTGGTGCCGCAGGGCCGGCATGATACGGAAGCCTTGCTGGCGTTGCCGGAACTTCAGGCGCCGGCGGTGTATGGCCGACGCGCGGTCATTTTTTGCGGCGAGGGCGGGCGTGCTTTGCTGGCCGAGACCCTTGCGGCGCGCGGCGCCAGCGTTGACGTCGTTTTCTGCTACCGCCGGTTGCCGCTGCCCGGCACGGCGCAACGCTTGCTGCAATACTGGCGGCAGGGCCGGCTGGATGCGCTGGTGGTGACCAGCAGTACGGCCTTGCGCTACCTCCATTCGGCGCCTCAGGCCGAGATGGCCGCCGTTCTGGCAGAAATTCCGCTTTTTGTTTCCCATGCCCGCATTGCCGAACTGGCAGGCTGTCTCGGATTACACCACATCATCCGTACTGCGGCGGATAATACGGGCATTGCCGCCAGTTTGTGCGCTTATAATTGGCCGTAATCATGAGCGAAACCGATACCTCTCTTCCCATTCCGGCCCGCAGGATCAGACGTTTTGCTGTTTGGCGCAATCCCTGGCTGATCGTCACCCTGCTCGCGCTTGCCCTGGCTTTTTGGCAGTGGTTTGAAACCCGGTCGCGGCTTACCGAAACGCAGCAGGAACTGGCGCGGCGCTTGGGCGAGAGCGACGCGGCCGTCAAATTGACCCGCGCCGACGTGTTGAAAACGCAGGAGCAGGTTTTGGAACTGACGGCCAGTCTGAATGGACTGGAAGCCAAGATGGCCGAATTCCAGGGGCAAACCGCCGCACTGCAAGGACTGTATCAGGAATTGGCGAGGAGCCGCGACGATGCCACCCTGATGGAAATCGAGCAAGCGCTTGGTCTGGCGACACAGCAATTGCAGCTGGCCGGGAATATCCAGGTGGCCGTGCTTGCCTTGCAGACGGCCGATGCCAAGCTGGCCGTGCTTAACCGGCCGCAGTTTTTGCCCTTGCGCAAGGCGCTCGGGCGCGATCTGGACCGTTTGCGTGCCTTGCCCTTCGTCGACATTCCGGGGATTAGCCTCAAGCTGGAAGCCCTGGCAAGCGCTGTGGATGAATGGCCTCTGGCGGTTGATTCCCGGCCGCTGCCAGAGGAAAAAAAAGCAGATGCGGCGGAAGCGGCAGGATCGGGGACGGCTTCCGCACAGGAGGACTGGCGTTCCTGGTGGAGCCGGATCGGCAGCGAAGTCTGGCAGGAACTCAAGGATCTGGTGCGCATCCAGCGATTCGACCGGACAGAGCCGGTGTTGCTGGCCCCGGGGCAAAGTTTCTTCCTGCGCGAAAACCTGAAACTACGCTTGCTCAATGCCCGTCTTGCGCTTTTGTCGCGCGATCAATGGGTGTTCCGCAATGATCTCAGGGTCGCCTGCGGGTGGCTGGAGCGCCACTTCGACGGAAGGGATCAGAGGCTACAGAGGGCGCAGGAACTCCTGAAGCAATTCTCCGGCACGGACATCAACATCGAGCTTCCCAATTTGAATGAGAGCCACGCGGCGCTGCGCGCGTTGAAAAACAAAAAGGAGAAAAAATAAGTGCGCTGGCTGTTTTGGCTGATCGGCCTGTTCGGATTGGCGGTGGCACTGGCGCTCGGGGCGCGCCTGAATGATGGGTACGTGCTGTTGGTCTTTCCGCCCTGGCGCATGGAGATTTCGCTCAATCTGTTTCTGTGCCTGTTGCTTGGCGTTCTTCTGGTGGCTTATATCCTGGTGCGTGGAGTGTCGCTCACCCTAAGTTTGCCGGGACGTGCCCGCGAGTTCCGAGCCCGGCGCAGTCGGGAACATGCTTTCAACGTCCTGCAGGACGCCATTCGCCTCCAGTATGAAGGTAGGTTTGGTCGGGCGCTCAACAAGGCGGCGGAGGCGCACGAAACGGGCTACGCTCCTGGACTTTGTGCCCTGATTGCAGCGCGTGCCGCCCAATGCTTGCGCGAGCCGTCCAAACAACGTTCCTGGATCGAACGCGCCCGTACCGATGATTCGGCTTGTGAGGCGGCGGCGCTGATGCTCGAAGCCGAACTGGGCAATGAATCACGGGATTACGATCAAGCGTTGGCCGCATTGAAGCGTTTGCAGGAGAAGTTCGGCCGCCACATCGCCGCGTTACGAATGGAATTGCGCGCCCGTCAGGGTTGTGGTGATTGGGATGGCGTGCTGCGTTTGGCGCGGCAGTTGCACAAGCGCGATGCATTGTCTGAAAAGGTGATGCATGAAGTCTGTTTGCGTGCCCACCTGGAGAACATTCGCCGGTGCGGGGATGTCAGCACGGATCTGCTCGGATACCTGCGTTCCATTCCCAGGCGTGAGCGCGATGCGCGCTTGGTGCTCGAGGTGGCGCGTCAGTTGAAAGCGCAGGGCGAGGAGGATCAGGCGGCCGAGGTGATCGAGGGCGCGCTGGACGATGAACAGGAAGAGTTTTGGCAGGACGATCTGGTTATCCTGTTCGGAACCCTCTCCAGCAGGGAACCGACGGCGCGCATCGCCAAGGCGGAACAGTGGTTGTTGAAACGCCCGCAGGATGCCGGGCTGCTGCTGACGCTGGGGCGCCTTTGCCAGCAGCAGCGCTTGTGGGGCAAGGCGCAAAGTTATTTCGAGGCTTCCCTGGCTCTGGGGCCGTCACCACAGGCGCATTTGGAACTGGCGCGCCTGTTTGACCAGCTGGAACGCACGGAAGAGGCCAATGTCCATTTTCGGCAAAGCGTGGCCCTGATGGCGTAAGACGGGTTTTGGGGGGTTGCGTGCGCGACCAGAGCTTGGGGGGATCCAAATGCAACAAATCGATTTGCGTAAAATTTACCGGTTCTACCCGCTCGATCCGGCCCCAGGCCCGGATGCCCTGCCCTCGGCCGGCGACCTCTATTACGAGTGTCTGGAGTGTGCGGTCATCCTCAATTCGGTGCCGCGCGCCCAAGTGGCCTGCAACTGCGGCAATTTGTCAGGCAACGATGGAAAAATCGAAGTCAAGAATCCGGAGCGCGTGCGGGTGGTGCGCGGCCGTCTCAAATAGTCCCTGTCGGCGCTGACTTGATGGCGGAAAGGATGATAGTTCTGCTGACAAGGACGGGCCAGGAAAAGTGCGCCCGGACATGCGCCTCGTTTTCCTTGGTGATGGTCTTGAAGCGCTTGCGTTCCTGACGCATGAACCGCCACCAGCCCAGGGCGATGAACGGGAACAGCAGAATCAGCCAGAAGACCGATGTTTTCTGTGTCTTGTCGATCTCCAGTTCGAGCTTCTCGAACCCTGCGTCCATCAGGGCATGTGCGAGATAGAAATAGGGAATGGGGGTGATGTGGCCGCTGGTCGAATAAAACTCGTCGTGGCGGACGGGCAACGGGCCGAAGAGATTGGCAAAACCGCAAAACAGAGTGCGGACGCGCGAATAGACATTGAGAACATTCGGTGTCGTGACGACCAGCAGGCCGCCCGGTTTGGTGACGCGGAACGCTTCCCGCAACAAGCCCCGATAGCTTTCCAGGTGTTCGACCACTTCCGATGACGTCACCAGGTCGAACTGTTCGTCGGCATACGGCAAAGGATCGTTGTTCAGATTGAGTTGCGCGCAAGGAACGTCCCCCGCCGCGAAGCGCTCGATATGAAAATCGCAGGCGCTCGAATCGAGCGGCAGGTGTTTGCGGAATTCCAGAATCAGATGACCCTGCCCGGCGCCGATGTCGAGATGCTTGCTGTTCCCTGAGGCAAGCGGGCTCAGCCGGCGTTTGGTGACGTCAATGACGGCATTGTAGATATCGAGGGTGCTCATGTGTTGGCATGCCTCGCAATAGCCCGATAGCCGATGTCCTTGCGGTATTGCATGCCGTCGAACTGGAGTTGGCCAACCACTTCATAAGCACGCTTCTGCGCAATCTTGACGTTTTCGCCGAGCGCCGTGACGCAGAGGACGCGGCCGCCACTGGTGGCCACCCGGCCGTCCTTCTCTGTTGTCCCGGCGTGAAAAACCTGCACATCCTCGCCAAAGCTGTTGCCCTTTGCGGGCAGGCCGTGGATGACGTCGCCTTTCTTCGGGGTTTCCGGATAATGGGCTGCTGCCAGTACGACGCCAAGCGCGACGCGGCGATCCCATTCTGCATCAATCTGATCCAGTGTGCCGGCAATGGCATGCTCAAGCAGATTCACGAAATCGGACTTCAGACGCATCATAATCGGCTGGGTTTCCGGGTCGCCCATGCGGCAATTGAATTCAAGCGTCTTGACGCTGCCGTCCTTGCCGATCATCAGGCCGGCGTAGAGGAAGCCGGTGTAGGGAATGCCGTCGGCTTCCATGCCGCGTACCGTCGGCAGAATGATCTCGCGCATGACCTTGGCGTGGATTTCCGGCGTGACGACCGGTGCCGGCGAGTAGGCGCCCATGCCGCCCGTGTTGGCGCCGGTGTCGCCGTCGCCGATGCGCTTGTGATCCTGGCTGGAAGCGAGCGCCAGCACATGCTTGCCGTCGACCATGACGATGAAGCTGGCTTCCTCGCCGTCGAGAAAATCCTCGATAACGACGCGGGCGCCGGCCTCAGTGTGCACCACTCCCAATTTGTTGCCGGAGAGCATGTCGTCGATGGCGGCGTGCGCTTCATCGAGATGCATGGCGACGACGACGCCCTTGCCGGCAGCCAGCCCGTCGGCCTTGATGACGATGGGCGCGCCTTTCTTGTCGACGTAGGCGTGCGCTGCCTGCGCATCGCTGAAGGTTTCAAAATCGGCGGTCGGAATGTTGTGGCGCGCCATGAAGCGTTTGGCGAAATCCTTGGAAGATTCGAGTTGCGCGGCTTCCTTGGTCGGGCCGAAAATTTTCAGGCCGCGCTGGCGGAAGAGATTGACGATGCCGGCGGCGAGCGGCGCTTCCGGGCCGACGACGGTGAGATGCACTTTTTCCTTTTCGGCGTAGTCAGCTAAGGCTTTTGGATCGTTGATCGGCAGGTTTTCCAATTCATGCTCGCGGGCGGTGCCGGCATTGCCGGGCGCGACCAGGACTTTCTGCAGACCGGGGGTTTGGGCGATGCGCCAGGCCAGCGCATGCTCGCGGCCACCGGAACCAACGACAAGAAGTTTCATAGTATTGAACCTCGTAAAAAATCAAAGCGAAGCGAGAACGCGACGCGAAGGTACGCGGCAACCGGAGTTGCCTGATTGCGCAATGAGGATTGCCGCGTGCCTGAGCAACAAAGTGATCGCGAGCATGCAATCAGTGGCGGAAGTGGCGGGCGCCAGTCAACACCATCGCCAGCCCATGCTCATCCGCGGCGGCGATGACTTCCTCGTCGCGCATCGAGCCACCGGGCTGAATGACGCAGGACGCACCAGCTTCAGCCAGCACATCGACGCCGTCGCGGAACGGGAAGAAGGCATCCGAGGCAACGGCAGCGCCCTGCAGGCTCAAACCGGCATTCTGCGCCTTGATGGCGGCGATGCGGGTCGAATCGACGCGTGACATCTGACCGGCACCGACGCCCAGCGTCATGCCGCCACCGCAGAAAACGATGGCGTTGGATTTGACGAACTTGGCAACGCGGTAAGCAAACAGCAGGTCCTCGATCTGGGCGTCGGTCGGCGCTTTCTTGGTGACGACCTTGAGATCGGAAGGTTGCACGTTGAACTTGTCTGGCGTCTGCAACAGCAGGCCGCCGCCGACCCGCTTCATTTCGAAGCTGTGGTAGTGATTCGCTAACGGCACTTCCAGCACGCGCAGATTTTGCTTGCTGGCCAGCGCCGCTTTGGCTTCAGCGGTAAAGGCTGGCGCGATCAACACTTCGACAAAATGCTTGCGTTCGCTCATGGCAGTGACCACGTCGACATCGACGGTGCCGTTGAAGGCGATGATGCCGCCAAAGGCGGAGGTGGAATCGGTCTTGAACGCCTTTTCATAGGCTTCCAGCAATTTGCCCGCAATGGCGACGCCGCACGGGTTGGCATGCTTGACGATGACGCAGGCCGGCGTGGCGAAGGTCTTGACGCATTCCCAGGCCGCGTCGGCATCGGCAATGTTGTTGTAGGAGAGTTCCTTGCCCTGCGACTGCGTGTAATTGGCAATGGCGCCGGCAGTCGCCACCGGGTCGCGGTAGAAGGCGGCCTGCTGGTGTGGGTTTTCGCCATAGCGCAGCGTCTCGACGTGGTCAAACGCGGTCTGGAAGGCAGTGGGGAAGGGCGACAGTTTCGGGGCTTCTTCCGGGCCGGATTCCAGTGCGGTCAGCCAGTTGGCGATCGCGGCATCGTAACGGGCGGTATGGATGAAAGCCTTCTTGGCCAGGCCAAAGCGCGTTTCCAGTTTGAGGCCGCCGTCGTTGGCTTTCATTTCGTCCAGGAGCGGCGTGTAATCGGCGGGGTCGGTGACGATGGCAACGCCGGCGTAATTCTTGGCGGAAGAGCGCACCATGGCCGGGCCGCCGATGTCGATATTCTCGATGGCATCTTCCAGCGTGACTCCGGATTTGGCGACGGTTTCGCGGAAGGGGTAAAGATTGACGCAGACCAGATCGATGGTCGGGATGCCGTGCTTGGAAAGGGTCGCCAGATGTTCCGGCAAGTCGCGGCGGGCGAGGATGCCGCCATGCACCTTGGGGTGCAGGGTCTTGACGCGGCCGTCGAGCATTTCGGGGAAACCGGTGTAGTCGCCGATTTCGGTGACGGTGAGACCGGCATCGCGCAGCAGTTTGGCGGTGCCGCCGGTGGACAACAATTTGACGCCCTGGGCGGCGAGGCCCCGGGCAAATTCGAGGACGCCGTTCTTGTCGGAAACGGATATGAGTGCTTGCTGGATTTTCATGGGGTAGTTGTTCAAAGGAGTTGGTGTTCGGTCAGTTTTTTGCGCAGGGTGTTGCGGTTGATGCCGAGCATTTGGGAGGCGAGCGACTGGTTGCCGCCGGCTTCCTTGAGCACGACCTCCAGCATGGGCTTCTCGACGCTTTTGAGCACCATGTCGTAAATGGCGGAAGGCTGTTCGCCATCCAGTTCGCGGAAATATTCGGCCAGTGCGCTGCGGACGCAAGTGTCGATGCTGTGATGATCGTGGTTCATGCAGCCAGTCTCCCCCAATGTTCGTTGTTTTCGTATTCAAGTTGTTCTGAGCGTTCTGCCAGCGTCGTGAAAAAATTATCAACGGCGCGGCGTTGTTGTTCGATATCCGGCAGGCGGTTCATGGCGTAACGGAACGCGGCCGAATCAGCCATGCCTTTGGTGTACCAGCCGATGTGCTTGCGGGCGACGCGCACCCCGGTTTCCAGACCGTAAAAGGCGTAGAGGTCTTCCAGATGTTCGCGCAGGAGGGTGTGGATCTCGCTGACTTTGGGTGGTGGCATCTTGCTGCCGGTGTTCAGGTAATGCGCGATTTCGCGGAAAATCCACGGCCGGCCCTGGGCGGCGCGGCCGATCATCAGGGCGTCGGCGCCGGTAGCTTCCAGAACGAGCCTGGCCTTTTCCGGCGTGGCGATGTCACCGTTGGCGATGATCGGAATGCGGGCGCGTTCCTTGGCCAGACGGATCATTTCGTATTCGGCCTCGCCGGAATACTGCTGGCAGCGCGTGCGACCATGGATGGTGAGGGCGCGCACGCCGACATTTTCGGCAATGGCGAGGATATTGAGCACGTTCTTGTGTGACATATCCCAGCCGGTGCGGGTTTTCAGCGTTACCGGCGTGTCGCCGGCGGCTTGCACGACGGCGTCCAGAATGCGGGCAATCAGCGCTTCATCCTTCATCAGGGCCGAACCGGCCATCACATGACAGATTTTCTTGGCCGGACAACCCATGTTGATGTCGATGATCTGGGCGCCGCGCTCGATGTTGTGGCGCGCCGCTGCCGCCATCATGGCCGGGTCGGAGCCGGCGATCTGCACGGTGATGGGCGCCACCTCGCCGTCGTGATTGGCGCGCCGCTGCGTTTTGGCGCTGCCGTAGAGCAGCGAATTGGACGTGACCATTTCCGAAACCGCCAGGCCGGCGCCCATACGCTTGCACAACTGGCGGAAGGGTCGATCCGTGACCCCTGCCATCGGAGCGACAAAAAGGTTGTTGGCAAGCGAAAAGCCAGGGTAGCGCATGGGTGGGGCATGACGGGGAGGAGGGGATGATTCTACCTGAGACGGCGCTCAAAAAATAGTCAATGATTGCTTTGGGAGCAAGCAGACCAGATGGGCAGAGAGGTTGATCTTGCCCTAAAATGAGAGGGTCTGGGTTTGGGTGGATTTGATGGCGGTTCAAAAACGTACGGTGCATGGCATTTTTTCGATTCACGTCGAGGGGCGGATGCTGGTTTTGCATTCGACTGGTCCAAGCAACCGGGAATTGGTCGAGGAACTGAGCAAGGCAGAAAAAGCGGCGCTTGCGGAGCTGGCCGGCGCTCCGTGGGGGCTTTTGGCGACGATTACGGACGAAGTGATGCACACGCCCGAGTCTTATGCGGCGATGGTCGAGACGATCCGCAGGCACCGCGAAATGGGCCGTTGTGCCACGGCAGTGATTTTCGATCATGTTTTCGGGGATGCCATGGTCCGCCGCGTCCTTGAACGCATGTATCACGAAGCTGGGGAAACGGCGCAGTTTTTCGATGACGAGGCCAGTGCGCGGGCGTGGCTGCTCGATCAAATCGAGCAAGCCGAAAAATCGGGCTAGAGCCTAGTCCTGGACCTGCATGGCCCAGGTCAGGGCCTGTAAATGGCACTCAGAGGCTTGCTCCGGGCGGATGCCGCAACGTTCGGCGGCAATGCGAATCTGCTCGCCGTCATTACCTTCGCAGGCGATGGCCAATTCCAGCATGGGACGCAGCGGGCCGCTGTTGCTGCGTAGGGCCGCATCGATTTCGGGGCTCATGGCCAGGTGCGCGAGCGCTTTGTCGAGCGGTACCTGCAGGATTACGTCGACGAGCGATAGCAGTCCCACCAGGAACAGGGCTTCGCGTTGGTCGGCAGGGCAGTTCCTGCACAGTAATTCCATCATCCGGCCGCGCACCAGGGCGGTCTCAAGGGCGGCGCCGCCGCGCTCGTTCTCGCTGCCGGCGCTGCAGACCAGCAAAATCAGCCAGCGGTAGAGTTTTTCGCGGCCGAGCAGAGTGAGCGCATGCTCAATGGAAGAAATGGGTTGCGGCAGGGCGTTGGCGGCCGAATTGATGTAACGCAGCAAGCGGAGCGAGAGCGCAGCGTCCTGCTTTAGCAGCTTGGCCAGTTCGTGCGTCTCAGCCTCATTGCGCAGGCGGGCGATGATGGTGCTGACGCGCGCGGTGTTGGGGCCCTCTTCGCGCTCGCGCCAGTCTTCCCGGCTGGTGATGAACGGTCCCTGGAACAGGGTGGCCCCCAGTTTGTAGCAGAAACGGAATTCCTCGATCGAGGGCAGATCCCGAACCAGAAGGCGGGCATTGGGCGCGACTTCGTTGATGATCTTGCTCAAATGCAGACCGCGGCGCGCGTCCAGTACCTGGGCATGGACATAGATGAAGTCGGAGGCCGGAAGCAGCGGGAGGAAGTCGGTGACCACGGTCGGGTCGGGAATGCAGAGGCGGAAGCCTTGTTGGCGCAGGTCGTCGACAGTATGGCGCAGGGTCTCGGAATCCGGGGCGCCCGCTTCGGCATGCAAGGTCGGGACCAGCACGACATTGTTTGCCGGAAGGTCGGACAGACAGGGATTGGCCAGAAAGGAATCGGGAATGTCGATGAAAGCAGTCCGATGGCCGAGCAGTTGGCCGATGTTGGCATTGACGAGACTGCGGACGAGGACTTCCGCGTACAGGTGATGCACCCGCCGGCTGCTGTGGCGAATGTTGGCCCGGGCGCCCTCCTGCAGCATGAACTGGTAACCGGCGATGCGCTGGTTGCGGTCGAGCACCGCGTCGCGGCAGAGAAAGGTAGCGACCGGGTTCGCTCCCGGTATGGTTTCGGCCCGCAATGGAGCGTCGCGGTTGAGTTTTTCAAAGCCCTGCGCGTCGTTGCCCTGCGGCGTTCGTGGGCTTTGCGCGGCTTTTGTGGAGCCAGTGAGCCAGCCGAAAATTTTTTCGAACATGAGTGAATTACCAGTAGGTAAAAAGGGCTTGTCAGGTAAAGGTTGAATCAGTGGCTGCGTGGGCGATCGATGCTAGCTGAAGCGGGTCAAGGAGGCAACCGGAGTAAGGGTGCTGTTTCATCCTAGAACGTGGAGAACACCAAGCGTTTGCGCCGTGTCATGGCGAGTGTCGCGAAACAATCCAAGAGGGCCAAGACCATTGCGTGCCTTGCAATGACTAGCCAAAGCCATCATCAGGGCAGCGATGCAGGGCAACTGTGCCGGTCGGTTGCGCCGCTTGTTCGGGCGGTCAGGCCTTTTTCTTTTTGCCGGGTTGGGCCAAGGCGTCGAAGGCCTTGCTGGTGGCGTCGGCCGAGACCTTGAAACTGGCTTCGGCGATTTCCGCTGCTTTGCGTGAAGAATCGCTGAACCGGCGATATGTCGATTGGGCCGAGTCCAGCGCCGATTTGGCGGCGGCGATGCCGGGGCCGCTCGCGGGCGTTGTTTTGGCGGCTCGGTCCAGAATGGAGTTGACCGACTTGGCGAATTCGGAATAGCCGCTTTCCGCCAGCCGCTGCAATTCCTGCTGTGACTCGTTGGTGATGGCGTAGGCCTTGCTGCAGTAGTTGATGGTGTTTTGCAGCCCGGGCTTGGTCAGGGTATTCTGAAGCGCCAGAAATTCTTGAAAGGTTTTGGCCTGCATGAGGGCAGAGATCCGCTCCATTTGCCGGTTGAAGTTGTCCCGCGCAGTTTCGAGGTTGAGGGCGGCAAGTTTTTCGGCGCTGTCCAGGGTGGAGTTGCCGAGGCGGTCCAGGGTTTCCAGTGCCGCCTTGGAGGTTTCGGCAAGGTAATGATCGGGGCTTTTGGTCATCATCAGTTCTCCTGCTCGGGGTTGACATTGCGTGACGTTGCCGAAGGACGGACAAAAATTGTGCACTGCAACATATCGTGGAATTATGGCAGTTCCAGGCTTGGAGTCAAGTGTTTTTTTGAGGTGAATCAGAATGGTGAAAGGACCCGAAGACGAAATCCCTTTGTGGTTGGATGACGAAGGCGCGCCGATGTCTTGTCTTGAAAAAATCAAGGTGCTGAACGAAAACTACGCCGAGCTGCGCCAGATCGCCCAGGATGCGCTTGAGGATGGCGTCCTGATGGGGTGTGGCGAGGAACAGATGCGGCGGGCTTTTCACCAACTGGTCGATGACCTGGTCAATCCTTATCCAGAGAAGAAATAGGCTAACGCCTATAAATGGCTGCGCCTCCGGTTTGACCGGTACGACGCTGCGCCGCGATAATCCGGATTTGATTCCACATGTTGAGATTTGCCTTATGACATCAAATTCCCCACCCGTTCGCCGCTCGACGCAGGCGCAGAAAGCAATCGAGGAGGCGATGCGCGCGGGTTTTGAAAGCATCGCGTTGCACGCCCATCTCGGCTTCAAGGTCAAGTCGTTCTGCGCCGATGAAGTGCAGATCGAGTTGAGCATGCGCCCGGAGCTGATCGGTACTGCCATGCACCAGCGCCTGCACGGCGGCGTCATTGCCGCTATCCTGGATTCCGCTGGCGGCTTTGCGATTTGCCACGCAGTGGTCGACAAGCACTGCGATGAAACTCTCGAACAACTTGGGATGCGCTTCGGACGCATCGGCACCATTGACCTGCGGGTTGATTTCCTGCGCCAAGGCATAGGGAAAGCATTCGTTGCCACGGGAAAGGTCGTCCGGTTGGGCGGGCGCATTGCCACGACGCAGATGACCCTGGCCAACGATCAGGGTGAAATGATTGCCAGCGGAACGGCATCCTTTGTGGTGAGTTGAATGTCCCTTGAGCTCTGGCTGGCCTTTGTGTTGGCGTCGGCGGTGGTGCTGGTCATCCCCGGGCCGACCATTCTGACCGTCATCAGCTATTCGCTGGTGCATGGACGACGCGTTCGATTGCCATTGGTTGCGGCGGTGGCACTGGGCGATTCGACGGCGTTGGTACTGTCGCTGCTCGGCCTCGGCGCATTGCTGGCGACCTCGGCCTTTTGGTTTGGCGCGGTCAAGACAGTGGGCGGCCTCTATCTACTGTATTTGGGAATCAAGTTGTTGCGGGCTGGCGTCACGGTGGCCGAAGTGCAGACGCCGGCGGTGCCGACCTCAGGCTGGAAACTCTTTGGCAATACCTGGCTGGTCACCGCGCTCAATCCTAAGGGGATCGTATTCTTTGTCGTCTTCTTGCCGCAGTTTGTGCAGCCGGGCGCTCAAGTGGGTCAGCAACTCTGGATTCTGGCAACCACTTTTGTTCTGCTGGCCACTCTGAATGCCATGCTGTATGCGGTTTTTGCTGCTTCGGCCCGGCAAGTGCTGGCCTCGGCGCGCGCGCAACGCCGCTTCAATCTGACAGGCGGCCTCCTGCTGGCGGGGGCCGGCGTGTGGGCGATCAGTGCCCGCCTTCGCGGTTGATGCTGCTGGCCCAGGCAAAAGCCTGGGCAATGCAGGCGTTGAGCTTCTCGGCGTCCAGCCCTGGGCATTCGGCCAGTGCCGCCGCAGTATCGTCGGGTGATTCTTCCTCCGTTGTGGCAATGAGCCGTAACAGGCTGCCCAGGGGGGGCTTGCTCTGGCAGAGGGCATCGCGCACCTCGCTCGTAATGCCCAGCGGGGCGACGATGTCCTCGATGGGCAAACCCATCAGTGCCGGCATGAGCGACATGATGCCGACCATGAAGGCGCTGTCGGCGTAGGCGTTGTCGCCCTTCTTTTGTACGCCGGCCAAGAGTTCCATCAGGCGGCCACGGGTGGCGGCAAGATGCAGCAGGGGATTGGCGGTGCCGCTTTGCGTTCCCGAGGCAAAGAGCAGGAGCTGGAGCCAGCGTTGGAGCTGGCGCCGGCCCAGCACGGTAATGGCATGGCGCAGCGAGGTGATGCGGACGGGCGTGCCGGCGCCGACCGAATTGGTCATGCGCAACAGATTGACGGTGAGAAGAGGTTCCGGTTTAAACGCCGCTTCCAACTCAACGGTGTCAGCATCGGAAAGGAGAAGGCTCATCAGGCGCATCAGCGCCAGTTGCGAATGGTAGAGTTTTTTTCCCTTGATGATGGTGGGTCTGGCGAAGTAATAGCCCTGGAAGAACTGGTAGCCCAGTTCCTGGCAGCGTTCCATTTCTTCGCGCGAAGTGACTTTTTCTGCCACCAGCTTCTTGTGGTGTGGCTTGAGCTTGTTGGTAACCTGTTCCAGTTCTTGCGGGGTCAGGCGCTGGATATCCACTTTGACGAATTCGACCAGATCGAGCAGTTCCTCGCGTTCCTGGGAGAGGTGGGCGAGGTTGTCCATGGCCAGGGTGAAGCCTTTTTCCTTGAGTTCGCGGCAGCGTGCCAGAACGTCCTGATTCAGCACGACGGATTCGGGGATTTCAAGCACGACCGAGGGCGGAGGCAGCAGGAGAAGCATGTCGCTGAACAGGAATTCGACCTCGACGTTGATGAAACCCCGGTAGTCTCCAAGCGCGTCACCGATCGAAATTTCGGAAAAGGCATTGGCGATGACGGTTGCGGTGGCGGTCGAACCATCCGAGATTTGGGCAGCATTCTTGTTGCTGTTGCGGAACAGGAGTTCGTAGGCAAACAGGTTCTGTTGGCCATCCAGAATGGGCTGGCGTCCGAGGAAAATTTGGGCCGAGGTCGCGGTGTTCATAGGGGGCTCAGTGGTCGGCTTCGCGGTTGATGTTGCTGGCCCAGGTGAGGGCCTGGGTGATGCAGTGATTGAGCGTGACGGAATTCAATCCGGGGCAGTCAGTTAGGGCGGCGGAGAGCTCCTGGGGAGAGCCGATTTCGGTGGCGGCGACCAGCGCCAGGAGTTTACCGAGCGGGCCGCTGCCTTCGCACAAGGCGTCATGGACTTCGCTGGTGATGCCCAGCGGGGCCACGATATCCTCGATGGGCATGCCCATCAGGGCGGGCATCAGCGACATGATGCCGACCATGAAAGCTGAATCGGCGTAGTTGCCGTCGTTTCTCCTTTGTGTTGTGGCGAGCAGTTCCATCAACCGGCCGCGTGTGGCAGCCAGATGCAGCAAGGGACTGGCGGTGCCACTCTGATTTTTCGAGGCGAACAGCAGGAGCTGGAGCCAGCGTTGCAGCTGACGATAGCCAAGAATGGTGATGGCGTGGCGCAGCGAAGTGATGCGTATCGTGCAGCCGCAACCGACCGAATTGGTCATGCGCAGCAGGTTGACGGTGAGATCCGGCTCCGGCTTGAAGGCGGCTTCGAGTTCGGCAGTATCGGCGTCGGAGTGAATGAGATTCATCAGGCGCATCAGCGCGAGTTGCGAATGATTGAGCTTTTTGCCGGCGATGACGGTCGGTTTGGCAAAGTAATAGCCCTGGAAAAGCTCGAAGCCGAGTTCAAGGCAAAGTTCCATCTGCGCCCGCGAATCGACTTTTTCCGCCAGCAGCTTTTTGCGCAGCGGCCTGAGCTTCTTGGCCAGGAGCACCAGTTCTTCGGTGCTCAGTGGAGGCAAGTCGACCTTGATGATTTCGACCAGATCGAGCAGTTCCTGGTATTCCGGTGAAACCTGAATGACGTCGTCGAGGGCAAGGGTGAAGCCTTTTTCCTTGAGTTCGCGGCAGCGTTGCACCACGGCTTCGGTCGGTGGAACGGTTTCCAGGATTTCCAGAACCACCGACTGCATGGGCAGCAGTTCGAGCAGGTCGCTGAACAGAAAGTCCTCGTCGACATTGACAAAGCCGCGGCAACTGCCGAGAGCGTCGCCGACCGAAAGTTCGGTGAAGGCGTTGACGATGACGGTGGCCGTGGCGGTGGAGCCGTCGGTCACCATCGCAGCGTTTTGGCTGTCGCTGCGAAAGAGCAGTTCGTAGGCGACCAGCTCTTGATGGCGGTCGAGAATGGGCTGCCGGCCAAGGAAGAGTTGGGTCGAGGTCGTGTTGGGTTCAGACATTTTCAAAAGGTAACACGATGCCGGGCCGGAGTGTAGAAAGCGCGTGCGCAAAATCGTCCTGAATGCGCCGCAGTGCCTCCGGAGTATCGCCCTCGAAGCGCAGAACGACGACCGGCGTCGTATTGGAAGGCCGCGCCAGCCCGAAGCCGTCGGCGTATTCGACCCGGATGCCGTCGAGGGTAATGACTTCGAGTGCGTTCTGGAAGCGTGCCTCGCGCTTGAGCTGGTCGATGAGGACGAAGGGTTCGCCTTCCGCCATCTTGATATTGAGTTCAGGGGTCGAGCAGGCGTTCGGCAGGGCTTTGAGCACCGTGTTGGCGTCGGGCGTGCGCGAAAGGATTTCAAGCAGGCGGGCGGCGGCGTAGAGCCCATCGTCAAACCCGAACCAGCGTTCCTTGAAAAAGACATGTCCGCTCATTTCACCCGCCAGCGGAGCGCCGGTCTCTTTCAGTTTTTTCTTGATCAGGGCGTGACCGGTATTCCACATCAGCGGCGAGCCGCCGTGCTGCCTGATCCACGGCGCCAGCAGGCGGGTGCATTTGACGTCATAAATGATCTCGCCGCCAGGAACGCGGGACAGCACGTCGGCAGCAAAGAGCATGAGTTGTCGGTCGGGAAAGATAATCTCGCCGTCCTTGGTGACGACGCCCAGGCGGTCTCCGTCGCCGTCGAACGCCAGGCCGATTTCGGCATCGGTGGTTTGGAGGGCGGCGATGACGTCCTGCAGGTTTTCCGGCTTGGAAGGATCAGGATGGTGGTTTGGGAAGGCGCCATCGACATCGCAAAAGAGCGGCACGAGATCGACTCCAAGGCGCTTGAAGAGCGCCGGCGCGACTGCGCCGGCAACACCGTTGCCGCAATCCATCACCACCTTCATTGGCCGGGCGAGCCGGATATCGGTGACGATGCGCTCAATATAATCCTTATGAACCTCAGCGCACCGGCGCTGGCCTGCTCCGGTCAGCAGGGTTCCAGCTTCGATGCGCGTTTTCAGGGATTGAATGGCACCAAGCGCGAGAGTTTCGCCGCCGATGACCATTTTGAGACCGTTATAGTCGGGTGGGTTATGGCTGCCGGTGACCGACACGCAACTGTCACAGTCGAGGCGGTGGGCGGCGAAATAGGTGACCGGAGTGGGGACGCAGCCGACGTCGATGGCCTCCATGCCGGCGGCGGTGATGCCGTCCATCAGCGCATCAGCCAGTTCCGGGCCCGACAGGCGGCCATCGCGGCCAACGGCAATGGCCTTTTGGTCTCGTTCGACGGCGAGGCTGCCAAGCGCCTGACCAATTTGGCGGACAATTTCCGGGGTCAAGGTCTTGCCGACGATGCCGCGAATATCGTAGGCCTTGAAAATTTCGGAAGGCAGTGCCATGGGTCAATTCCTTTAGTGCAGGATGCGCGACGCGCCGTCGCTTTTCGGTTCGGACTCGTGGTTTTCGCTGGCAGCCGAAGCGTGGCGACTGACCAGACGCCAACCGTGCGCGCCGCGCGAATAGACGTGGGTGACGAAGAGCGGGCCGTGCGGCGTTTGACTGTCACCGATGAAAACGGTTTCGACCAAGTGATGGATGGCCAGCAGCATGTCCTGCCAGCGCGTCACCAGCGCCGAGGACAGGCGCAGGCGGGTGGTGCTGAAAATACTGCGCCAGCTTTCACGGATGAGTTCAAGCCCGACGAGTTGCGTTCCGGTCGGGTGCACACAGACGACTTCTTCGTCTTCCGACCAGACGGCAATGAGCGCATCGGCATCACCTTTTTGCAGGGCCTCATAGAAGGCGGCTTCGGCGTCTTCCGGTGTGGTGTAGAGCGAAGGGCGTTTGGGATTGGGCATGGTCAGAGATGGCGGAGGCAGGCGGCAAGCACCCGGTCGGGCTCAAGATGCTTCAGGCAGTCGAGATGACCGAGCGGGCAGGTGCGTTTGAAGCATGGACTGCAGGCGAGCTGGAGCGAGAGGATATGGGCGTGCTCCGAAAGCGGCGGCGTGAAGGTCGGCGAAGAGGAACCAAACAGGGCGACCAAGGGTTTGCCCAGCGCGGCGGCAATGTGCATCAGGCCGGAATCGTTGCACACGGTGAGTTCGGCGGCAGCGATGAGGTCGATGGCCTGTTCGAGGCGGGTGACGCCGCACAGATTGCGGCAGATGCCAGGTGCGCGTTCCCGGATTTCCTCTCCCGTTAAGGCATCCTTGTCCGAGCCGAGCAGCCATACCGTGTGGCCCCGTTCGGCGAGGGCACGGGCCAGCGCCGCAAAATGGCCGGCCGGCCAGCGTTTGGCCGGGCCGTACTCGGCGCCGGGACAGAAAACCACCGGTCTTTGATCCTCACCAAGCCCGAGTGATTGACGGATTTCGGATTGCCGTTCCTCACTCGAAGTGAGCTTCGGGTACGGCAGCGGACGCGGTGGCGGCACGCCGGGTGGTTCGGCCAGCTGGGCAAAGCGCTCGACCATGAGAGGAAGGGCAGTTTGATCGAGGGCGTGGCGGCGATTGACTAGGCCGTAGCGGGCCTCGCCCGTGAATCCGATGCGTTCCGGGATCCCGGCAAAAAACGGGATCAAGGCGGATTTGAAGGAATTGGGAAGAATGTAAGCCTGTTCATACGCGCGCTCGGACAGTTTTTTGCCCAGACGCCAGCGTTCGGAGAGTGCCAAGCTGCCGTGCGCGAAGGGGTTGTGGATGATGTCGCCGGTTTCTGGCATGCGCTCGTAGACTGGTGCCACCCAGGCGGGTGCCAGGATGTCGAGTTGCACATCGGGTCGCAATTGCCGCAGACGTGCCAGCAAAGGCTGGGAAAGTATGGCGTCGCCGATCCAGGCGGGGGCGACCACCAGCGCACGATGGTGGCTGGGTTGAAACTCAGCGCTGGCTTCAGTGTTTTCGCTGATAATTTTGCCCTGCATAGCAATGGGTCAAAGGGTAAGGGGTTGGCACCCTTCCCCTTTACCCTTTCCCCCTTCTCAAGCGCCGCAAGGCGCGTCAGACTTTGGCCAGCCAGTCGCGGTACTGCTCGGAACGGCCGTTGACGACGTCGAAGAACTTGTCCTGGATCCGCTTGGTGATCGGGCCGCGATGACCGGCACCGATCTGGCGGCCATCCAGTTCGCGGATCGGTGTGACTTCAGCGGCCGTGCCGGTGAAGAAGGCTTCGTCGGCAATGTACACCGCATCGCGGGTAATGCGCTTTTCGATGACCGGCATGCCCATCTCTTCCGCCAACTGCATGACGGTGGCGCGGGTGATGCCTTCCAGGCAGGAAGTCAGGTCCGGCGTATAGATTTTGCCCTTGCTGACGATAAAGATGTTTTCGCCCGAACCTTCGGCCACGTAGCCTTCCGGGTCGAGCAGCAGGGCTTCGTCGAAGCCGCCGGCCAGCGCCTCGTTGTTGGCCAGAATGGAATTCATGTAAGCGCCACAAGCCTTGGCGCGCACCATCGTGATGTTGACGTGGTGGCGGGTGAAGCTCGAAGTCTTGATGCGGATGCCGCGTTCCAGACCTTCTTCGCCGAGATAGGCGCCCCAGGGCCAGGTGGCAACAATCACGTGCACCTTGGCGCCCTTGGGAGAAACCCCCATCTTTTCGGAACCGTAAAACGCCAGCGGGCGCAGGTAGCCGGAATCCATACCATTGGCGCGCAGCACTTCCTTGTGCGCTTCGTTGATGGCGTCCTTGTCAAAAGGCATTTCCATCTGGAAGATATGGGCCGAATTGAACAGGCGGTCGGTATGGTCCTTGAGCCGGAAAATGGCGGTGCCGATTTCGGTCTTGTAGGCGCGCACGCCCTCGAAAACGCCCATGCCGTAATGCAGGGTGTGGGTCAGGACGTGCGTCGTGGCTTCGCGCCAGGGCACCAGCTTGCCGTCATACCAGATGAAACCGTCGCGATCCGCCATCGACATAATTTGTTCTCCCGAGAAGCATCGTTGGAAGATGAGATTCTAGCCGATTTCGGGCCCGGATTCGTCAGGTAAAATACTGCCTTTTGTTGGGGCGTCGCAACATGGACAGGAGCTGGAAACCAAACGTGACAGTCGCGGCGGTGATACACCGCGATGGCCAATACTTGCTGGTCGAGGAAGAGACTGACGACGGCGTGCGTTTCAACCAGCCGGCCGGCCATCTCGAATGCTGCGAAAACTTGCTTGATGCCGTAGTGCGCGAGGCGCTGGAAGAGACGGCCTACCACTTCAAACCGACAGCTTTGCTTGGTGTTTACAACTGGCGGCAGGAAGAAAAGAAAATTACCTATCTGCGTTTTGCCTTTATCGGCGAAATTTATGGCTGGGAAGCCGAACGCAAGCTCGATAAGGGCATTATCGCGGCGCGCTGGATGAGCGTTGATGAAATCCGCGCCTGTGCCGACCAGCATCGCAGCCCACTCATCCTGCGCTGCATCGAGGATCATGCGGCCGGCAAGCGCTATCCGCTTGAGCTGTTGACTCATTATGCTTGAAAAGAAAAAAGCTAACGCAAAGGCGCAGAGAACGCGAAGGGTCGCAGAGGGAAACGTATTTCTCTGCGGTACTCTGTGCCCTCTGCGCCTCTGCGTTGAAAACGCGGGTTTCCAGAATGACCAATAGAACGGTCGTGGTCGGGCTTTCCGGCGGGGTGGATTCTTCGGTGGCGGCGCTGCTCCTGAAGCGGCAGGGCTGGAAGGTGATCGGCCTGTTCATGAAAAACTGGGAGGACGACGATACCGAAACGCATTGTTCGTCGCGCCAGGATTTGGTCGACGTGATGAGCGTGGCCGACGTCATCGGTATCGACGTGGAAGTGGTCAATTTCGCCGCCGAATACAAGGAACGGGTGTTTGCCGAGTTCCTGCGCGAATATCAGGCCGGCCGCACGCCCAACCCGGACGTGCTGTGCAATTCCGAAATCAAGTTCAAGGCCTTTCTCGACCACGCCCTGCAGCTCGGAGCCGACCGCATTGCCACCGGCCACTATGCCGGCGTGC
>JAKJFA010000034.1 GCA_022705135.1 Pseudomonadota bacterium | reverse complement strand
GTGACGCCAAAGTTGGCGGCGCAGCTGGGATTGGCCGGCATGGCGGGACGCGCCAGCGGTATTCATATCGACCTGCGCCGTGGTTTGGGCTGGGCGCCTTATGAACAGCTCAAGTTCAACATCGCCAGCCACTGCAATGGCGATGTGGCTGCGCGGGTGCTGATCCGCTTTGAAGAGCTTTTTGAATCGCTGCGCTTGATCCGGGAAATCGCCATGCGTTTGCCACAAGGCCCGGTCTGTGCCGAAATTCCCGATGGCGCCTTGCATGGTCAAAGCGTCGGCTGGGTCGAGGGCTGGCGCGGCGAAGTCCTGGTCGCGCTCGAAGTTGATGCCCAGGCGCGCATCCGGCGCTGCCACTGCCACGATCCCTCCTGGCAGAATTGGCCGGCGCTCGAACACGCCATCATCGGCGACATCGTTCCCGACTTCCCGCTCATCAACAAATCCTTCAACCTGAGCTATTCCGGACAGGACGTATAAGCGATGTGGCAGATTCTGAGAACCGTTGCCCGTGTCGGCATCATCAGTGAGAAAACCCCGGAAATTGAGGATTCCTGGCGCCAGGAAGCCGAACCGATCCACCAGGAAATCCTCGACATCCTGGGCCAGGCGCTGACCATCCGCCAGGTCGATGCTGGTTCCTGCAACGGCTGTGAGCTGGAAATCCACGCCCTCAACAACCCCTTCTACAACATCGAAGGCTTGGGCATCAAGTTCGTCGCCAGCCCACGCCACGCTGACATGCTGCTGGTGACCGGCCCAGTGTCGCGCCACATGCAAATTGCCCTCAAGCGCACCTACGAGGCGACGCCCGCCCCTAAGCTGGTGGTCGCGGTCGGCGATTGCGGCTGCACCGGCGGCATGTTTGGCGAAAGCTACGCCAGTTGCGGCCGAGTGGCCAATGTGATTCCGGTTGATGTCGCCGTTCCCGGCTGTCCGCCGCCGCCGATCGACCTGCTGCGCGGCATTCTGACTGCCGTGCGGGCGCGCCGGACTGAAACCACCGAAAAACCTAGCAAGGAAAGTGAACCAACAGTCCTGGATCAAGGCAGAATCCCGGATTGATTGTCCGGAATTTTCCAAACCATGCTTGTTCACCCGCAGTTTGATCCCGTTGCCATCAGTCTGGGGCCGCTCGCCATCCGCTGGTACGGCCTGATGTATGTCCTGGCCTTTGCCCAGTTCTGGGGGCTGGCGCGCCTGCGCATCCGGGCACATCCCGAATCCGGTTGGACCATTCCGCAGCTTGACGATCTGCTGTTTTACGGCGCCATGGGCATCATCATCGGCGGTCGGCTGGGCGAGGTGTTCTTTTATCAGCCGTTGTATTACCTCAGCCATCCGCTTGAAATCCTGGCCCTCTGGAAGGGGGGTATGAGCTTTCATGGCGGTTTCGTCGGGCTGCTGGCGGCGATGACCCTGTGGTCGCGCAGACACGGCAAGGTTTGGCTCGAAACCACCGATTTCATCGCGCCGCTGGTGCCGCTCGGATTGATGGCTGGGCGCATCGGCAATTTCATCAATGGCGAACTTTGGGGGCGCCCTGCCGATGCCACTTTGCCCTGGGCCATGGTGTTTCCGCGGGTCGATCTCCTGCCGCGTCACCCTTCGCAGCTCTACCATGCCGGACTGGAGGGCCTGGCGCTCTTCATTCTCCTCTGGTGGTTTTCCCGCCAGACCAAACCGCGCGGTGCGGTTTCAGGCATGTTTCTGATCGGCTACGGCGTTTTCCGCTTCATCGTCGAATATTTCCGCGAGCCCGACAGCGGCATTTTTGGTCATTCCTACACGGTCAGCATGGGGCAGTGGCTTTCGCTTCCCATGATTGCGGCCGGCGTGATTCTCCTGACCCAGGCCTATTGGCATGAGCGACGATCTCACGCCTGAAACATTCGATGCCGCACGCGCCGCCCTGGAGCCAACTTTGCGCGCTGTCGCCGATATTCTGCCGCTGGTGGTGCAGGCGCGCGAGCCGCGCTTTCCGCCCGAGCTGGCAAGCCGCTGGCAAGCCTGCTGCGAACGTTTGGCGCAATCCTGGTCGGAACGCCATTGCGGCGGAATGGCTGACTTCAGGCCGGCGGTGTTCGAACTCTGCGCCCTGGCCGTTGAACTCAAGGACGGTGACTGTCTGCGCCTTTCAGAAGCGCTGGCCAGCGCCAGTGATTTACTCGAAGACCCGCAACACCGCGGGGAGCCCCGCTTGCTGGCGGCACTGTCGGCGGCCTGCGAAGGTCTGGTCATCGATAATGGCCTGGAACACCCGCTTTTTTCAGAGCGTGTTGTCCATCTGACCGTAAGGCTGAACCACTGCCTGCAGCCGGCTACTGGCAGCGATGCTGGTAATCCCCTGCTGCTGCGCATTTTTGTGGATGAGGCGCAGGAACGCCTGGAATCCATGCGCGAAGCCCTGGAATTGCTGCCGCCCGACGCCTATGCCATCAAAACTGCCGCCAAGGAGATGGTCCACCTGGCCGAGCCGCTCGAATTGTATGACCTGATCGACCGCGCCCGCCTGCTCATCGTCCGCTTGACCCCCCTCAGCGGCGACCTTCTCGATCTCGACGACCCGGAAACGCGCGCCCATGTGCTCGACCGAATGGACCTGCTCGAAGCCGCTGTCCACGAAATTGCCGGGATGCTCTGACCGTGTTTGGGGGGAACCCCAAAGGACTATATAAGGTGAACGGCATTGATGCGTTGGCAGACGCAAGGGCTTATTATCCTAAAAACCGCAGTTGACCGCTCCTTGCTTTCCGGAGAAACATATGGAAGTTGAATTTCCTGCCTTTTGCCAGCCTTGCCTTCTGGGTGGGTCCGCTACGCTCTGGAGAAAATTGCCCATGAAACAATGGAACAGCTTGGCCATTCTTATGCTTTGTCTTTTGTCACTCCTTTTGGCGGGGTGCGATCAATTCGGCCTCGGTTTGACTTCTATCGGCGACATCGAGAGCGCAAGCGCGGCCTACGAGGGCAAGGAAGTGACCGTTCGCGGTGTCTCAAGCCAGGCGGTCAAGATACCCTTTGTCGGCACCAGAATGTACCGTCTGAAAGACGCCTCGGGCGAAATCGTTGTCTGGAGCAATGCGCCTACGCCGCCGGAGGGAGAGGAACTGATCGTCCGAGGTCTGGTGGAAAATGCCTTGATTGTCGATGGCCGCGGTTTCGGGCTGGCCTTGCGCGAACAGGAAAGAAAATCGGTCTGGTTCAAGAAATAGGCGCTATGGCTGTGCGTTCGGCCCAGACAGCGGGTGTGCAGCGTATTGCCCTGGATGGGCGTGACGTTGCCTACACCTTGATGCGCCGGCCGCGCAAAACCATCGGACTGGCGATCGACCACCGTGGCCTGCGCGTTAGCGCCCCGCTGCGGGCCAGCCTTGGGGAAGTGGAAGCGCTGCTGGCGCAACACAGCGGCTGGGTGCTGAAAAAACTTGAGGTTTGGCGGTCCGCCGCGAACACCCAGGCGCTGACGATCAACACGGGTACGCTTTTGCCCTGGCTGGGCGGAGAAGTGCAACTTATTCTCGCCAGCGGCCGCAATCAGTTTTTCTGGTCTGGTGATGGGCAAAGCCTGACCTTGGCGCTGGCTTCCGGTCGTTCACCCGCCGTGCTGCTGGTCCGTGCCCTGAAGGAACGCGCCGGTGACCTCCTTTACGCCCGCCTGGCGCACTACGCCAAGCAAATGGGCGTTCCTGTACCCAATCTGGCGCTCTCGTCGGCGCGCACACGCTGGGGCAGTTGCAGCTGCCGGGGGACAATCCGTCTCAACTGGCGGCTTGGCCATTTTCCGCTACCGGTGATCGACTACGTGGTGGTGCACGAACTGGCGCATTTGAAGGAAATGAACCACAGCCCGCGCTTTTGGGCGGTGGTCGAACAGCTCTGCCCGGAGTGGCGGCAACGGCGCCTGGAGCTCAGGCAGCTGGCGCGGCAAATGCCGGTTTTGCGGGCATGATGGCTGCGGCTGGGAAAATAAAGGAGAACGTCAAATGAGATCTCGGCACATCCAGAGCCCGATTGGGGTGTTGATGGTGTTTTGGCTTCTTTGCTTTTGTAGCATCGGAAGCCATGCCGACGAGACGACCTCGCAGGGAAAGCCGCTCGGGCCAGGTCGTCATGCGCTTGCCCTTGCGGTCGATGGATTGCAGCGAACTTATCTGGTCCATGTCCCGCCCGCTTATGACGCAAGAACGCCATTGCCGCTCGTCATCATGTTGCATGGCGGCGGGGGCACTGCGAGAGCCGCCCTGTGGGAGACCGGATGGGCAGAGAAAGCCGACAGAGCGGGATTCCTGGCTGTTTTCCCCAACGCGGTGCCGCGCGACCCGTCCCGGCGCAGCAGCTTCGCCAAAAACCCGCAACTCTGGAACGATGGCTCGGACCGGTTTTATCCGGATCAGAGCGTTATAGACGATGTCCGCTTCATCAATGCCTTGCTGGACGATCTTTCCGCCCGCTTTGTTGTGGATCAGAGGCGGATTTTCGTGACCGGATTTTCCAACGGGGCCTCGATGAGTTTTCTTGCCGGAGCACGACTGTCGCACCGTATCGCGGCCATTGCGCCGGTTGCGGGCGCATGCTGGTTTGAACCCGTCGTATTGAAGCGGCCGGTGCCGATGCTGTATATCACCGGTAATGCCGATCCGCTCAATCTGATGGAAGGCGGTGTGCCGAAGCTTGCCAGCGGCGCCAGCGACAAGGTTCGCGCCAAAGCAAAACCGCCTGTGCGCGAATCGATATTGAAGTGGGCCAAAGGGCTTGGCTGCCAAACGGAGCCTGGCAAGGTATCCGACCTCAATGGCGTCCGCACGGAAACCTACCGACATTGTCGTAAGGGTGCTGAAGTGGTGTTTGTCACCGTCGATGGGCTTGGTCACACATGGGCAGGCGGAAGAAGTCTGTTGCCGGAAAGCATGGTGGGAAAAAGCTCCGACAAAATCAATGCGACCGAGCTCATCTGGGATTTTTTCCGGAACCATCCTGATTCTGCTGAAAATAATGACCCGAGTTTGGAAAAGGGAGGGTGAGCCCGCTTCTACCGGAGGCGATGAGCCAGTTCCAGACCGAGCACCTCGGCATCGACTGACGCCCCGCAAATTTCGCCGCTACGCATCGACTTTTCGCCCAGTCCGCCGATGAAGCCGCGCAGATGAAGTTGCCCGTCGACGATCGTGGCGTAGGCGCCGAGCGGCAACTGGCAACTGCCGCCCAAGGCCCGCGAAAAAGCGCGTTCGGCCTGTACGCAACGCCCGGTTTCTGGGTCATGCAACGGTGCCAGCCATTTCTGCATATCGGCACGTTCCGCACAGATTTCGATCCCCAGGGCGCCCTGCCCGGGCGCGGGCGGCCAGATGCCGGGGTCGAGCAGTGCGGTGATGCGGTCTTCTAGGCCAAGGCGAATCAGTCCGGCTGCGGCCAAAATGATGGCGTCGAACTCGCCGGCATCGAGTTTGGCCAGGCGCGTATCGACATTGCCGCGCAGGCTGCGCACCGAAAGAAAGGGATAGCGGGCGCGCAGTAGCGCTTCGCGCCGCAGGCTGGATGTGCCGACCATGGCGCCTGCCGGCAATTCCTCGAGACGGGCGTAATGGTTGGACACGAAGGCATCGCAGGGGTTGTCGCGCTTCAATACGGCCGCTAGTGCAAAGCCTTCCGGCATTTCCATTGGCACGTCCTTCAGAGAATGCACCGCCAGGTCGGCACGACCCTCCTCTATCGCCGCTTCCAGCTCCTTGATGAACAGTCCCTTGCCGCCGATTTCTGCCAGTGGCTGGTCGAGCACGCGGTCGCCGGTGGTGGTCAGCCCGAGCAGGGCCACTTGAGTTCCAGGGAAGAGCGCCAGCAAACGCTCGCGCACATGCGTGGCCTGCCAGAGGGCCAGACGGGACTGGCGGGTGGCGATGGTGATTTGAGCTGGAAAAAACATGGCCGATGGGGCGGCGTTTGGCTCAGAGTACGGGTTTTGCCAGCGCCGGTGCCGTGGTGAGGATGCTGAGCAGATCCTGAGCGCGCTCGGCGGCATCGCGCCCGAGCGGCGTCAGATAGCCGCCGTCGATCTGGGTAGTCAAGCCCTTGGCGTGAAGTCGTCTGGCCGTGGCGATCACTGCCGCATCAGCGGTGCTGCGGATTTTGAGGCCCGTCTGGTGGTTTGCCAGATCGAAACGCAACAGGGTGTTCAGCTCGTCGACCAAATCGCGGGTAAGGGGCATGGCATTCTCCGGAACGTAGTGTTCGCATCTTATCCCGGACAGGCCCTGGCATCGACTCAAATCTGCAAGTCAGGCTTTCAATAAAGGGTCGCTAAAATACCACTTTGAACCAACGACATCGAATCATGCCTCTCGAACTGATGATTACGCCTGAAGAAGTTGAAATCACGGCCATTCGCGCCCAGGGTGCGGGTGGGCAGAATGTGAATAAAGTCTCCAGCGCTGTGCACCTGCGCTTTGATATTGCCGCTTCGTCTCTGCCGGAAGAGGTCCGCGAGCGCTTGCTCAAGCTTGGCGATCAGCGCATTAGCGGAGAGGGCATTGTCGTGATCAAGGCGCAAAAATTCCGCAGCCTTGAAAAAAACCGGCTTGACGCGATGCGCCGCTTGAACGAATTGATTGCCAGTGTCGCCGTCACAGCCAAGCCGCGGCGACCGACCAAGCCGTCACGAAGTTCCATTGCCAAACGCCTGGAGAGCAAGATGCGGCGTGGCAAATTGAAAGCGGCGCGGAGCCGGGTTGCCGAGTAATTCGGCATCGCAGCGATCATTTGTCGACGCCGCGCTGCCGCGCTACAGCACGGTCTGTGGCTTGCCTTCTCTTCTCATTTCCATTGCGGAACGGAGGAATATATTAGGCTTCGTGCTCAGTGGCTCTTCAAGGGGCTGATGATATCCGTTGTTCCATGTTTCTTGGCTTGCTTGGCTGCCTTCTTTTCCTTGGCAGATTTTAAGGGTGCTTTCTTGGCTTCCTTGGTGCTTTTCTGCTCTTTGCCCATGGCCTTGCTCCTGAAGAGAACCGGCGAACGTGCGGTGTTCCACCAGTATAGGCCGATGTGTGAAGGGAAGCTATGGGCGCAAATGTGCGCGGATATTGATCTTCAGGGCAATAGTTGCTCGACCGCAACTACTCTTGCGGCGCGCAGGCGTGCCGCAATTTGGGACGGTTCGGGGGTGGATTGGGCAATGGCGCCTGCATCGACAGACTGCGCTGCTGCCAGAACCTTCTGCCAGACCAGACCGGCGTCGTAGGGTGAATCTTCCTTTCCCAGACGTCCGCGATAATCGCATGAGGCGGCTTGCAGCAGTTGCGTAAAACGTTCCGGACGGCGGAAAGCATCGGTTTTTTCCAGGATGCCGATCATGGTTTCCGGCCGCAGGGCGCTGTTGCAGCTCCGTTCGGCCCGGTGCAGAGTGCCGTGGTGTTTGGCTGCGAGTAGCGCCAGATCGCGGCAGTCGGCCGGCACCTTGAGACGGGCGCATGCCTTGGAGACCAAGTTGATTCCACGTTCCTCGTGTCCGTGGTGACGGGGTAGCAAGGCGGAGGGGGTACTGGCTTTGCCGAGGTCGTGCAGCAGCACTGCCCAGCGTACTGGCAGGACGTACCCCTGCCGCGCCGCTTGGTCGAGCGCCATCAGGGTGTGAATGCCGGTGTCGATTTCCGGATGGTAATCGGCGCGTTGCGGTACGCCGAAGAGCTGGTCCACTTCCGGCAATAGGCGCTCGAGGGCACCGCAGTCGCGCAATACTGAAATCATGCGGGAAGGCGCGCCCTCCATCAGGCCTTTGGCGAATTCCTGCCAGACCCGTTCTGCGACCAGGTGGTCGGCTTCGCCCGCCGCGACCATGTTGCGCATCAAGTCTAGGGTTTCCGGCGCTACTGAAAACTCGGCGAAGCGGGCCGCAAAACGGGCGGTACGAAGGATGCGCACCGGGTCCTCGGCAAAGGCCGGGCTGACATGGCGCAGTACTTTGGCAGCCAGATCGGCCTGGCCGCCGTAGGGATCAATCAGATGGCCGTCGGCATCGCGCGCCAGGGCATTGATGGTGAGGTCGCGCCGCGCCAGGTCTTCTTCCAGCGTCACGTCAGGCGCGGCATGAAAGGTGAAGCCGTGGTACCCCGGCCCGGTTTTGCGCTCGCTGCGCGCCAAGGCGTATTCTTCGTGGGTTTCCGGGTGCAGAAACACCGGGAAATCCTTGCCGACCGGTTTGAAGCCCTTGGCCAGCATCTCTTCCGGGGTGGTACCGACGACGATGTAGTCCCGGTCGGTGACCGGCAGTCCCAGCAACGCGTCGCGCACTGCGCCGCCGACTATGAAGATGTTCAGGGCAGTTCCTCGATCCTGGCGGCGCTGCCGCGCGGTGAAACGGTGCCGAGCCGCGCCTTCAGGGAATCCGGTTTGCCGTTGAAGAGTACGGAGTAGTAAATCGCGTTGCTCATCACTTTTTTGACGTAATCGCGTGTTTCGTTGAAGGGGATGGTTTCAGCGTAAATGGCTCCTTCCAGCGGCTTGACATCTTGCCACTTGCGCGCCCGGCCGGGGCCAGCATTGTAAGCAGCGGAAGCGAGTACCGGGTGATTGTCGAGACCATCGAGCACCATACGCATATAGCTGGTGCCGAGCAGCAGATTGGTATCGGCATCGTTGACCCGGCTGTGCTGATAATCCTTGATGCCGATCTTTTTGGCGACCCAGCGCGCCGTTGCCGGCATCAGTTGCATGAGGCCGGAAGCGCCGGCGGAGGATTTGGCGTTGGTGATGAAGCGGCTTTCCTGGCGCATCAGGCCATAGACCCAGGCTTCGTCGAGGGATTGGTTCTTGGCCGCGGGCCGTACCTGGTCGCTAAAGGGCGCCAGGAAACGCAGGTGAAAGTCGTGCTCGTTGCTGGTCTTCTCCGCTGTATTGATGGCGCGGTCGAAAATCTGGTGGCGGTGCGCCAGATCGGCGGTGGCGAGCAATTCGCGGTCGTTCATGCCGCGCAACGAATAATTCCATTCCCGCACCCCTTCCAGCCGGACGTCGAGGCGGAATAAGGCCAGGGCACGGCGTAGTCCGGGGTGCTCCGCTGCCCTGGCCTTCTCTTCACTGCTGAGTTCCTGTGCTCTGGGCGGAAGCTGGGTGATCCGGCCCAGTTCCTCTTCCGCTAGCTTACCGTAAAAACTGGGCTGGCCGGCGATAGCCTCGAACAGGTTCTGGGCTTCGGTCAGCAAGCCGCCGGCCTTGTAGGCACGTCCCAGCCAGTATACCCATTCCGGCCGTGCGGCCAGATGTGGCGGCATGGCTTCGATGCTGGAGCGTACCGCCGACCAGTTGAGCGCGCGCAGGGCGGCGCGCGTCTTCCACTGTGCGGCCTCGTCGGAGAGCTTTGCCGTTTTGGCATTGGCAAACCAGGCCGAGGCTTCAGGTAGGTGGCGCTTGGCCGCGAACAGGCCGATCTGGCTCCAGGCCCAATGTTTTTCGCTGTCCTGTAGCTTGTCCTGGATTTTTTCCAGCAAGATGGCTGCGGTATCCGGAGCGTTGGTGGCGACACGTTGCACCGCCAGAGCCGCCAATTCGCGTCCAAGGCGGGTTTTGGCCCAGTTGGACGGCAGCTTCAGCAGAAAGGCGGTCGGGTGTTCGATGGCTCGTTCGGCTTGGCGGGGTTCCGGTGTCTGGCTGACCGGCAGGTAATACATGGTGAGCCTGGCCCAGTGGACGCGGTTGGCTTCGAACTGGCGGCGGATGCGTTCCCAGACATCATCGGCGCGCACGCGCTTCTCCACGATCAGGGCTTCCAACACCGGTTGGCAGGCTTCCGGTGGCTCCAACAGGGTGAGCCAAAGCGCCTGCACCTCGTCCAGAACCGATTTGTCCTGCTTGGCCAGGCGTGCCTGTTGTGCCAGGCAACGGAGATCCTGTTCCGGCGAACTGAGCTTGGCGTATTCGGTTTCGAGATCGGCCAGACGCCCGCGCTTGTGCAGCACCCGGATCCAGTCGGCGCGCAGCCGTTCGGCCACATAGGTTTGGTCGTGGCGTTGGAGAAAATCTTGCACCTGGGCATCATCCGCCTGCTCCAACTGCATTTTCAGGCGGTAATACTCGACGTGCGGCAGCAATTCGTGCGCGCCCATTTGGGCGGCGGCGCGTTCCAGGCGAGCGCTGTCGCCGGCGCGGAAGGCTTCACGGACAAGCAGAAACTGCGCGTCGCCGGGGGACGCCATGGCCGGGGTTTGGCAAAGGAGGAGCAGTGCCAGAGGCAGACAGAGGATTGGGAGAAACTTCGATTTCATGTGCTACATTGCCAGAGATGAACAAGCACCCCGAGGATAGCACGATGCGCTGCCAAGATCAGGTGCGCCGGGAGGAGCGCCGCGCTCTCCGCGCCGAAATGCTGAGGCGCCGCGTCGCACTTTCGGCTGAGGAGCACCGTCACTGGTCGGCGCGTGTCGCTGCGCATTTGATGGCCGAATGGACTCCTCCGTTCGGTTCCGTGGTCGGATTTTGCTGGCCCATTCACCATGAGCCTGATGTTCGGGCTGCGCTGGAACATTGGCATGGACTGGGGGTTTTGGCTGCTTTGCCGGTGGTGGTGGCACCCAAAGCGCCGCTGCGCTTTCGCGCCTGGACGCCGGAAATGGTATTGGTGAAGGATAGGCACGGCATTCCAACGCCCGGCAGTGGCGACTGGTTGACGCCTGACAGCCTGATTTTGCCGCTCAATGCCTTTGACGCCGCCGGGTACAGGCTTGGCTATGGTGGCGGCTATTTCGATCGCACCCTGGCGGTGCTCTTGCCCCGACCCCTGTGCATTGGTGTCGGTTTTGAGATTAACCGGGTGGAGAGCATCCATCCACAGCCGCATGACCAGCGTATGGACTGGATCGCTACGGAATGCGGGGTGTTCCGCCCCGTTTGACGATTTCAGGCAGAACCCAATCCGTGGATCGACGGTCGAAATGATTTGAGTGCCCGGCATATGCTAATATTGTGGCCGTTTAACGTGAAAGTCGCGCAGCGGCCCACAAACTTCCCCTCGCCCGCTTGCGGGACCAGCCCGAAGGGCGCAGGACGCAACGTAGTTGTGGTCCCGAGCAAAGCGAGGGATGGGCTGAAGGCCCACAAAGGGGTTGTGGGGAATGGGCACGACTTTCATTTATTGGGGTGACGCATCAAAGTCATGCCCGTTAGGAGTGATTAATGCCCCGTCCAACCAAGTGCCGAAGGGTCGGATTTTCACCGGCGGTGACCTATTTCAAGCCGCGTGGAATTCCGATGACGCAGCTTGAGGAGGTGCGTCTGGAGTTGGACGAAATCGAAGCCTTGCGTCTGGCTGATCTGGAATCTTTGTACCAGGTCGATGCGGCTGAGCGCATGGGCGTGTCGCGCCAGACATTTGCTAATATTGTCGCCAGGGCGCGGCACAAGGTGGCCGATGCCCTCATTCATGGCAAGGCCTTGCAAATCAATTTAGCGCATGAGGGGTTGGCACCGGTCGTTTTCTCTTCTGTTTCAGATCGAGAAAAGGAATAACGGCGTGTCAAAGGTAGCGATCAAAGGGGTTCTGTCGGGGCTGGCTTTTCTTTTCTTGATCCCGTTTTCAGGCCAGACGGAGGAGATCGCCTTCAACGGTACCAGGATGCAGGCCACGATCATTGACGTGCGGATGCCGCAGGAATTTGCCGCCGGTCATATCACCGGGGCGCTCAATATTCCGGTGGAACGCATCGAATCGGCGATCGGTGAGGTCAAGGGGCTGAGCAAGGAGAGCCCGATCCTGCTCTATTGCCGGAGCGGCCGACGTTCGGCGATTGCGCGGGTTCTCCTGGAACGGCAGGGATACCGCAATGTCTTGGACGGCGGTGGAATTGAATCCCTGGCCAGGAGCATCAAAATCTGCACCGTGCAACAGCCCTGTTGAGGGCTGCCTCGACCCGTCAGTCTTTCAAGGGTTCCCAAGGCTCCTGGGCAAAATAGGCTTCCATCCCGGGTTGCTTGTGCGGATTGCCCGCTTTGCCCCAATGGCAGGTGAGGCGGGCGTAGTTGTCGAGGTCGCTGCCAATCAGGCAGACCATCTCCATCGGGCTTTTCTCGTCCCACTTGAAGGCCAGGACGTAGGCTTCGCCGGGGTCGGCGCGGCGGATCACGCCGAAGAGCTGGCTTTTGCGGCCGTCGATTTCGCGGCTCAGGCGGAGTTTCTTGCCTACGCGTTCGATACGCGCCGTTCCGGTATAGGTGCGCAGGCTGTCCGGATGACGCCCGATCAACTGGTAACGGCCGGGAACAAAACTCCATTGCGGCGGCTCATCCTGTTCCGCCGCAGCGGTTGGTGAACACGCCAGAGTAACGAGGAGTAATACCGATGTAAGTCTTACCAGTTCCATAATTACCCCACTTTCTGCACCAAAGAACTGTCCTAATCGCGCTCTTCTTTCTCGTCCTCATCCGCCGATTCCTTGGATTCGTTGGATTGACCAATCAAGTTGATGCGATTGCCTGCTCCATCCACCTCAACAACCAGTTGGGAAATGATCCACTTGCCCATCGATTTCTTCGCCTTGATGTAAAGGGTTCCGCTGGCTTTAGGCCCCGCGATGGGAACGGAAAGATCGGCCTTGCCTGACGATCCACTCACCGAAATGTTACCGGTTGCGAAAAAGCCCTCTTCGATGGGACTGCCAAATGCTGCAATCAGGGTTGGGTTGGCGCGGGCATATTGCATCGCCAGGCCATAGGCATCGGAAGATTTCACCATGCTGACGATAAACAGCACGAAAACGAAGATAACTGCCGCTAAAAGTGCCGCAAGGGTGAAGACTGAAACCGGCACCAGCCATTTCCAGTTGCGTTCCAGCCAGTTTTTCTCTGTTTCCATGGCTCCTCTCGAAGATACCAAGGCTACTCGACGGTCACGCTCTTGGCCAAGTTGCGCGGCTTGTCCACATCCGTTCCCTTGACCAGGGCCGTGTGATAGGCGAGCAATTGCAGCGGAACGATGTGCAGGACGGGGGAAAGCTGTCCGTAATGTTCGGGCAGATGGATGATGTGCGTGCCTTCCGACTCGACCATGCGGCTGTCGGCATCGGTGAAGACGTAGAGTTCACCGCCGCGCGCCCGCACTTCCTGCAGGTTGGATTTGAGCTTTTCCAGCAGGTCGTCGTTGGGTGCCACCGCAATCACTGGCATTTCGCTGTCGACCAAGGCCAGCGGGCCGTGCTTGAGTTCGCCGGAGGGGTAGGCCTCGGCGTGGATGTAGGAAATTTCCTTGAGTTTTAACGCGCCTTCCAGGGCAATGGGGTAATGGCGGCCACGTCCGAGGAAGAGCGCATGGCGTTTGTCGGCAAAGCGGCGTGACCATTTGGCAATGGCCGGTTCGAGCTTCAAGACCTCATTGACTGCGGCCGGCAGGTGGCGCATGGCTTTCAGGTGCTCTGCTTCGGTTTCAGGCGTCAAGCGGTCGCGTAGCTTGGCGATAACCAGAGACAACAGAAAAAGTGCGGCAAGCTGGGTGGTGAAGGCCTTGGTCGAGGCGACGCCGATTTCGGGGCCGGCGCGGGTGATGAAGCGCAGGCTCGCTTCGCGCACGATGGCCGATTCCGGCACATTGCACAGCGCCAGCGTGCGTTCTTGACCCAGCGCCTTGGCGTGGCGCAAGGCGGCGAGGGTGTCAGCGGTCTCGCCCGATTGTGAAATGGCAATGACCAGTTGTTTGGGGTTGGGCACCGAGTCGCGGTAGCGGTATTCGCTGGCGGTTTCGACATTGACCGGGATGCCGGCCAGACTTTCCAGCCAGTAGCGTGCCACCAGACCGGAATGGCTGCTGGTGCCGCAGGCCAGAATCAGAATGCTTTCGATACCATCGAGCACTTCTTCGGCGCGGGCGCCGAAAAGCCCGGGCTGGATGCTGCGGGCGGCAACGACCATTTCGAGCGTATTGGCCAGTGCGTCCGGCTGCTCGAAAATTTCCTTTTGCATGTAGTGCTGGTAGGTGCCCAGTTCGACGGCGGCGGCGGAGAGTTGGGAAACATGCACCGGACGCTCGACCGGGGTGCCGTCAAGGCGGGCGATCCTGACGCCTGTTGCGGTCAACTCGGCGATATCGCCGTTTTCCAGATAGACCATGCGGCGCGTGACTTGCAGCAGGGCAGAGGCATCGGAGGCGGCATAGTTACCGTCCTCGCCCAGACCAAGCAGAAGGGGCGAGCCCTCGCGGGCAACGACGATGCGTTCGGGGTGATCCTCTTGCAGGACGGCGATGGCGAAGGCGCCCTGCAAGCGCCCGGCAGCGCTGCGCACGGCGGAGAATAGATCCGGCTGGCGCGGCAGTTCGTCCCGGATCAGATGGGCAATCGTTTCGGTATCGGTTTCCGATTCGAACACATAGCCTTTGGACTGCAATTCGGTGCGCAGCGCCTCGAAATTTTCGATGATGCCGTTGTGCACGACAGCCAGCCCGCCCGAAATGAGGGGGTGGGCGTTGCGTTCGCAGGGGACGCCGTGCGTTGCCCAGCGCGTGTGGGCAATCCCGCTGGTGCTTTCAATCCCGGTGGACAGTGCTTCCAGTTCGACAACCCGTCCGGCCGAACGCAGGCGCTCCAGGCGCTTGTTGCGAAGCACCGCCAGACCGGCTGAATCGTAGCCGCGGTACTCGAGCTTCTTGAGTCCCTCGATGAGGACAGGAACGATGTTGCGCTGGCGCGATGCCGCCGCGACGATGCCACACATGGAATACGCTCCCTTCCGGATAATGGTTTTCTGGGGTGGAGTATACCAACAACCTGCCAGGACCCGCCGGCCGGAAAAATGGGGGGATCCTCTTCATGGGGGCGCTTCGAGGCAACAGTAATAGAAATGCGTCGACTTGCCGGCTATGGCATCGCCAAACGTGTGCCACATTGTGATTTAATAGTCATTGTAAAAAAATTCCGGGGAGACAACCGATGAGCCAAAAATACCGCCTGGTGACGCGCAGCGATTTTGATGGTCTGGTCTGCGCCGTGCTGCTGAACGAACTGGAGATGATTGACGAAATCAAGTTTGTGCATCCGAAAGACATGCAGGATGGCAAGGTCGAGATCACCGGGCGGGACATTACGACCAACCTGCCTTATACGCCTTCAGCCCATTTGGTCTTCGATCATCATCTTTCCGAAATCACCCGCAACACCGAAGCGAACAAGAATTACATCATTGACCCGCACGCACCTTCGGCGGCGCGTGTCGTCTACATGTATTTTGGCGGCAAGAGTCGCTTCCCGGGCGCGGTGTTTGACGAAATGATGCAGGCGGTGGACAAGGCGGATTCGGCCCAGTTTTCGCGCAGCGAAATTCTCGATCCCAAGGAGTGGGTGCTGCTCAATTATTTGATGGACCCGCGTACCGGACTCGGGCGCTTCCGGAATTTCCGTGTCAGCAATTACACCCTGATGATGGACTTGATTCAATATTGCCGTCACCACAGTATTGACGAAATCCTCTGTTTGCCGGATGTAATGGAACGGGTCGATGTCTACTTCGAGCATGCGCCCAAGGCGAAGGAGCAGATTCAACGCTGCGCCAAGGTGTATCAGAATCTGGCGGTTCTTGACCTGCGCCATGAGGAAACCATCTGGGCGACCAACCGGTTTATGGTTTATGCGCTTTTCCCGCAATGCAATATTTCGATGCATGTGCTTTGGGGGGTGCAGAAGCAGAATACGGTGTTTGCTGTCGGCAAATCGATCCTCGACCGCTCCAGCCGCACCGATATTGGCGGGTTGATGCTGGAGTATGGCGGGGGCGGTCACGAGGCCGCCGGAACCTGCCAGGTGGCAAATGAAAAGGCCGAGGAGGTGCAGGCGGCACTGATTGCCCGCATCAATCAGGACGGCTGACTTTGACTCGGTTGCAGGGCTAACGGTAGGAGGCGTGCGGCGAGAGGCGCAATTCAGGAGGGTGGTAACCCAACTCGGTCATCTCGGTTTCCAGACGGATGCGGAGGATCAGGAGGGCCTGTAGGGTCTGGCGCGCATCTCCTGGGCCATGTTGGGCGGGAAGCGACTGCAGGAGCGCTTCGATCTCGCCGCGGCTGACGGGCTTGTCGAGGGACAAACCGCAGATGGCCGCGTAGTGGGCGATCTGCGCGTCGATTCCGGTGAGTTCGTGTTGATAATCTTCAAAGCCGCTCATGCGTGTAGACTAGACTGAATCGTTTAAACTTGATATCCCAGTTTTACTGAGACAGACACCATGCCCATCATCAGCCTGCCCGAACCGGATGCCAGTCTGGAGAGTTCTTTGCGCGATGCCGCCGAAGGGCGTGCTTGGCTGGCCAATCAGACGCAGGTCCAGCCGCTGCGCATGCTGCGGGCGCTGCTCAAGGAAATTAAGGCGATTGACCATTGCGTCAGCGTTCCGGCGACGCGGCTTGAACTGCTGGACGTGCTGCGGCCGGCCGTGATTCAAGCTCAGGCGGGCGTGGCCATTCGCTATGCGCATAAACCCTTGCCGTTGTTGCGGGATGAGCAGGAGGTTTTCGAGCAGGCACGTGATCTTTGGCATGCTTTGGCTATTGCCTATCTTCGCCCTATTCCGCTGCTGCCCCAGCAACTGGTGCATCAGGCGCTACACCGGGGTGCCGTTGCCCTGCGCGAGACCTTGCATAGCCATTTTGTCGCCGGGATCGAGGTGCGCCCCGATTTCCTGTGCCTGCTTTACGATATTCTGATCACGGCCGAGGCGCAAGGATTGCAACGCAATCGGATGGCCGATCCGGATTACCCGCAACTCAGCCAATCTACCATCGCCGGAGATGTGACCTGGTCTTTCCTGCTGGTTCTTTCCGATCCCTACCGGTTTTCGCAGGCGCAGTTCAATGTCGCCAATCGTGTCTTCAGCCGTTGGTGTGAACTGGCCAGCTTTCAAGCCGAACCCTCTCAGGATCGACATGCCAAGACGATCTCACTGGCAAAATGGCTGGGCGAGGACGTTGTTGCCGAAGGCAAGCCGCAATGGTTGGATGTGCGTCCCGTGGTCCGCAAGATCCGCCAGCGTGTGGACGCCTTGCAAGCCGGGGAAACGCCCGAAAGCCTTAAGTTGGGCCGCGAGTTGACGCCTGCCGGGTGTATTCGCCTCATGCGTGAACTCGATCATATCCTGCGGCCGCAACCCAAGCCGCTCGGGGATATCCTGGACTGCGACACGGTTGATCTGGTTTTTGGCAACGAGAATCTCTACTTGCTGCTGGCGGGCAAGCCCCTGTTGGATCATGCGTTGAGTGCGCAAAGCAGCCATATCAGTCACGACCGGCTCGCGCTGTTCGGGTTCGACAACGCCGCCAATCGCATTGACCACGTTAAAGATGAATGCGCTCCAGCTGAAATGTGGACGGTGGAAGATCAATGGATTCTGCGGGCCGCGCCCGATGGCGGGCAAGTGGTGGCGCCGCTTCTGGTCGGAATTCGGCCCAAAGGTGAGGAATCCCCGCAGTTGGCCATTCTGATTGGCTTGCGCCAGACGAACGATGGTTGGCTAGCTGCCAATGTGCGGCGATTGCCGTCGCCGCCGGCCAGCGCCTTGCAGAAGGTGGCGGCGGTATTGCCCGGAGTTCAAGCGGCGCGGCAGCCGCTTTTCCTGCTGCCTGACGATGAGGCGGCGGGTCTTTCGGCTTCCATCTGCCTGCCTACGGGTTCAGGACTGCGCCAGGGGAGTCTGCTGGCCCTTGAAGAATCTCCAGTGGAGCACATTCGCCTGGGCGAGGTCATTGAGCGGGGCAGCAACTTCGTCCGCTTCGCCTATGGCCGCACTTGACGGCGGTCAAGCTGCGCCAGGCGCGAGCAGCCCCCACAGCATCTTGACCGCCATCAATACCAGGACGGCCGAGAAAAGTCGTCTGAGGGTCATAATGGGCAGGCGATGCGCGATGCGCGCCCCAAGCCGCGCGGTCAGCGTACTGGCCAGCACCATTCCGGCCAGCGCCGGCAGATAGACGAAGCCCAAACTTCCCGCCGGCAGTCCGGAAACGTTCCAGCCGTTATACAAATAGCCCGCTGTTCCGCCCAGAGCAATCGGCAAGCCGACAGCGGCAGAGGTGCCGATGGCTTGTTGGACCCGAACGTTGCACCAGGTCAGGAAGGGTACGGTCATGGACCCGCCACCGATGGCGACCAGGGCCGAGAGGGCGCCGATGCCAAAACCGGTGGCGGCAATTCCACCGTATCCTGGCAAAGTGCGCGAGGGCTTGGGTTTGAGGTTGAAGGCCATCTGCACCGCGACAAGGCAGACAAAGCCGGTGAAAAAGAGTCCCAGCGCCTTGACCGGTACCTTGGAGGCCAATAGTGCGCCCGCCAGGGTTCCGAGAAGAATGCCCGGGGTGATGGCGCTGACGACATTCCAGAGTACGGCGCTATGTTGGTGGTGCGTCCGCAGGCTGGCCAGGGAGGTAAAAATGATCGCGGCCATTGAAGTGCCCAGGGCGATGTGCAGAACCTCACCGGTTGGGAAAGCCGTCTGGGCCGAGAAGATCATGGTGAGCAGGGGGACCATGACCAGGCCGCCGCCAATGCCGAGCATGCCGGCAAAAAAGCCGGCAAAGGCGCCAAGCGCGAGATAGGCGGGAAACCAGGAAATCAGAGATACCTCCTAGGTCGCGTTCATTGGGGGTAAACGAAACGGGCGGCAGAGATCTGCCACCCGTTGATTGAATCCCCACATGTGCCGTTAGACCGGCATCCTGAACCGAGGTCCAGATTGGCCGCTTCTCCTTTGCATCAGGCGCACCCGGCATAAGGGGTGCGCACAACAGCAAACGTTTGATCCACGGCCGACGCCACTAAGCATTGGTTCAAGGAATCTATGGCCTTGACGAACACCGCAGGGAAAGCTCGGTGAGGCGAGCGCCGGTGCTTCCACCGACCCTCAGCCCTAGCGGGAGATCAGAACTCCAACTCCTGCTGGGGCGTCAGCACGCTGTCCAGCCGCGCTCCCATGGCTAAGATTCTACGCCTTGTTTCGGAAGTATCAACTGTTTCTTGCGTGCCCGTCAGGACCACGGGCGGGGCGCTCAGATGTTCATGGGCGATGTTGAGCGCCGCCATGACCGCAACGCGCTCGGCAATGGTGGTTTTCGTCTTTTGGGCGATTTCGCGCATTTTGCCGTCGACCAGGTCAACGGCGGCTAGAAGCGACGGGCGTTCTTTCGGCGTGCACGCTACCCGGTACTCGCGTCCCATGATCTTGACGTCAAGGTAATTTGGCTCGGAATTCATTTCAGTTCCGTACGACCGTTCCGAAGGAACTGACCTCCCCCTCGGGGGGAAACGAGCGCAGCGAGTAAGGGTGCTGTTTCATCCTAGGATTCCTCGGGCAATTGATCCATCATCGATTCGAGCCGCTGACGGGCGGTCGTGATTTTCTGCCTGAGATCGAGTCGCTCGGCCTCGGCGGCGGCAATTCGGTTTTTCAGCACCTCATTCTCGGCCCTGGTTTGTTGTACCAGTTCCAATATCTGTTCAATTTTGGCTTCGAGGGCTTCGAGTTCCATATTCATGGGCCGCACTATAGAGGCAGAAATGTCGACCGGTCAAGGAGTAAGCGCTGATTTTGAATGCAATTTATCGGGTGTGGCATAAATTTCCCTTCCGGGTGTGGACTGCGTATTTTTGCATTGGTGGCAATCGCCGTTACACTTACCCAACTCGGGCGAGACCACTGGACCATGATGACTTTTGCGCCACTTTTCCCTTTGGATGTTCGGATGGTACCTCCCATGGCACGGTCTGCCATGCCTGCGCGTTTGGAAACCGCGGTGTCGTGTTTGGTGCTGCTCGGCGTGGTCTCGGCCATCGCTGGGCTGGCGCTGGGCTTGTTGTTCGCACCCGCCAGCGCCCAACAGGGAGAAACCTACCGCATCATCTTGGTGCACGTGCCGGCGTCCTGGTTGTCGATGCTGATTTATGGGGTCATGGCGCTGTGCGCTGTATTTGCCCTGATGAAGGACAAGCGTGTCCCTGCCCTGCTGGCGCGTGCTTTGGCGCCAACCGGCGCCGGCATGGCAGCGCTTTCGCTTGGTACCGGCGCACTCTGGGGAAAGCCCACCTGGGGCGCTTGGTGGGTCTGGGACGCGCGCGTGATTTCTGAACTGATCCTGCTCCTTTTTTTCATCGGATTTATCGCGTTGACGGAGCGGATCGTTGATGTGCGCCGGTCGGAACAGGCTGGAGGGATTTTGCTTCTGGCTGGCGCGATCAATCTCCCCATCATCCATTTTTCGGTGCAGAGGTGGCCCAGCCTGCACCAGGGCGCTTCCATTGCCCTGGGCAAACCTGCGCCGATGTCGCATTTCATGGTGTGGGGCGTGTTGCTGATGGGGTTGGCCTTTTCCTGCTATGCCGCAACGATGGTGTTGCTGCGCCTGCGCAATCTGACGATGGCTGCGGATCATGCCCTGGCATAGTCTTGCCGAATTCATTGCCATGGGGGGGCGTGGTGTCTACGTCTGGGGTGCCTTCGGCCTCGTCGCGCTGGCCTTCGTGCTGGAACCACTCACCCTGTTCTGGCAGCATCGCCGCCTGCAACGCCGGAATCATGGACAACGGTGAACGCCGGCAGCAACGGGCCTTGATTATCGTTGCCCTCGTTCTGGCCGTCGTTGCTCTGCTGCTGACAGCCTTGAATAGCTCCATTGCCTTTTATTACGCGCCGGCTGAAGTGCTGGCGGGGAAAGCGCCGCGCGACGAGGCGTTCCGCCTTGGCGGGCGGGTGAAAAACGGCAGCCTGACACGGGAGGCGGACGGCCTGACCCTCCGCTTTGTTTTGGCGGACGATTCCCACGAAATTGAAGTCTTCTTCCGGGGCATTCCGCCTGATCTGTTGCGTGAGGGGCATGAAGCCGTCGTGCAAGGCAGGATGAGCGAGGAGGGCATTTTTGTTGCCACGGAAGTGCTCGCCAAGCACGACGAAAATTATCTTCCGGCGGAAAGCGGGCGATGATTGCCGAAACCGGACGTTTTGCACTGATCCTGGCGGCCATGCTCGCGCTGGGCATGGGAACAAGCAGTCTGACCGCGTTGCAATATCCCGCTGGCCGGCGTTGGGCACGCCCGGCCGTTGTCTTGCTGACCGTGCTGATGGCTATTGCCTTGGCTAGCCTTGCGGCTGCTTTTGTCCTGCACGATTTCTCCCTGTCCTACGTCGTGCGCCATTCGAGTACGACGCTGCCTTTGCCCTACCGGATTGCCGCGGTTTGGGGCGGGCACGAAGGCGCGATGCTGCTGTGGGTTTTTCTCCTCTGCGTCTGGGCTTTGGCGGTCACCCTTGGCCTGAAGCCATTGCCTGCCCGCGTCAAGACGCGGGTGTTCGGCATCCTGTCGTGGCTGGTTGCCGGGTTCCTGTTTTTCCTGCTCTTTGCTTCCGATCCGTTCGAGCACTTGCTGCACGCCGCCAGTGAAGGGCGCGGTCTCAATCCGCTGCTGCAAAATCCGGCCATGGCCATGCACCCGCCACTGCTCTTTCTGGGCACGGCCGGGCTGGCCGTACCCTATGCACTTGCTCTGGCGGCGCTGCTGGAAGGCCAGTGCGAACCAGATTGGTTGCATGTCTTGCACCCCTGGCTGGCGGCGGCCTGGGGCTTCCTGACCCTTGGCATCGCGCTCGGTGCCTGGTGGGCCTATGCCGAACTGGGCTGGGGCGGCTGGTGGTCCTGGGACCCGGTTGAAAACGCTGCGCTGATGCCCTGGCTGGCGGCAACAGCTTTGCTGCACATGCTGGCCGTCAGCCGTCAGCACGGCTATTTCCGCCACTGGACCCTGTTGCTCGCTCTTGTGCCTTTCTCGCTGGCGCTGTTGGCCACCTTTCTGGTGCGCTCTGGCATCCTGTCCTCGGTGCACGTCTTTGCTGCCAGCCCGAAACGGGGCGTTTTTCTGCTGGCCTTGTTGGCGTTGGTGGCCGGCGGCGCGCTCGCGCTTTACGCCAATAGGGCGCTGGGTCTGGCGCAATGGGGCATCGCCAAGCTGTGGTCGCGCCAGACGCTGCTGCTTGCCGGAAGCCTGTTGCTGCTGGTGGTCTGTGCCACTGTCTTGCTCGGCACGTTTTACCCCTTGTTGCTTCAGGTTCTTGGTTTGGGGCGGATTTCCGTCGGGCCGCCCTATTTCAACCGCATGTTTGCCCTGTTGATGGCGCCGGCGCTGTTGCTGATGCTGGTCAGTCCGTTTGTCGGCAGCAAAGGAGGGCCGCGGCGCGGCAGCAGGCTGGCCATGCTGCTGGCACATCTGGGTGTTGTCCTTCTTGCCCTGGGCGCTGTGTTTTCCGGCAGCGTTGTGCTGCGGGAAGTGAACATGGCGCCGGGCGAAACCGTGGACATCGCCGGCTATACCCTCAAATTGCAAGGCTTTCAAAAGGTCGAGGGCAGCAATTATTTCGCCCTGCGCGGCCGTTTCGAATGGTCGGCGAACGGAGCGCGCGGTTTCTTGCAGCCCGAAAAGCGTCGCTATTCCTCGTCGCCGATGTGGATGACCGAAGCCGCCATCGACAGCAAGCTCTGGCGCGACCTCTATGTCTCGCTTGGCGAACCGGTCGACCGGGCGTGGCCTTTTGGCGCCTGGACCGTGCGCATCCAGATCAAGCCCATGATGAACTGGATTTGGGCAGGTTTTTTGTTGATGGTGTTGGGCGGTTTTGTCTCGTTTCTGCGCAAACGAACACAGGGGCAGGCATGACGCGTTTCTGGCCCCTGGCGGTTTTTGTTCTGCTGCTGATATTGTTGGCGATCGGACTGGTGATCGAAC
>JAKJFA010000033.1 GCA_022705135.1 Pseudomonadota bacterium | reverse complement strand
GGATCAGCAAGAGACCGCCGCACTGTTTTCCAGGCCACAAGCGCTTCCCGGGCTTTGCTGCCGACCGGAATAATGCGGGTCTTGCTGCGTTTGCCCAAAACCCGGATTTCGCCTTCGCTCAAGGCGATGTCCAGCGCCTCGATATCGAGCGCCGCCAATTCGGCCAAGCGCAGCCCCGAGGAATAAAACAGTTCAAACATGGCCTGGTCGCGGCAAATGAGCCGTTCATCGCCCGAGGTGTTGCCGCATTCGAGCAGGCGCATGGTTTCATCGACGGGCAGTGCGACGGGCAGGCGCTTCGGCGATTTGGGCGGACGGATGCCGGTACAGGGATTGGCTTCAATGGCATCGTTCTTCCCCAGCCAGGAGAAATAGCCGCGCCAGGCCGACAACATGCGTCCCAGGCTGCGGCCGGAAAGGCCGCCAGCGTGCAACTGCGCCAGAAAGCGCCGGATATGGTGGACGCGCAAGTCGGCCAGCGGTGTTTCGCCGGCCAGTTCCCGCAATTTGTGCAGGTCGCGCCGGTAATTGCTGATCGTGTGCGGCGACTGGCGCCGCTGGTTCGCCAGCTCCGCCAGCCAGGTTTCGATCACAGCGCGGTCTTGGTCACCCGGGCCAGGGCGGCGGAGACCATTTCGCCCAAGCGCTCAAGATACAGCGTCCCCATGTCGGCATAGAAGCGTTGCGGGTCTTCGCTGCCCAGCGCAATCATGCCGATGGTGCCACCACCGTTTCGGAGCGCGATCAGCGCCTGCGAGCGGATGCGGTCGGCGTGCTCGCCAAACCAGGAGGACGTGCCAAAGCCAGAAGTCGATCCGCAGTAGGGGCGCGCCAGCGTCTCGGCAAATGCCTGCAGCTCTTCGCTGACTGCCGCGAACTCGGGCAGATCCTCGACATGATCCGGCTTGTCCCACAGACGCAGCGCGACATGCGGTACCGAAAAATCGTCGCGTAAATGAAAATTGATGAGGTGGATCACAGACTGGAAGGTCTCGGTCGCAATCAGCCCCACCGCCAGCCGGTGCACCTTCTCGCTGATCGCGTCATTGGCCTCGCCAAACTGGATCAGTTCCGCCATTTTGGCTTCAAGCTGCTTGTTCTTGTCACGCAGCGTCAGCATCTGGCGCTCGGTCAGCGAAATGGCGCGTCCACCCAGCGGATGCGGCACGTACATGTGGGCCAGCAACTCGGCGTGCTGATCGAAGAAATCAGGATTGGCCTGCAGATAGCGGGCGACTTCCACGGCATCGGCGGGAGCATTCGTCATAGTTCAATTTCTCCTTGAAAGACGGTGACGGCGGGACCGGTCATCTGCACCGGCTGACCCGGCCCGGCCCAAGCGATGGTGAGGCCGCCGCCGCGCATCGACACCCGTACCGGCGAATCAAGCAAGCCGCGGCGAATGCCGGAAACGGCAGCGGCACAGGCCCCCGTGCCGCAGGCCAACGTTTCGCCGGTGCCGCGCTCAAAGACGCGCAGCTTGACATTATGGCGATCAACCACCTGCATGAACCCGGCGTTGACCCGCTTCGGGAAACGCGGATGGTTTTCGATCACCGGGCCGTCGGCCGCTACCGGCGCCGTGTCGACATCAGCCACGACCTGCACGGCATGCGGATTACCCATTGAGACAGCACCGATCTCAATCGTCTTGTCACCGACCACCAGCGGCTGCACCGGCGCATCGGTGTCGCTGACAAAAGGGATTTCTTCCGGCACAAAGCGCGGAACGCCCATATTGACCGTCACTTCGCCGTTTTCCTGCAGGCTGAGGCCGATGATGCCCTTTTGCGTTTCAACGCGGATATCGCGCTTCTGGGTCAGCCCCTGCTCATGCACGAAGCGCACGAAACAGCGTGCGCCATTGCCGCATTGCTCGACCTCGCCGCCGTCAGCATTGAAAATGCGGTAGCGGAAATCGATCTCCGGCTGGCTGGCGGCTTCCACCAGCAAAATCTGGTCGCAACCGACGCCGAAATTGCGGTCTGCGAGAAAGCGCAACTGCTCGGGCGACAGTTGAATGGATTGGCGAATGCCGTCGAGAACCACAAAATCGTTGCCCAGACCATGCATTTTGACAAACTTGAGTTTCACGATACGTTCCGTTAAGAGATTTGGAAAAGGATAGCAGAGAGTAGAGCAGGGCGGGAAAACAGAAAACCCTTTTCAACGCGGAGGCGCGGAGGGCGCAGAGGGCCGCAGAGAGAAAACAAGGATTCAAGCTCGCGTTGCATGCGCAATCATGCAGCTCAAGGCTTTCTGCTTTTTCTCTGCGGCCCTCTGCGCCCTCCGCGCCTCTGCGTTGAAGAACTTACAAAGGCTTTTCCATAATGAAATCATCCATGACAAACCCCTTGCCGATATCAACGCAGACGCTTTCGCGCACAGCAAAGCCGTGCTTCTGGTAAGCGGCGATGGCCTGTTCGTTGCGCTTATTGACCGCCAGGATCATTTCGCCGTAGCCCAGTTCGCGCCCACGCGCCGCCGCCCGCCCAATCAGCATGCCGCCGATACCGAGGCGCTGTCTGGCCGGATGGATGTAGAGCTTGTCCAATTTGTACTCGCCCTGATAAACCTCGCAGGCACAAAAGCCGCAGATTTCACCATCGACCAGCGCCAGCTCGAACCAGTGATCAGGCCTGCTGAGGTAATCGCTCAAGCGATGTTCGGAGTAGCGCTCCGCCAGCATGTGGTCGATCTGCGCCTGCGTAATGATGTGTTTGTAGGTCGCCTGCCAGATGATGCGCGCCAGCTTGGTCACTGCGGCAAAATCAGCGGCGGCGAGCGGGCGAAAAGTGATGGTGTCGTTCATGGATAAAACCTCTCTTCTCCCGGCGGCCGGGTCTTGAAGCGCTTGTGCAGCCAGAAATACTGTTCCGGCATTTGACGCACTTCGTTTTCGATAAAGCGGTTCATTCGTTCGGTGTCGGCTTCGACGCTTTCACCGGGAAAATTCTCCCAGGCCGGCTGTAAGCTGATTTCGTAGCCGTCTGCTACCTGCCGACAGATGCAGGGCACGACACAGGCACCGGTCAGCCGCGCCAGGCGCGATACCGTCGGCAAGGTGGCCGCCGGCACACCGAAAAAGGGGGCAAAGATCGAATCCTGCGGGCCAAAATCCATGTCCGGCAGGTAATAAAAAGGATAACCGTCCTTCAAGGCCTTGACCGCCTTGCGCATGCCGTCCTGACGCGACAGCAGAACCGGCTGGTTGAAACGCAGCCGCCCATTCAGCAGCACCTGGCTGAACACCGGGTTTTTCTGGTTAGAGTAAACGCTCACCAGTGGTGTCGTCATCGTCATCATCGTGCCCCCAGCATCCAGCCCGACAAAATGCGGCGCCAAGATGATGACCGGACGATCCTGTTTGAGATGTTCGCCACCGGAAAGGCGGATGAGGTGCGCCAGCCGTTTGGGCGACGCCCACCAGCCCAGGGTGCGATCGAGAAAAGCGCGAGCAAAGGCGATGAAATGGCGGCGTGCGAGGGCAATGCGCTCGCTTTCGCTCCTTTCCGGAAAGCACAAGCGTAAGTTAGTGAGCGCGACCATCCGCCGTTCGCGCCCCAGGACAAAGAGCAAGCGCCCAAGCAAACCCCCAAAAAAGCGCAACACCGGCAAAGGCAACCAGTGCAGCAACCAAAGGAAAAACACTGCCAAATGCGAGAAAAGGCTTTTCATCCTCCGCCCTCGCTAGCTGTCGTATCACTCTTCTCCCTTCTCCCTTCTCCCTTCTCTCCGGAAGGCGGCGGTTCCGCTCCAGCCGGGCATTTATAGCGGTTATAGCCCCAAAGGTATTGCTCCGGCTTCTGCCGGATCAGCGCCTCCATTTCATGGTTAATCCGCTGCGCCCGCGCCACGGTATCGCCCGTAATTTCGGCCAAAGGCGGCCGGAAATGCAGCTTGAACCCCCTTCCTCCGGGCAGGCGTTCACCCCACATCAGAATGAGGGTGGCGCCGGTTTCGCTCAGACGCGCCGCCAGCGTCATGGTATAGGCCGGGCGCCCGAAAAAATCGAGCCAGAGTCCTTCGCCAAACTGCGGCGTCTGGTCAGGCAACAGGCAAACCGCTTGTCCTTTCTTCAGCGCCTTGATGAGGCAGCGCACGCCCGATAGATCAGCCGGCGCCAGGTGCAGTTGCGGGCGCCGCCGTCCGGCCTCGATCATCGTCCGCAGACTTTCATACCGCGGCGGGCGGTACAGCGCAGTGAATGCAGCCAGCGTCGACAGATATTGCCCGGTGATTTCGAAGCAACCCAGATGGGGCGTGAGATAAATGACCCCCTTGCCTGAACGCTGCGCCGCCAGCACATGATCCAGTCCATCGACATCGACGACCAGCGCCACCGCATCCTGTTGACTGCGCAGCCAAATGCGAGAGACTTCAACCGCCTGTTTGCCTGCTTCAGCAATCGCTTTGCAGCGCAGCGCCGGGTCGATGCCGGCCTGAGCCATATTGGCCTTGAGGTTGCGCCGGTACGTTGGCGATCCCAAGTAGGTCAGCCAGCCGAGCAGGGCGCCGATGCTATGCACCAGGCGCAGTGGTAGACGGCTGAGCAGTTGGAAAAAAAGAATCATGCAGGGGGTAGTCTTGCAAGAAGATGGGAAAAAGGTAAGATTATGAGTTCGCCGAGTTAAACAGACAACTTGCGGGGCGAAAGGAAGTACCCAAATACCGCTAAAGCGTCACCTGCTTGAGGTCCGAAGCCGGTAGCGCCGGACAACAGGACCATGCAGGAGCTGCAATGAGCGAATTTCTCTTCACTTCGGAATCGGTTTCCGAAGGTCATCCCGACAAGGTTTCAGACCAGATTTCTGACGCCATCCTGGACGCCATCCTGGCGCAGGACAAACATTCGCGGGTCGCCGCCGAAACCTTGTGCAATACCGGATTAGTCGTCCTCGCCGGTGAAATCACCACCAGCGCCAACGTCGATTACATCCAGGTCGCCCGCGATACGCTGAAGCGCATCGGCTACGACAATACCGAATTCGGTATCGATTACAAGGGTTGCGCTGTGCTGGTCGCCTACGACAAGCAGTCACCCGATATCGCTCAGGGCGTCAATGCCGCCTACGACGACAACCTCGGTCAGGGCGCCGGCGACCAGGGCCTGATGTTCGGTTATGCCTGCGATGAAACGCCGTCGCTGATGCCCTTGCCGATCTATCTGGCACACCGTCTGGTCGAGCGCCAGTCCATGCTCAGGAAGGATGGCCGCCTGCCGTGGCTGCGTCCGGACGCCAAATCGCAGGTTACTGTCAAATACGTCGATGGCAAGCCGACCGCCATCGATACGGTTGTGCTATCGACGCAACATTCGCCGGACATCAGCCTGGAAGACCTGCGCGAAGCGACCATTGAGGAAATCATCAAGCCGGTATTGCCGAAGGAATTGATCAAGGGCGAAATCAAGTATCTGGTCAATCCGACCGGGCGTTTCGTGGTCGGCGGCCCGCAGGGCGACTGCGGCCTGACGGGGCGCAAGATCATCGTCGACACCTACGGCGGTTCCGCGCCGCATGGCGGCGGTGCTTTTTCCGGCAAAGACCCGTCCAAGGTCGACCGTTCCGCCGCTTACGCCGGCCGTTATGTCGCCAAGAACATTGTCGCTGCCGGTCTGGCCAGCAAGTGCCAGGTACAGGTCTCCTACGCCATCGGCGTCGCCCAGCCGACCTCGATCATGGTCGATACTTTCGGCACCGGCAAGATCAGCAACGAAACGCTGACCGAACTGATCCGCAAGCACTTTGACCTGCGCCCGAAGGGTATCGTCAACATGCTCGACCTGCTGCGCCCGATTTACCAGAAGACCGCCGCCTATGGCCATTTCGGCCGCGACGAACCGGAATTCACTTGGGAAAGCACGGATCGCGCCGCCCTGTTAAAGGGCGACGCCGGTCTGTAAGCCAAGCGTACAATCCGGTCGCGTAGCGGGATCCGTGCTTCGGCGAAGGCTCACCTGCCCGCGACGCGGGCAGGTTAAGGTGCGCAGCACCGGCCGGAGCCAAAATTCGTGCACCTTCACCCTGCTCTCCCCAACCGCACCAAGCCGCCTGCGGGCGGCTTGGTCACATCTTCACTCGCATTTTGGGCTATATTGGCGACATCGGGGTACCCCTCTTCGGAGCCATGCTCAAGAAAATCGGCGTTGAACATCTCAAGGTAGGAATGCATCTCCATGAATTTTGCGGTTCGTGGATGGAGCACCCGTTTTGGCGCACGAAATTTGTCATTTCCAGCGAAAAAGATCTGGAGTTGATCCGCGCCAGCAGCATCCGCGAGGTCTGGATCGATGTTTCGAAGGGCGATGACGTCGACGTCGGCGTTGCCAAGGAGGAATCCGAGGTCGAGATTGACCGGCAACTGATCCGTGCGGAGAACCTCCCCGCCGCATTACCGGAAAAACAAACCCTGTCCGAAGAGGTCCAGCGCGCCGCCAAAATCTGCGCCAAATCGAAGGAAGCTGTAGTGTCCATGTTCCAGGAAGCGCGCATGGGCAAGGCCATTGAGGCGGAACAAGCCATGCCGCTGGTCGAGGAAATCAACAATTCGGTGGCGCGCAATCCCGGCGCACTGATCAGCTTGGCGCGTCTCAAAACCAGTGACGATTACACCTATCTGCACTCGATTGCGGTCTGTGCCCTGATGATCGCACTGGCAAAACAATTGGGGCTGGATGAGAAAACCACCCGTGAAGTCGGCATGGCGGGGCTCTTTCACGACATGGGCAAAGCCATGATTCCCAATGCCATCCTGAACAAGCCTGGAAAACTCACGGATGATGAATTCGAGGTGATGAAAACGCATCCTGCCGAGGGACACCGTCTGCTCCTTGAAGGCAGCCATATCAGCGACATAGTGCTTGACGTCTGCCTGCACCACCACGAGAAGCTCGAAGGCAGCGGTTATCCGGAGCGCCACCAGGGCGACGCCATTAGTCTCTACGCCAAAATGGGGGCAGTGTGCGACGTATATGACGCCATTACCTCCGACCGGCCCTACAAGGCAGGCTGGGATCCGGCGGAATCGCTGCGCAAGATGGCCGAATGGTCGAAGGGGCACTTCGACGAAAAAATCTTCCAGGCCTTTGTCAAAAGCATGGGCATTTACCCGATTGGCTCACTCGTCCGGCTTGAATCCGGGCGCCTCGGCGTCGTTGTCGAGCAAAGCGCCAAATCCCTATTGACCCCCAAGGTGAAGGTTTTTTTCTCGACCAAATCGCAGGCCTACATCAAGCCGGAAATTGTCGATCTGAACCATCGAGACAAAATTGCCGGGCGCGAGGATGCCGCCAAATGGGGGATCCGCGACCTAGCCCAGTTCTGGGCAGGCGATGCCCTGTCGAAAACCTGATCCCTGACTCTTCTTTCAACCGTGTCCGCCGTCTGCCCTAAACCGGAATTTTTCCTCGTCCTCACCAACTGCCCGGACGACGCCTGCGCTGAAAGGATCGCCAAGACCCTGGTGGAACGAGGTCTAGCTGCCTGCGTCAATATCCTGGCGCCCTGTCGTTCTATCTACCGATGGCAAGGGGCTATCGAAGAAGCCGCCGAGATCCCATTGCTCATCAAGACCCGTATTAACCGCTACTCTGAGCTGGAAGACACGATCAAGGCCTGCCACCCCTACACGGTGCCGGAAATCATCGCACTTCCGATCAGGAATGGCCTACCCGCCTACCTGGACTGGCTATCGACCGAAACCGGAAGCACGAAGGCATGCCCCCCTTGATGTTCCTGCGTTTTTTTCTGACCTTCCTTCTTCTGATCGGGCTTCGGCCCGCCCTGGCCGAAGAACTGCTCGACCCCAATGAGGCCTTCATTGCCCAGGTACACGCCCTTGACGCGCAAACGCTGGAGGCACAGTTCACCATCGCCAAGTGCTACTACCTCTACCGCGACAGGTTCCGCTTCACCATCGAGGGCGTCGCAGCGGGCACGCCCGTCTTTCCCAAGGGCCGTACAAAGGACGACGAAAATTTCGGCAAGGTCGAGGTCTACTACGACCGGGTCAGCATCCGCTTGCCGATCGAACGTGTCACCTCCGGCCCTCTGGCAGTAAAACTGAAGGTCACGTCGCAGGGCTGCGCCGACGGCAGGCTGTGTTACCCGCCGCAGCACCAGCAATTCAGCGTCGAATTGCCTGCAGCGGAATTGGCGCCGTCAGCCGCAACTGCATCGCCACTGCCTTTTCCTGCAACGGGCAGCGCGGACGAAAGCGGCATTCTTTTCCGTGCTCTGCAAAACAAGGGGTTGTGGGCCAATATCGCCCTCTTTTTTGTCGCCGGACTGGGCCTGGCCCTGACGCCCTGCGTCTTTCCGATGATCCCCATCCTGTCCGGCATCATTGCCGGCCAGGGGCACCGCGCTTCACGCGGCCGCGGCTTGGCGCTGTCAATCATGTACGTACTGGGCATGGCCGTCACTTACGCCCTCGCTGGCGTCGTCGCCGGCCTGACCGGAACCCTCGTTTCCGGCCTGATGCAAAACGCCTGGGTACTTTCAGCCTTCGCCTTCCTTTTCGTCCTCCTCGCCCTTTCGATGTTTGGTTTCTACACTGTGCAGTTGCCGGCCCGCCTGCAAAGCAAGCTGTCGGAGGAAGCAGGGCACTTTGCCAACGGGCGCGGCCCAGGTGTCTTCATCATGGGCAGCTTGTCGGCGCTGATCGTCGGCCCCTGCGTTGCCGCGCCGCTGGCCGGCGCTTTGTTGTACATCGGCCAGACCGGAAATGCCCTTCTGGGCGGAGCTGCACTGTTCACACTGGCACTGGGCATGGGCGCCCCTTTGATAGCCGTCGGCCTCTCTGCCGGCACCCTCTTGCCGCGTGCCGGGCCTTGGATGCAGGCCGTTAACCGGACTTTTGGCGTCGTCCTGCTCGGTGTTGCCTTGTGGCTCGTTTCGCCCCTGTTACCGCCAAGCCTGGTCATGGTCGTCTGGGCAGCGCTCTTCATCATCCCGGCTGTGTTTCTGCACGCGCTTGACCTCTTACCACCCGCATCGAAGCCGATTCAGCGCCTGATGAAGGGAATCGGCATCCTGCTGTTGCTGACCGGCACGGCATTATTGGCCGGCGCACTCTCGGGCAGCCGCAATCCCTGGCAACCTCTGGCCGGTTTGTTTGGCAATCAGCAAAACGCCCCAAATCCCTTGCCTTTCGAGCGCATCAGATCACTCCCAGAATTAGAAACACGTTTGCAGAAGGCCGACAAAGCGGTAATGCTCGATTTCTACGCCGATCGGTGCGCCGACTGCCAGCGCATGGAGCGCGAAACCTTCGCTGACGCCAAGGTACGCGCCAAACTGAGTGGCTTTCTGCTGCTCAAAGCCGATATCACGGCCAGCAGTGACACCGACCGGCAACTGTTGGCGCGCTTTGGCCTGTACGGTCCGCCGGCACTGCTTTTCTTCGACACCAACGGCAAGGAAATCGGCCGCCTGGTCGGCTTTCAGGACGCCACCGCCTTCACCAAGGCTGTGGAACACATCGAGAAAGCTAAGCCGTAAAATTATCAAACTCCAATTTCTTGAAAAAAGGACACCCAGATCATGTTTACCCAGCAAGAATCAGCCCTGGTCTTGATCGACATCCAGGGCAAACTGGCCGAGTCAATGCAGGAGCGCGAGGCCCTGTTCGACAATCTGGTCCGGCTCACACGCTCGGCAGCCTTGTTGCAACTCCCCATCCTGTGGGTTGAACAGAGCCCGGAGAAGATGGGGCGCACCATTGCGCCACTGGCGGAATTGCTGTCGGGCCATGAAGCCATCGCCAAAACCTCCTTCAGTTGCTGCGGCGAGCCCGCCTTCATGCAAGCGCTGAAGCAAAGCGGTCGCCGCCAGCTCATCCTGACCGGCATTGAGTGCCATGTCTGCGTTTTTCAGACCGCCGCCAACTTGCTGGCAGCAGGATACGAGGTACAAACCGTTGCCGACGCGGTTTCGTCGCGCACCCTGGCCAATCGCCAAATCGGACTGGAGCGCATGCGCGCGCTTGGCGCGCAAATCACCTCGACCGAGATGCTTCTTTTCGAGTTGATGAAGACTGCAAATCACCCGCAGTTTAGGGACATCGCCAAACTGGTCCGCTGACCTGGGTGCGCTCCTTGTCCTCTGATATTTTCGGTCCCGTCCATTTTGTGCGCGGCTGCCAGTCGGGGCGCTACCCCTATTCGAACTCGGTGTATGTCGAGGGATCAGGGGTGTTGATCGACGCCGGCGCCAACCCGACGCACTATGAGGCATTGCGCCGCAATCGGGGCATCCGGGAACTCTGGCTCAGCCATTGGCACGAGGATCACATCGCCTTTATCGATCTTCTGGGCAAGGTGCCAATGCGCCAAAGCGCCATTGAAGCGGAACCACTCTCAGGGTTGGAACACTGTCTCGACTGGTATGGCATCCGCAACGAAGATTTTCGTGCCTACTGGCGCAAAGCCTTTACCGACACCTTCAACTATCGTCCACGCCGGGCGGCGGCCTACTTCACTCCAGGCGAAATCATCGACCTCGGCAGTTGCACGGTCGAAATCCTCCATACGCCAGGACACACGCCAGGCAGCACCTCGTTCTTTTTTCGCGAGCCGGGCGTGGTCTTTACCGGCGATTACGACTTGACCCGCTTTGGCCCCTGGTACGGCGATCGTGATTCCAGCATCGAGGACACCATCACCTCAGTCGAGCGGCTGCGCAACCTGCCGGCCCGCATCTGGCTCACCGGCCATGAGGAAGGCTGCTTCGAGGAACCGGAAGCGGCCATATTCGACAACTACCTCAAGGTCATCGACGAGCGCGAAGCAAAGTTGTGCGACTATCTGCGGAGCGAGCCACGCAGCATGGCCGAAATCGTCAGCCAGCACATCGTCTACCGGAAGCCGCGCGAACCCAAAGCGTTTTTCGACTGGGGCGAAGCGGCCATCCTTGGCAAACACCTCCAGCGCCTGATGCAGCAGGGCACGGTCATCCTGGAAGACGGCCACTACCGACTCGCCGGCTGATGCTCAAATGCCTACAACAATGCCGTGCTGAAATAGCGCTCGGCGCGGTCAGGCAGTACTGTTGCGATGTTCCCGGAAACCCGCTTGGCCAGTTGGCGCGCCGCCCAGACGTTAGCACCAGACGAAATACCCACCAACAAACCGAAATCCCGCGCTAACTGGCGTGTGGTTTCGATGGCATCTTCATCCGTTACTTCGATCACCTCATCAATCATCGAAACATCCAGAATCGCCGGGACAAAGCCGTCGCCAATGCCCTGGATCTGGTGCAATCCCGGTTCGTGACCGAGCAGCGCAGAGACGTTTTTCGGCTCAACCGCCACCAGATGCACATCCGGCTTGTGTTCTCTGAGAAACTTGCCAACGCCCTGCAGGGTTCCACCGCTGCCCACGCCAGCGACAAAGCAGGCAACATCGCCTGTCATTTGCCGCCAGAGCTCCTGGGCCGTTTGCTCGTAATGCACGCGCGGATTGTCGGGATTTTCAAACTGCTGCGGCACATAGACGCGCGGGTCACCCGCAGCGATTTCGCGCGCCCGCGCCACCGCGCCGGCAATCCCCGCCGCATCGGACGTGAGGACTAACTCGGCACCAAAGGCGCGGATGATTTTCTTGCGTTCCTCGCTCATGCCCTCAGGCATCACAATCCGCACCGGGTACCCCATGAGCCGGCCAACCAGCGCGATGCCGATACCGGTGTTACCCGAAGTCGGCTCGACGATGATCGAATCCGGACGCAACCTGCCATCGCGTTGAGCGCCTTCAAGCATGGCCAAGGCAACCCTGTCCTTGACGCTGCCCCCTGGGTTCAGAAATTCAGCCTTGCAGTAGATATTTTCCTTGCACAGCCGGACCAGCGGCGTCCGGCCAATCAAATCGAGGATGTTGTCGGTCAGCATGGCGGCACGATACAAGAAGGGCTAACGGGGCGCAACCGAAGCGGAACGAAATACAAGGCGCTTCCTACGGCTCACTTGCCCATGCAGAACCGGCTGAAGATGACCCCCAGTAAATCGTCCGCAGAAAATTCTCCGGTAATCTCCCCCAAGGCACGCTGCGCCAGGCGCAGTTCTTCGGCAAACAGTTCGAGGGGCAACGCCGGTTCCCGCATCATCGTCTGCGCCGTATCCACATGGACATTCGCCTTGGCCAGCGCCCGCACATGCCGCTCACGGGCGATGAAAACGTCTTCGGTCTGGTGCCAACCCGCCACCTGCAGCAGTTCCTGCCGCAGCAAATCGACCCCTAGATCCTTCTTGGCCGAAAGATGGAGCTCGATGCCGTCCGCCGTTTGGCAACGCTCGGGCACGCGCGCGGCAAGCAGGTCGATTTTGTTCACGACCGTGATACGGCGCAATCCGGAAGGCAGGCGCGTCAGGATGGCGCGGTCGGCGTCGGTGATGCCAGTACGCGCATCGACCAGAAGCAAGACCACATCGGCGCGTTCGATTTCGCGCCAGGTGCGCTCAATGCCAAGGCGTTCGATTTCGTCGTCGCTGTCCCGCAGTCCGGCCGTATCAATGACGTGGAGGGGTATACCGGCGATCTGGATGGCCGATTTGAGCGCATCGCGCGTCGTACCGGCAATCGGCGTAACAATGGCAAGTTCGTCGCCGGCCAGCCGGTTGAGCAACGAGGATTTGCCGACATTCGGCTGTCCCGCCAGTACGACATGCAAGCCGGCCTGCAACAATTTGCCTTGGCCAGCACGATCAATGACCGTCGCTAGTTGTTCATGCACGCGTTTGAGGCGGGCGAAGGCATCCGCTGCTTGCAGAAAATCGATGTCTTCCTCGGGGAAATCCAGAGTCGCTTCGACCAGCATGCGCAGGTCGATCAATTCCTGCACCAGGGCGTGAACGGCCCGCGAGAATTCGCCTTGCAGCGAGCGCATGGCCGAACGCGCCGCCGAGGTAGTGGCTGCGTCGATCAGATCGGCCACCGCTTCCGCCTGCGCCAGATCGAGCTTGCCGTTCAGGAAGGCGCGGCGGGTAAATTCGCCGGGTTCGGCTAGACGTGCACCCAGATCGAGACAGCGCGCCAGCAGCATCTGTAGCACCACTGGCCCGCCGTGCCCGTGCAGTTCGACAACATCCTCACCGGTGAAAGAGTGCGGCGCCGGGAAGTAGAGCAGGAGCCCACGGTCGATAATGTCCCCTTCGGCCGACTTGAAGTCGGCCAGCGTCGCCTGCCGGGGCCTGGGCGTTTTGCCGCTCAGATTTCGGGCAAGCGTCAGGAGATCCGGTCCAGAGAGACGGACGACACCAATGCCGCCACGGCCCGGAGCCGTGGCAATGGCGGCAATGACCTCAGGCCTTGGCGTCATTGGCAGCCTTCTTGCTGCCGCCCTCGATCATGCGGGTGATCTGCCATTGCTGGACAATGGACAGAAGGTTATTGACCACCCAGTAAAGCACCAGTCCGGCCGGGAAAAAGAGGAACATGAAACCAAACACGAAGGGCATGAGCTGCATGACCTTGGCTTGAACCGGATCGGGTGGTGTCGGGTTAAGCTTGGCCTGGATCAACATGCTGGCAATCATAATGATCGGCAGAACGTAATACGGGTCGGCGGAAGAAAGATCGGTGATCCACAAAATCCAGGGGGCATCCCGCATCTCGACCACGCCCATCAGCACCCGGTACAGGGCGATGAACACCGGAATCTGCACCATGATCGGCAAACATCCGCCCAAGGGGTTGACCTTCTCCGTCTTGTACAGATTCATCATTTCCTGGTTGAGCCGCTGGCGGTCGCTTCCCCAGCGTTCCTTCATGGCGGTCATCTGCGGCATCAGCTTCTTCATCTTTGCCATCGATTTGTACGAGGCGGCGGAAAGCGGGTAGAAGATCATCTTGATGCAAATGGTCAGAAGGACAATCGCCCAGCCCCAGTTACCCACCAGCTTGTAAAACCATTGCAATGCCCAGAAGAGAGGCGCCGCCAGCACGGTAAACCAGCCATAATCGACCACCAGTTCCAGACCGGGCGCTACCTGCTTCAGGACGGCTTCTTCCTGTGGGCCGGCATACAGCGGCACCGAATAGTCGATCTTGCCGCCGGGCGCCACCGTCGCCAACGGCACGATGAGTCCGGCCTGAAACAGGTTCTTTCCGGGACCATCAACGCGGCGCACGTAGTTTTCACGCAATTGTGGCGCTTTGGGAACCCAGGCCGAAACGAAATAGTGTTGCACCATCGCCAGCCAGCCATTGTCTGCTTTGCGGACAAATTTGGCCTTGTCTCCCAGGATATCGGCAAAGTCGACTTTTTGATACTTTTCGGTGTCCGTATAAACAGCCGGCCCAGTAAAAGCCGAAACGCCCATAAAACTTGAGGCCCAACCCGATGAACGCTCTGGGTCCTCGGCATCGCGCTGCAGTTGGAAATAAGCGTGTGGCATGATTTCCTTCTGGCCACCATTTTCAATTTCCCAGCGCACATCGATCAAATAACTGCCGCGTTTGAACGTGTAGACCTTGGCCGCCTTGACCGCTCCCTCACCGGCAGCTGAGAGACGCACTTTGACCTCATCCACCCCTTCCGCCATCGTGGTAGGGCCGGAAATTTTGAACAGGGAACGATGATTCGGCAAGCCGTCGCCGATCAGACCGGTTTGGGCAAAATAATGGTGCTTTGCGTCAAACAGAACCAGATTTTTGCTCTTGTCGCCTTTTTCCCGGTGTTTGAGCAATTCGAGGCGGACGAGATCACCCCCGTGTCCGGAAAAAGTGGCCTTGAACAGATCAGTCGTGAGCTCCAGGGTTTCGCCCTGCTCGGTGGTCTTGCCCTCGACGGCAGCGCCATCCGGAACAACTACTTTGCCGGCGGGCACTGGCGTCACAGTCTGGGTTGGCGCAGGAACGGCCGACGAGGCCACTTCGGCAACCGGCTTTTCGGGCTGGCTATAGGCAATCCAGTTCTGCCAGAGCATGAACACCGAGAAGAAAAATACAGACAACAGGATTAAACGACGTGTTTCCATGAGCGGCCTACGAAATGTGGCACCCCTTCAGGGCACCGGGTCAAATCCACCAGAATTCCAGGGATGGCAACGCAGGATGCGCTTGATCGCCAACCAGCCGCCATGCGAAACGCCGTATCTCCGCACCGCTTCGGCGGCATATTCCGAGCAGGTCGGAAAAAACCGGCACGACGGCCCCAACAGGGGGCTGATGGCGTAACGATAAGCATGTATCAGCCACAGCACCAATTTTTTCACCAACGCTCCTCGTCTTTTGCTACCCGCTTCCTACGGCTTTCCAGCCGGTCGAGCAGCAGATCAATCTCGGCCGATATTTTGTTGCGATCCATTCCTTCGGGCCGTGCCAACAATCGCAACACTACATCACAGGACCCGAGCCCCTCGCGGCGACGGCGAAAATGCTCCCGTGCCAAACGCTTGATCAGATTGCGGCCAACCGCGCTCTTGACCAATCTTTTACCCACCACCAGACCCAACCGTGCACCGAAACCAGCCACCGGGCGCGGCAAGTAATGCAACATAAACACATCGCCACGAAGCACCCGCCTAAAATCAAAAACGGATGAGTATTCATCCGTTCTGGTCAGGCGACTCCGCCGCGAGAAGGACTGCCCACAATCGATGATAGCAAGGCCCCTATGGCAATCGGCACAAAGTACGTGCTCACACGCTCAAACGGTGGCGTCCCTTGGCACGCCTGGCCGCAATCACCCTGCGACCGCCCTTGGTACGCATGCGAACCAGAAAACCATGCGTACGCTTGCGGCGCACGACTGACGGTTGGAAAGTGCGTTTCATTTTACGAAGTCCTTGATGTCTATAAAGAAAAGCCCTCTATTTGACTTGCTGTACCTGCATTTTGTCAAGTCAATTTTTTGTTCTATTTTTTCTCGGCCTGTGGATAAGTTACGGTGGTCAGGGTAGAATTGGGCTCGTGCCGGCGACCGTGTTGTCGCCGATTTATTTCCTTGGCATCACTTGTCTTTATAGGCATTCCTGAGCGTTTTCGGTTGCGGAAGGAACTGAGTTGGCCCTGTCTGGTTTCTGGAAATCCTGTTTATCCCGCTTCGAACAGGAACTATCGCCCCAGCAATTCAATACCTGGATCAAACCTCTAGGTCTTGAGGGTGAGGAAACACCCGAAAAGGGTCTTCGTCTGATTGCCCCGAACGGTTTTGTGCAAAAGTGGGTGCGCGAGCGCTACTTGCAGCGCATTATTGAATACGGCACACAATATTTTTCTTTGCCGGTCAGCGTTGAACTGATCGTCAACGGCAAGTTCAAAGAGACGCGTTTCACTCCGGACACCCCTTCGCTGCTCCTGGCCAGTTCGACCTACCAATCATCCATCCCCACCGAGCCTGTCGTCCTGCCTGAGGTCAAAGCAACCAAGCCCATTAAAAACAGTGGTTACGACAAATCCCGCCTGATTCACTCATTCACCTTCCAAAACCTGGTAGTCGGCAAGGCCAACAATTTGGCGCGCGCGGCAGCAGAACAGGTTGCCGACAACCCCGGCGGTGCGTATAACCCTTTGTTCATTTACGGCGGCACTGGCCTCGGCAAAACGCACCTGATCCACGCCACCGGTAATGAAATTCTGTGCAGACATCCTGAGTATGTCGTTCGTTATGTTCATGCCGAGGATTATTATCAGGATGTGGTCCGCGCTTACCAGCAAAAGTCTTTTGACACCTTTAAGCGTTATTACCGATCTCTCGATGTGCTGCTCATTGACGACGTGCAATTTCTGAATGGCAAAAACCGTTCGCAAGAGGAGTTTTTTTTCGCCTTCAACGCGTTGATTGAAGCCAAAAAACAAATCATCATTACCTGTGATACCTACCCGAAGGACATTAACGGACTCGATGATCGTCTGGTCACGCGCTTTGACTGGGGATTAACAGTACAAATCGAGCCACCCGAGCTGGAAATGCGCGTTGCCATCTTAAAAAGCAAGGCTATGGCACAGGGAATTGTTCTGGACGATGAATCCTCCTTTTTCATCGCCAAACACCTGCGCTCCAATGTGCGCGAACTCGAAGGATCCTTGAACAAGGTTTTAGCCTTCTCGCAGTTTCGTAAAACATCCATTAACCTTGAATTGGTTAAGGAGGCACTCAAGGATATTGTCGGTTCCGTCCGCAACGTTAGCCTGGAGTCCATACAAAAGACTGTGGCGGATTATTACAAGATCAAGGCAGGTGAATTTTTCTCCAAAAAACGCACGCGTGCTGTCTCACGGCCGCGCCAAGTTGCCATGTGGCTCTGCCGCGAAATTACCAGCCACAGCTACCCGGAAATTGGGGATGCCTTCGGTGGACGAGACCACACGACCGTTATTCATGCAGTCAAGACCATAGATGCAGCGCGGCTGCGCGAAAATGAACTCAACCACGATCTACATATCCTCTTGCAGGTACTCAAGGGATAACACTGTGAACATCTTGTTGCCCGCCTGTGAATGCAGACCCCATTTCGCAAAATCATCCAATTTGTTCGAGTTTTCTCCACAGGCAATTCAGCGCTTTTCTTTACCCCATTTTTTTATAATAACAACTTGATTATAAAGTATAATTCTGATTTATCCCCAGAATTGTTCCGTACATAGTCTTTAAAGGAATTTTATTTATGATTCTTATCAAGACCTCAAGAGATGCTCTGTTGCAACCCTTGCAATCCGTCTCTGGCATTGTGGAGCGGCGCCATACGCTTCCCATTCTTTCCAATGTTCTGCTTGAACGTAAGGCAGATTGTCTGACTTTTTTAGCGACAGATATCGAGATTCAGGTCACAACAGCCCTGCTTGATGGTGGTGAGGGAAATGATGGTGCTTTGACCGTTGGCGCACGCAAGCTTCAGGACATTCTGCGCCTATTGCCGGAAAATGCGGAAGTCAGCCTAGCGCTTGAAGAACATAAACTGGTGGTCAAGTCCGGGAAAATTCGATACAGCCTGCAAACCTTACCGGCCGATGATTTTCCGCGGATGTCCTTGGCAGAGGGAGAAAGTCAAGAGCTTAACTTGACGCAAGGCGAGTTCAAACATCTATTGGCGCGGACCCAGTTTTCAATGGCTGCTCAGGATGTTCGGTACTACCTGAACGGTCTTTTATTGTTGCTGGAGGGAAAACAACTTCGGGCAGTTGCAACCGATGGTCATCGCCTGGCCTATGCCAGTCTGGAGGCCAAGGAAGATTTTCCGCGTCAGGAAGTCATCTTGCCGCGTAAGACGGTTCTGGAACTGAATCGACTCCTATTGGATAACGATGAACCACTGAAAATTTCGTTTACTGCCAACCAAGTCCGTTTTACTTTTGGCTCCGTGGTGTTGATTTCCAAGCTGATCGATGGAAAGTTTCCGGATTATCAGCGTGTTGTCCCTGCCAGCTTGAAGAACCACCTGGTTTTTGATCGTCAGGTTTTAATGCAGGCTATGGTTCGAGCTGCCATATTGACCAATGAGAAATTCCGGGGCGTCCGGATTGTCATTCACAACAACAGTTTGCGCGTAGTTGTGGCGAATGCCGAGCAGGAAGAAGCGCAGGAGGAAATGGAAGTTTCCTACCAAGGGGATGAACTCGATATTGGGTTTAATGTGAGCTATCTTCTGGATGTGCTGAATAATCTCCATACGCCAGCGGTGCAGTGGAGCTTTAACGACGCCAGTTCGAGCGCCGTCATTTCCATCCCGGATGATGATTCATTCAAGTATGTCGTGATGCCGATGCGCATCTAATGCCGCTTTGCATGGGAATTGCCCTGAGTTTCACGTGGAACAGGATTCATGAACGAAGAAAACAGCAACACAGAACAAGCCAACGCCGGGTACGATGAATCCAGCATTCAACAACTTGAGGGACTTGAAGCAGTACGCAAACGGCCAGGGATGTACATCGGTGATACTTCCGATGGAACCGGCCTGCACCACATGGTCTTTGAAGTGGTGGATAACGCCATTGATGAGGCCTTGGCTGGCTATTGTGATGATATTGTCGTCACGATTCACGCCGATAACTCGGTTTCGGTGACGGACAATGGTCGAGGAATCCCGACTGGAATCAAGTTTGACGACAAACATGAACCGAGGCGCTCTGCGGCGGAAATCGTCATGTGCGTCTTGCATGCCGGCGGTAAGTTCAACCAGAACTCATACAAGGTTTCTGGAGGGTTGCACGGGGTTGGAGTTTCCTGCGTCAATGCCCTTTCGAAGTGGTTACGTCTCATCATTCGCCGGGAGGGCAAAAAACATCTTGTTGAGTTTTGTCGCGGCCATGTGGTTGATCGCATCATCGAGACACAGAACGGGGTTGAGGTCTCCCCGCTTAAAGTCATCGGCGATACTGAGAAACGCGGCACGGAAGTGCATTTTATGGCGGACGACGAGATTTTCGAAAACATTGAATTTCATTACGAAATTCTCGCCAAGCGGCTGCGCGAGCTGTCTTTTCTTAACAATGGGGTGCGCATTCGCCTGATCGACCAGCGTACGGGTAAGGAAGAAGACTTTGCGTTCTCTGGCGGCGTCAAGGGATTTGTCGAGTACGTGAACCGGACCAAGACCGTCCTGCATCCGAATGTCTTTTACTCGACCGGCGATTCAAATCAAAGCGGAGTCACCATCGGTGTCGAGGTGGCCATGCAATGGAACGATTCGTATCAGGAACAGGTTCTGTGTTTCACCAACAACATCCCGCAATCGGATGGCGGCACGCATATGACTGGCCTGCGTGCGGCGATGACGCGTGTGATCAACAAATACATTGAAGAAAACGAGATCGCCAAGAAGGCGAAGGTCGAGATTGCCGGCGACGATATGCGCGAGGGCTTGGCCTGTGTTTTGTCGGTAAAGATGCCGGATCCCAAATTCGCATCGCAGACCAAAATGAAATTGGTTTCGAGCGAGGCGCGTCCAGCTGTCGAAGAGGTCGTCGCCCAGAAACTGAATGATTTCCTGCTCGAACATCCGACCGACGCCAAGGTGATTACCAATAAGATTGTCGAGGCCGCACGCGCCCGCGAAGCTGCGCGGAAGGCACGTGAAATGACCCGGCGCAAAGGCGTTCTGGATGGCATTGGTCTACCCGGCAAACTAGCGGACTGCCAGGAAAAAGATCCGGCGCTGTGCGAACTATATCTGGTTGAGGGTGATTCCGCCGGCGGTTCGGCCAAGCAGGGACGCGACCGCAAATTTCAGGCCATTTTGCCTCTGAAGGGCAAAATCCTGAATGTGGAGAAGGCGCGTTTTGACAAGCTGATTTCCAGCCAGGAAATTGTCACCCTGATTACCGCTCTGGGCACGGGCATCGGCAAAGATGAGTACAAACCGGAAAAACTGCGCTATCACCGCATCATCATCATGACCGACGCGGATGTGGACGGGGCCCATATCCGGACGCTCCTATTGACGTTTTTTTACCGGCAGATGCCCGAACTGGTCGAGCGCGGCCACATCTACATTGCCCAACCGCCGCTGTACAAGGTCAAGCACGGCAAGACAGAACGTTATTTGAAGGACGACTTGGAGTTCAATCAATTCCTGCTCCATATGGCATTGCAGGAAGCGAGTTTGATCCCCAGGACGGGTGCTGTCCCCATCGGTGGGGCAGCCTTGGAAGAACTTGCTCGTTCCTGGCTGATGACCGAGGCCGTCATTGGCCGCCTTTCCAACCTGATCAACCCGGATGTCCTGCATGCCCTGGTTGAGCACAATCTCAAGCTCGATCTGTCCAGTGAAGCCGCTGCCTTGGCCAGTACGGAATTGCTTTCCCAGTACGTCAACCATGGCACGCGCATCGTTCCCAAATTCGACGACATCATGGAACGCTGGGTATTAAGGGTTGAGCGCATGCATCACGGCAATCTCAGGATTGGCCTGATCGATGAGGATTTGCTCTTGTCCGGCGATTATCTGCAGTTGCGCCGGACGGCCGACTGTTTGTCCGGGCTTTTTGGCACTGGTGCCTACATTGCGCGCGGTGAGAAAAAAATGGTGGTGCGCAACTTCGCCGAGGCGATGAAGTGGCTGCAAATCGAAGCGGAACGTGGCATCAGCAAGCAGCGCTACAAAGGCCTGGGGGAGATGAATCCCGAGCAGTTATGGGAAACGACGATGGATCCATCGGTTCGCCGCCTGCTGCGGGTGCAAATCGACGACGCGATTGCTGCCGATGAAATCTTTACGACGCTGATGGGTGAACTGGTTGAGCCGCGGCGCAATTTCATCGAAGCAAATGCGGTCTATGCCAGAAATATCGACGTCTGATTTGCGCGATTCCAGGGAGAGGGGAGAGATTCTTCCGGAAACGGATTGATCCATGGCCGACATCGATGACAGCCAGGACATCATTAGCCCCATCAAGGCCAGGGCCTTGGTGTTGGCCCTGTTCATGGGCACCATCGTCATGGTCAGCACGATGGATCTCTTGCTTGGCCTAGGGTTGAGGCGTTATGGGGTTCAACCGCGGGAAGTGGTTGGATTGTCCGGCCTGGTGTTTGCGCCCTGGGTACACGGCAGTTTTGCGCACCTGTTTGCCAACGTCGGGGCGTTGGCGGTTTTGGGCTGGTTCTGTCTGTGGCCGCGCATTTCCCGTTTTGTGCTGGTTACGGCCGGTGCAATGTTGGGGGCCGGTTTGTTGGCTTGGCTGTTTGGTGGCAGCCGGACGGTGCATCTTGGTGCCAGCGGCATTATCTTTGGCTATTTCGGTTTCCTAGCTTTGCGCGGCTGGTATGAGCGGACCGTTCCGGCACTCTTGGTCAGCTCCGTTACCATTTTCCTATACGGCGGCATGATCTTCGGCGTCCTTCCGTCGCAGCCCGCTGTTTCCTGGCAGAGTCACCTGGGCGGATTTCTTGCTGGAGCGTTGATGGCACGTTTGCTTAAAACTTCTTCAACAGAAAAGCCAACAACAGCAGACCGATGATGGCACTGGCGATGGCGGTGACGCGTCTGGCCCAAAGGGTTTTTTTCTGGTCGTGGGCATTTTCTTCATCGACCAGCTTGCGAATTTGACGCAGCGCCGCGATTCCAGCAGAACGGGTGCTGGCTGTCCGGATCTCCTGGTCTTCGCTGCTGTGGTTCATGGTACAGTCTCCATAGACTCGCCAGCTTCGAGGCGCTGGCGCATTTTTTCCGTGACCTGAACTTTACCACTGGCATCAACACGAAGCACCTGGTCGACGCCAAGTTGATGCGCCATGTTGCGCCATCCCTCCTTGCCGGCAATAAAAATGGGCTTGGAGAGGGCGTCGGAGAGTGTTCCGGCCCGTTCGCCCCCGGGAATCAGGACCGTGACCGCTTGTGTGTGCGTGGCAGGCCAACCGGTGCGCGGGTCGAGTAGATGGGGGTAGCGCTTGCCGTCAAGCTCGAAGAAGCGTTGATAATCACCCGAGGTGCCGATGGCCTCGCCGTCATTGAGCTCAATGGCGGCGAGTGGTCCGGGCTGGCGCGGATGCTGCAGGCCGACTTTCCATTTTTTCCCGTGCTTGCTGCCGAGCGCCATGACATTACCGCCGATATTAATCAAGGCGTTGTGGATGCCTTCCCTTCTCAGAATTTCGGCCGCGCGGTCGAGGGCGACCCCTTTCAGATAGCCGCCAAAGTCGAGAGATACCTTGGAATTGCGGCTGCTGACAACGTTGTTGTGGATCTCGATGTCGGCAATCGAGGGCTTATGGTGCAGCCACGCCGCCAAGGCCTTGGGGTCGGGTTGTTTGGCCTGGAATTCATCAGACTGGAAGCCCCAAAGGCCGATCAATTGGCCGATGCCAGGGTCGAACAGGTAATCGCCTTTCTTGGCCAGATCTTGCGCATCAAGGATAAATGCCGCCAGTTCTGGACTGACGGTGTGGGATTTGCCCGATTGTAGGGTTTGGTTGAGCGTGTGGAGTTCGGAAGGCTTCCAGGCATGATAGCTGGCGTGCATTCGGTCGAATTCGCGCAGGACGGTGGCGACGGCGGCGCGTCCCTTATTGGCATCGGTGTCGGCGACCAGCACTTCGACACGGGTGCCGAAGACGTAAGCTTCCTGATGCTGCATATTAGGACGTTGACAGGCCGAGAGAAGAGCGAGGCCAAGCAGGAGAAAGAGCGCTTGTGCCGGAATCAGATTTTTTCTTCGCATAGGTGTTCTAGGGCAGTAATGCAGGCACCGGCGACATCGAAGCCGGTTTGCTGGCGGATCTCGACCATGCAGGTCGGGCTGGTGACGTTGATTTCAGTTAGATAATCGCCGATGACGTCGATCCCAACCAGGACCAAACCACGCTGCATCAGGATAGGGGCCAGGGTTTCGGCAATTTCGCGGTCGCGTTGGCTCAGCTCCTGTGCGACGCCGGTGCCCCCGGCGGAGAGGTTGCCGCGCGTCTCTCCAGCTTTGGGGATGCGGGCCAGGCAAAAAGGCACGACCTTGCCGCCGATGAGCAGGATGCGTTTGTCCCCCTGAGAAATTTCGTTCAGATACTTCTGCGCCATGATGGTGCGTTTGCCGAGTTGCGATAGCGTTTCGACGATGGAATTACGGTTGGCATCGTTGCGATGGATGCGGAAAATGCCTTGCCCCCCCATGCCGTCGAGTGGCTTCAGGATGATGTCGCGTTGTTGGTCGATGAAGGATTGGATGCGCTGCATGTCCGAAGCTACCAGCGTCGGTGGGATCAAGTGGCCGAATTCGGCGATGGCGAGTTTTTCGGAATGGTCGCGCAAGGCTTTGGGTTTGTTGACGACCCGCACGCCTTCGGCCTCGGCGCGTTCGAGTAGCCAGGTCGCGGCCAGGTATTCGAAATCAAAGGGTGGGTCCCTGCGCATCAGCACGGCGTCAAAACCCTTGAGCGGCAGCCATTCGCGCCCGATTTCACGATACCAGTCGTGATCGTCCGGCCGGGTGCGCAAATGAATGGCTTCGGCAAAAACGCTGGAAAGCCCGTCTTCCAGGTGTCGCCAGCCCAGCGTATGAGACTCAAGGGCAAAGACTTCATGGCCATGCCGTTCGGCGGCGCGCATCATGGCGACGGTTGAATCCTTGTAGGCCTTGAGAGAATCGAGCTGGCCGGTGACAAAGGCGAGCTTGAGTGGTTTGGCGCTGCCGCCAAAGGCTTCGCTTCCAAAACGCAGTTGTTCGGGAAGTGGACTCATTTCGGCTCCGTGCGCTCAAGCTCGATGGCGGCGGCGAGTGCCGCCAGCCGGCCGACGACACCGTAAGCGTAAAAGCGGTTGGGCAGTGCGTCCGGATCACGGCAAAAGCAATCCGGCAGGTTGCAGCCAGTGGTGAAGGCGAGCGATTCGAAGTGCATGCCGGGGGCGTTGAGATTTTCGTCCTTGCCGCGCTGGGTATGCACACGATAAAAGCCGCCGACGACATAGCGGTCGATCATGTAAATGACCGGCTCGGCAACGGCGCCGCGCACCGTTTCAAAGCTGTGCACGCCTTCCTGAATGAGTACCTCGTTGACTTCCAGCCCTTCCTTGACGACGCTCATCTTGTTGCGCTGGCGGCGGTTGAGGCCGGTGATTTCGGCGGCATCCTTGATGGTCATAACCCCCATGCCGTAGGTGCCGGCATCGGCCTTGACGACGACGTAGGGCGTCTCCTCGATACCATATTCGCGGTATTTGGCGCGGACGGTATTGAGCACCGCATCGACTTGCGCTTTCAGACATTCCTCGCCATGCCCCTCCTGAAAATTGACGCTGCGGCAGACGCTGAAGGCCGGATTGATGCGCCAGGGGTCAATGCCAAACGTGTGGGCAAATTCCCTGGCAATCTCGTCATATACCGAGAAATGGCGGGACTTGCGTCGCACGGCCCAGGCTGCGTGCACCGGTGGTAGGACGTATTGTTCCTCCAGACCTTGCAGAATGGGAGGGATACCGGCGGAAAGATCGTTGTTGAGTAGAATGGCGCAGGGTGTGCAGCCTTCGACGCCGAGGCAGTTGCCGGTGCGCACCAGGGGTTCGAGCAACAGCGTTTCGCCA
>JAKJFA010000032.1 GCA_022705135.1 Pseudomonadota bacterium | reverse complement strand
CTTCGCAGGGGGTCGAGGCGCAGACGGTGGCCAACTGTTATACCGCCATTGAACTTGGCGTCGAGGTCGTTCCGGTGCTGAACAAGATCGATCTGCCTTCCGCCAACCCGGACAATGCGCGTGCGGAAATCGAGGACGTCATCGGCATTGATGCCGCTGAGGCTGTTCTGGCCTCTGCCAAGACCGGATTAGGCGTTGATGACGTTCTTGAGGCTGTTATTGGCCGTATTCCACCGCCGCAAGGCACTCCGGAAGGGCCATTGAAGGCGCTCATTGTTGATTCCTGGTTTGACAATTATGTCGGCGTGGTGATGTTGGTGCGGGTGGTCGATGGGGAGTTGAAACCGAAGGACAAAATCTTGCTGATGTCGACCGGCGCCCAGCATTTGTGCGAGCAGGTCGGTGTGTTCACGCCCAAGTCGGTGCAGCGTCCTTGCCTGAAGGCGGGCGAAGTGGGATTTGTCATTTCCGGCATCAAGGAACTGAAATCCGCCAAGGTGGGCGATACCATCACCCTGGCTGAGCGTCCTGCGGCTGAACCGCTGCCGGGCTTCAAGGAAATCAAGCCGCAAGTCTTTGCCGGCTTGTATCCGGTCGAATCCAACCAGTACGATCAACTGCGCGACTCGCTGGAAAAACTGAAGTTGAACGATTCTTCCCTGCGCTACGAACCGGAAGTGTCACAAGCGCTTGGCTTTGGTTTTCGTTGCGGCTTTCTCGGTCTGTTGCACATGGAAATCGTGCAGGAGCGACTGGAACGCGAATTCGATCAGGACCTGATCACGACGGCGCCGACTGTGGTTTACCAGGTCTTGCTGCGCGATGGCAGCCTCGTCGAAGTGGAAAATCCGGCCAAGCTTCCCGATCTGGCTAAAATCGACGAAATCCGCGAACCGATTATCACCGCTACCATTTTTGTGCCGCAGGATTATCTTGGCAGTGTGATTACCCTGTGCAATCAGAAACGCGGTAATCAGGTGAATATGGCTTATCACGGCCGCCAGGTGCAGCTGGTTTATGAAATGCCAATGGCGGAAGTGGTGATGGATTTTTTCGACAAATTGAAATCGATTTCGCGCGGCTACGCATCGCTCGATTATGAGTTTAAGGAGTATCGTGCTGCCGATGTGGTCAAGCTCGACATTCTCATCAATGGCGAAAAAGTCGATGCCTTGTCGGTGATTGTGCATCGCGCCAATTCGCAATACCGCGGTCGCGAACTGGCGACCAAGATGCGCCAGTTGATCCCCCGCCAGATGTACGATGTGGCCATTCAGTCGGCCATTGGTTCGAATATTATCGCCCGCGAAAACGTGAAGGCGATGCGCAAGGATGTGTTGGCGAAATGCTATGGTGGCGATATCACGCGCAAGAAAAAGCTGCTGGAAAAACAAAAGGCCGGTAAGAAACGCATGAAACAGGTCGGACGGGTGGAAATTCCGCAGGACGCCTTTTTGGCCATACTACGGGTGGATAACTGATGAACTTTGCCTTGATTCTTTTGATCCTGCTGCTGGTTTCCGGCTGCCTGTGGATGCTCGATGTGGCCTGGCTCAAGAAAGCGCGCGCACCGGGCGCCAAGGATCCCTGGTGGGTGGAATACGGCGCCAGCTTCTTCCCGGTGATCCTGATCGTATTTGTTTTGCGTTCTTTTCTTTTTGAGCCCTTCAAGATCCCGTCCGGTTCGATGATCCCGACCCTCGAAGTCGGCGACTTTATCCTGGTCAATAAATACACCTACGGTATTCGCTTGCCGGTGATCAACAAAAAAATCATCGACAACAATCTCCCAAAGCGGGGCGAAGTGATGGTCTTCCGTTATCCGGAGGATCCCTCGCTCGATTACATCAAGCGTGTCGTCGGATTGCCCGGCGACAAAATTGCCTATCAAAACAAGCGGCTCAGTATCAACGGTCAGCCGGTGGAGACCAAGAAAATCGACGACTACCGGCATCCCCAAAAACTCTATTACTCCGAGCAATATGTTGAGAAGTTGGGCGATGTTGAGCATCGCATTCTGAACGATGCCGATGCCCCCGCTTTTGTTGCCGATCCAGCCCGCTTCCCGTTTGGCGATCAATGCATTTACAATCAGTCTGGAGTGGTATGCACGGTGCCGGCGGGGCACTATTTCGTATTGGGCGATAATCGCGATAGCAGTCGCGACAGTCGTTATTGGGGCTTCGTCCCGGAAGAAAATATCGTGGGCAGGGCCTTCTTTATCTGGTTCAACTTTGGCGATCTTGGTCGCATTGGCGCATTCAAGTAAGGGGGAGAAAGATGAACTATCAACGTGGTGTGAGCATTTCCGGCCTGATTTACTGGGGAATTCTGCTGGCCCTGCTGGCCCTGCTCGGCATGAAAGTCGTTCCCTCGGTCATCGAGTACTATAAGACGCTGGCGGCGGCCAAAAAGGTAGTTTCTGCCGCCCAGCCTGGCGCGACTGTACTTGATTTGAAGAGGGCCTACGACAAATATGCGGATATCGACCATCTAGATCTGAAAGGGTCAGAACTGGAGATTACCAAGGAGGGCGGTCAGGTCGTGATCAGCTTTGCTTACGACAAAAAGATTCCCTTGTTCGGCCCGGCCAGCCTGCTCATCGAATACGAGGGCTCGACTTCCGGAAGCGGCAAGGATTGATGCACGCGCGGCGTTTGCCAATGGAACTCGGTTATTCTTTTGAAGATGCGAGCCTCCTGCGAACGGCGCTGACACACCGCAGTTATGGCACGCCGCACAACGAGCGGCTGGAGTTCTTGGGCGACGGGGTCTTGGACTGCGTCATCGCCGCCGTGCTGTATGCCCGCTTTCCCGATCTGCAGGAAGGTGATCTTTCTCGCCTGCGGGCTCGTCTGGTCTGTCAGGATAGCCTGCATCAATTGGCGCAAGCGCTCGATTTGGGAAAAATGCTGAGACTGGGTGAGGGGGAAATGAAGAGTGGCGGTCATCGTCGTCCTTCCATTCTCGCGGACACCCTGGAGGCCGTTTTTGGCGCCATTTACCTGGATGGTGGTTTTGAGCGGGTGAGAGAGGTCATTGCGCGCCTCTATTTGCCGATGCTGGAGGAGTTGCTTCCGGGCGAGATGATGAAGGACGCCAAAACGCGCCTGCAGGAGTGGCTACAGGGGCGCAGAAAGGCACTGCCGCAGTACCAGTTGGTGGAGACGAGCGGTGCTGCGCATGAGCAGCGCTTTCAGGTCGCTTGCGTGATCGAAATCCCCCCCATCCGCACCGTCGGCACGGGGACCAGCCGCCGGCTGGCTGAACAGGCAGCGGCGGAAGAGGCCCTGAAAGCCTTGTTATGACGCAAGCCCAGGCGGGAGGAGTTCGTTCCGGTTATGTGGCCATCGTTGGCCGTCCGAATGTTGGCAAATCGACCCTGCTGAACCGGCTGGTCGGCGAAAAGATCAGCATTGTGTCGCGCAAGGCGCAGACAACACGCCACCGTGTTATGGGTATTCTGACGGCCGCTGACGCGCAATATGTCTTCGTCGATACGCCGGGCTTTCAGACCCGCTATTCCAATGCGCTGAACCGGGCGATGAATCGTGGCGTCACACAAACGCTGGCCGATGTCGATGTGGTCTTTTTCGTCATTGAGGCCGGGCGGTTTGGTACCAACGATCGTGCGGTTTTACGCCTCATGCCGGAAGGTGTGCCGGTCATTCTGGTGGTTAACAAGACGGATCGCCTCTCCAACAAGGCGGCCTTGTTGCCGTTTCTGGCCGAAGTGTCCGCCGAGCACGACTTTGCCGCAGTGGTGCCGATCAGTGCCGCCAGCGGCAAGCAGACCGACGAATTGCTGAGGGAAGCCAGGAAATATCTGCCCAATGAGGGATTGCTTTATCCGGAAGATGAACTCACCGACAAGAGCGAGCGCTTTCTAGCCAGCGAATATATCCGCGAAAAACTGTTCCGTCTGCTGGGCGATGAGTTGCCCTACGCCGCCACGGTGGACATCGAGAAATTCGAGCAGGAAGGCAAGCTGCGCCGGGTCTTTGCCGCCATTGTCGTCGATCGCGATAGCCACAAGGCGATTGTGATCGGCAAGGGGGGCGAAACCTTAAAACGCATTGCCAGCGAGGCGCGCCAGGACATGGAGCGCCTGTTTGACGCCAAGGTCTATCTGGAAATCTGGGTCAAGGTGAAATCAGGCTGGGCGGATGACGAGCGTTTGTTGAAGAGCCTGGGCTACGAATGACTCTTTTCATCGCAAAAGCGCAAAGGACGCCGAGTTTCGCAAGGGAAATCAAAAGATTGATGGGAATGGAGATTCCGGAAGACGAAAGCAATGATGGTATTTGTTTTTCTTTGCGGCCCTTTGTGTCTTCGCGCCTTTGCGGTAAAGATTTTGTAGTTACCAAATAGCCATGCCCCGCGGCAAAATCGACGCCCAGCCGGCCTACATCCTGCACAGCACCCCCTTCCGGGAAACCAGCCTGATCGTCGAGGCCTTTACCCGCGATTACGGTCGCATGGCGTTGCTGGCACGCGGTGCGCGGCGCCCGCGTTCGGCCATGCGCGGCTTGTTGATGGGTTTTCAGCCCCTCGAAATCGGCTGGGCGGGCAAGGGCGAAGTGCTGACCCTGATGAAGATTGAGTGGCAAGGCGGCCAGCCCTTGCTGGTCGGTCCGGCCCTGTTTTGCGGCTATTACCTGAACGAATTGCTGTTGCATCTGCTGCCGCGTGAAGATGCTCATCAGAAACTGTTCGAGCGTTATGGCGAAATGTTGCAGCGATTGGCCGGGCATCCGGAAGGCAAGGTGGAAGAGGCGGATTTGCGCCGCTTCGAAAAAGCTCTGTTGCAGGAACTTGGTTATGGCCTGACGCTGGAGGTTGAACAATCCGGTTGTCCAGTTGAGCCGGAGGCGCTGTACACTTACGAAATCGAACATGGGCCACGGCTTCTCGAGCATGCTAGACCAGATGCGCAAGTTTATTCCGGACGTTCCTTGCTCGATCTGGCGGCAGAAGACTTTTCTCTGGTGCGTTCGCGGACGGAGGCCAAATTGCTGATGCGTTCGCTAATGGCGCATTATCTGGGGGGCGTCGAACTGGAAACGCGCAAAATTTTCAGGGAGTTACAAGAGCTATGATTGAGTTAGGCGTCAATATCGACCATGTAGCCACCCTTCGTCAGGCCCGCCGCACCTATGAGCCTGATCCCGTCTGGGCGGCGGTGGAAGCGCAACTTGGCGGTGCTGATGGTATTACTGTGCATTTGCGCGAAGACCGCCGCCACATCCAGGATGCCGATGTCGAGCGCCTCAAGCAAATAACGCAAATCAAACTCAACCTCGAAATGGCGGCAACCGATGAAATGGTCGGCATTGCCTGCCGTTTGAAGCCGGAAATGGCCATGCTGGTGCCGGAAGGTCGGCATGAAATCACGACCGAAGGCGGGCTGGACGTTGTGGCGCAGGAGTCTCGCTTGCGGGATGTGGTAGCGCGGCTGGCCGATGCGGGGATTGTCACCAGCGTGTTCATCGATGCCGAATTGCCGCAAATCGAAGCGGCAGCGCGGATCGGCGCCAGAGTTTGTGAAATTCATACCGGGCCCTATGCCCACGCCTTCTACGCACAGGGGCGCGATGCCGAAGTGCCGGCGGTTCTGGCCGAATTGGAGAAAGTGCGGCGTGCCGGTGTGGCGATTCGTCAGGCCGGGATGCGCTTCAATGCCGGACATGCCCTTAATTACTCCAACGTGCAGCCGATTGCGCGGCTGGCGGGTGTGCGCGAACTGCATATCGGTCACGCCATCGTCAGCCGGGCGGTTTTTGTCGGCCTGCGCGAGGCGGTGCAGGAAATGAAGCAACTGATGCGCGAAGCGGCGGAACAAGGCGAGTGATTTACGGCATTGGCGCCGACATCGTGGCGATTGAGCGCTTGAAGCGCCTCTATGAGCGGCACGGCGAGACGGCGCTCGGCCATTTACTGGCGCCTTCCGAGCGTGCAGATTTCGAGCGTGCTGCCGATAAAGGGCGTTTTTTGGCCAAACGCTTTGCCGCCAAGGAAGCCTTTGCCAAGGCGCTCGGAACTGGGTTGCGGTCGCCGGCCGTTCTGCCCAATATTACAGTCGGCCATGATGAACTGGGCAAACCCAGGTTTGAATTTGCGCCGGAACTGGCGGCGTTGGCGCAGGAATGCGGCTTGATTTCCCATTTGTCGCTCAGCGACGAGCAGGAGTTCGTCGTTGCTTTTGTCGTCCTGGAGCGATCGTAACAGTTGCCCTTACGGTGAGTTTAAATAGCATGATTGTTCGTCCTGTTTCAATCTGTGACCTTGAAGGTCTAAGCCAGCTTTTTGTCGCTTGCTTTTCTGCACTCCCCTGGAACGAAGTGGTCATGGGTGCAGCCATCAGCGCCCTAAAAGCATTACAACCGGCGGTGCTTTGACAGAGTTTGCGAAATGATCTAGGTTCAGTGTAGGGACAAGTGTGGAGGGTTCGTATTATGGAAGTGGGTTCAGTCAATTCGGGCATGAATGCCTACGTCGATGCCAACCGGCAGGCGGGCCAGAATCGCCAGGCCGCCGAGGCTGAAAAAATGCAGCAAGCCGCCCGCGAAGAGGCGCAGCGCGCCGAGCAGCGGGTCGAGGCGGCGCCTGCTCAGCCAGCCGCGCCCAAGGTGGTGGCCAAGGAGCCTGCGCCTCAACCTGAGCCGAAACCCGTGGTCAACGCCCAGGGACAGCAGACGGGGACGCGGGTTAATGTGACTGCTTAAGGGGGGCGAGATGGTATCGTCTGTCGCAGCTCCCTTCCTGTCGCAACTGCAGTTACGCCAGGCGCAGAGCGAGGCGGATCGTGCCGAGCAGGGTGCCAGGGTTCTGCGGGCGAGGGCTCAGGCCGCCGAAAGGGAAGCGGTGCGGGCACAGGAGGGTGCGCGTGCTCTTCGGGTGCAATCTGACCAAGCGCAACAAAGGGCAGGCTTGGCGAAGCAGGACGTTTCCGTCCTTCGTTCCCTGCAGGGGGCGAGTGAAGATCTCGGCGAGTTGCGACAGCAAATTTCATCACTGGGTGAGGGGGAGCAGGTTTCCACCGTACCGGTTCAGCCCGTCGTCAATAGCGAGGGCCAGACGACGGGGACTGTCGTCAATACGACTGCCTGAAGTTCTGTTGACGACGAGGAAGGGGCGCTTGTTTGGATTTTGCGGTGAAGTTTGAAGCCCCGCCGGAATTTTTTCCGATGAGTGAGCGCGACCTGGATGATGTGGCGGCGCTGGAGGCGCAGGTTCAGGCTTTTCCGTGGTCGCGCGATCATTTCCGCGATTCGCTGCTGGCTGGCCACAGTTGCTGGATTTGCAGCGTGGGCGGTGTGCTGGCCGGGTTTTCCGTCGTGATGCAGGTTCTGGACGAGGCGCATCTACTTAATCTTGGCGTTGATAAGCCGCGTCAGGGGCGGGGCTTGGGCGGGCGCCTGCTGCAGGAAGCCCTGCAGACAGCTCGTCATAACCAGGCTAGGGGCATGTTTCTTGAGGTTCGCGCCTCAAACCAGCGCGCTGCGGACTTGTACCGCAATTTCGGATTCAGACAAATTTCTGTACGCAAGGGGTATTATCCGGCGGCGGATGGGCGCGAGGATGCGCTGGTGTTCAAAAAGGAATGGTTGTGAATTTAACGCGGGAACAGATGCTGGCCGAGATGGGAATTGCCCCTTTATGGGGTCTTCGCTGTCGTGACGAGTTTGTCCGTTCCGCAGACCGTTTTGGCGCTGATTTGACGCCTGATTCTCCGATCACTGTAGCGGCGGGAGATTCTTCCGTTCCTGTGGCTTCAGGTACAAGCGACTGGCAAGATCTGGAGAAGGAAATGATGGGATGCCGTGCTTGCCCCTTGGCAGCGCATCGCCGGCAGGTGGTACCCGGGGTGGGCGATCGCCGGGCCGAATGGCTGTTGATTGGCGAGGGACCGGGGGCAGAAGAGGATGTCAAGGGAGAGCCTTTTGTCGGGCAAGCGGGCAAATTGCTTGACAACATGCTGGCTGCGATCGGCTTGCGGCGCGGCGAAAAGGTCTATATCGCCAATGCCGTTAAGTGTCGTCCCCCGGGAAACCGTACTCCGGAACCAGAAGAAATTTCGGCCTGTTTCCCTTTTCTGGATCGCCAGATCGGGCTCATCAATCCGCGTCTGATCGTATTGCTTGGTCGGAGCGCTGCCCATTCCATTTTGCGTGAAGAGCGGGGTTCACTGGGTGCATTGCGCGGTAGACGCTTTGAATACAAGGGGATTCCGGTGGTGGTGACCTACCATCCCGCCTATTTGTTGCGTAATCTGCCGGAAAAGTTGAAAGCTTGGGAGGATCTGCTCTTTGCCCGCAGCGTGATGGAGGAGACGAACAGCCCGGCCCTGTTTTGAGGAAGGGCCTGTTTGCCCGGGTCGCGCCATGCGGACAGATCAGAATTAGCGTTGGCGTTCCTTGAGCAGTCTGCCCTGCTCGCGTTTCCAGTCCTTTTCGGCTTCGGCATCGCGTTTGTCGTGCTGTTTCTTGCCTTTCGCCAGCCCGACTTCGATCTTGATGCGTCCTCTGGTGAAGTGCAAATCCAGTGGGACGAGCGTATAGCCGGCACGTTCGACCTTGCCGATGAGTTTTGAGATTTCCGTGGCATGCAACAGGAGTTTGCGCGTCCGGGTTGGGTCGGGGTTGACGTGAGTAGAGGCGGTGGGCAAGGGGGTGACATGCATGCCGAGTATGAAGATTTCGCCACTTTTGATGACGACGTACGCTTCCTTGATGTTGCCCCGGCCGGCTCGGATGGCCTTGACTTCCCATCCGGTGAGTACCATCCCGGCCTCGAAGCGTTCTTCGATGAAATAATCGTGTAAGGCTTTTTTGTTGACGGCAATGCTCATGCGGCGCGTTGATCCTATAGAATTCAGGGCATTCTACAGGATTCCCCGATCCTCCCGAAAAGATGGCCCTGGTTGAAAAATCCGTTTTGATCGCCTACTCGGACCGCCAGATGTTCGATCTGGTCGATCGCTGCGAAGACTATCCGCTTTTTCTGCCCTGGTGTTCGCGGGCGGAGCTGCACTTTCGTGATGCTGCCAAAACGGTGGCAACGCTGCATGTCGGCTATCGCGGCATCCGTTCGCATTTCACCACCGAAAACGCCAAAAGAATGCCGGAGCGCATGGATATCCGCCTGGTGGATGGACCCTTTCGCCATCTTGAAGGATTTTGGGTGTTTCGGAATCTGTCGGAAAATACCTGCAGGGTCGAGTTTCAGATGCATTATGAATTTTCCAGCCGGCTGTTCGACAAGGTGATCGGGCCGGTCTTCAATCACATTGCCAACAGTCTGGTCGAGGCGTTTGTGCGGCGCGCCAGGACGGTCTATGGAGCAGCTCATGCCTGAACAGATCCACATCGAGGTGTGTTATGCCCAAGCGGAGCATCAGGAGCGCATCCTGCTCGAACTTGCGCCGGAAACTACGGTTGAGCAGGCGATTGTCGCCTCCGGAATCTTGTCTCGCCACCCGGAAATCGATCTGGGCCGCAACAAAGTTGGCATTTACGCCAAGCTGTGCAAACTGGATGGGGGCTTGCGCGATGGCGACCGGGTTGAAATCTACCGACCGCTCATTGCCGATCCGAAGGAGGTCCGCAAACAACGTGCAGCAGAGGGCAAATCAATGAAAAAGGGCGCCGCTGATGCCGGCGCCCTTGCTGCGGAGTAGCTTCCTACTTACACCATTCGGCGGCAGCGGCGCGGGCGCGTTCGATTTCGGCCTGGCGCTTCTGTTCGTCGAAGTATTCGCGTTCGCCTTTTTCGTTGACCGTTGCGATTCTTGGTGACGATTCCAATGTCCGCACGGCCTGTTGGGCTTGCGCGCAGTTTTCCTTGCGTTTTGCGGCGTCTTCCTGCTCCTTGGCTTCCTTGTCAGCTTTTTCCTTGGCTTCCAGTTGCCGTTTTTTGAATTCCATCTCCTTTTCTGCCGCATTTTTGGGGGGGGCGTTTTTTGCCGCAGTTTCGGCGGCGGCTGGTTTTTCCGTAGATGCAGAGGCCTGGTTAGCTGCGGCGCTTGAATCGCCGCCGGATTTCTTCGCTTTGGAAGAATGTGGTGGCGGTGTATCGCCGATCACGGTTTGCCCCTTTTCGTCCTTCCATTTGTAGGTCTGAGCCAAGGCGGCAGAAAGTGTGGTGGCGGCGACAAGGAAGCCAAGCGCAATCTGAAGTCTGATTTTCATGGGTTGTCCGGGTGAGTAAGAGGCTTCGGGTATAATACGATTTTGTGACCGCGAATTAAAGGCCATGCGACTGCTGCAAAAATCCCTGACGTTTGATGACGTCCTGCTCGTTCCCGCTCAATCTGACGTTCTTCCCCGCGATGTCAGCCTTTCCACCCGCCTGACACGCAATATCACGCTGAACCTGCCGCTGCTGTCCGCCGCGATGGATACCGTGACGGAAAGCCGTCTGGCGATTGCGCTGGCGCAGGAGGGTGGGATTGGTATCATCCACAAGAATCTCAGCGCCAGGAAGCAGGCATCTGAAGTCGCCAAAGTGAAGCGTTTTGAATCGGGGATTGTCAAAGATCCGGTGACCGTATCTCCCAATATGGCAGTGCGCGATGTGTTGGCCCTGACGCGCCAGCACAAGATTTCCGGTCTGCCGGTCATTGACAAGAATGGTCTGGTCGTTGGGATTGTCACTAACCGCGATCTGCGTTTCGAGACCAATCTTGACCAGCCGGTCAAGGCGATTATGACGCCGAAAAAGCGGTTGGTGACGGTCAAGGAAGGCGCTAGTATCGAGGAAGCCAAGGAACTGATCCGCATGCACCGGCTTGAGCGGGTCTTGGTGGTCGACGATCAATTCCGCTTGCGCGGCCTGATTACCGTCAAGGATATTCTGAAATCAACTGAACATCCCCTTGCCGCCAAGGATGATGCCGGCCGTCTACGTGCCGGTGCGGCGGTCGGGGTGGGCGAAGGCACCGAGGAGCGCGTCGAATTGCTGGTCGAAGCCGGTGTCGATGTGCTGGTGGTTGATACGGCGCATGGCCATTCACAAGGCGTGCTCAATCGCGTGCAGTGGGTCAAGAAAAATTTCCCGCAGGTCGAAGTCATCGGCGGCAATATTGCTACGGCTGATGCTGCCTTGGCCTTGCGCGATCATGGTGCCGATGCGGTTAAGGTCGGCATCGGTCCGGGTTCCATCTGCACCACGCGTATCATCGCCGGTGTCGGTGTACCGCAGATTTCGGCGATTGCCAATGTGGCGGGGGCATTGAAGGGAACGGGCATTTCTGTCATCGCCGATGGCGGCATCCGTTATTCCGGCGATATTTCCAAGGCGATTTCAGCCGGCGCCAATGTGGTCATGCTCGGCGGCCTCTTTGCCGGAACGGACGAAGCACCGGGTGAGGTCGAGCTGTACCAGGGGCGCTATTACAAATCCTATCGTGGCATGGGTTCGCTGGGTGCGATGCAGGCCGGCGCGGCCGATCGCTATTTCCAGGAGGGTACGGCCAATGTCGACAAGCTGGTGCCGGAAGGCATTGAGGGTCGGGTGCCGCACAAGGGGCCGGTGCTGAACGTTATCCACCAGTTGATGGGCGGTTTGCGTGCGACGATGGGTTACCTGGGGTGTTCCAGCATCGACGAACTGCACGAAAAGGCTTCTTTTGTCGAAATTACCGCTGCCGGGGTGCGCGAATCGCATGTGCATGATGTGCAGATTACGAAGGAAGCTCCGAACTACCATATCGATTAATGTTGGGAAACCTACTGCGCTCGGCGATACTTTGTTGCTCGCAAGCCTTAACGCTGCGCCTATCTTGATGATATGTCTTGCGTTTCGTATGCTCGCGCCTCGTTTCGCCTTCACTCGTGACGGTTTCTTGTCGGCATTGACGTAAGTGCCGGGCGCCCTGCGGGGCGCCCGTTTTATTGATGCGTTTTTAACCCGTTATTGAACGAACATCATGGCCGAACTCCTCTGCCTCAAGGGTGACCCCGTTTTTTCCGCCTTCCGCCTACAACGCCTGTATAGCCGCTTGAGAGCGTTTTTGCCCGATCTGGCCGAAGCCACGGCGGAGTATTGGCATGTCGTGGCGCTGCGCCGCGTCTTGACGGCCGATGAGCGCGCCAAGCTGGCGATGTTGCTGGAGGAGCGTCCGGCCGGCGAGGCCAGCGGCGAATTGTTCCTGGTGACGCCGCGCATCGGCACCATTTCGCCATGGTCTTCCAAGGCGACCGACATTGCCTGGAATTGCGATCTGAACGGCATCGAGCGCATCGAACGCGGCATCGCCTTCCGCCTGCAGGTGAACTCCGGCCGGGCCATGACAGCCGATGAGCGCAAGGCTGCCGCTGCGTTGCTGCACGATCGCATGACCGAATCGGTGCTATCTAGCTTTGACGAGGCTGGCGAACTGTTTCGCCATTTTTCGCCCAAGCCGCTCTCTACCGTCGATGTATTGGCCGGTGGCCGTGCCGCGCTGGTGGTGGCCAATAGCAGTTTGGGGTTGGCGCTGTCGGAAGATGAAATCGACTATCTCCTCGATATTTTTACCCAGGCGGGCCGCAACCCGACTGACGTTGAGCTGATGATGTTCGCGCAGGCCAATTCCGAGCATTGCCGTCACAAGATTTTCAACGCCTCGTGGATCATCGACGGCCAGCCGCAAGACAAGACCCTGTTCGGCATGATCCGTGAAACGCATCAGACTCATCCGCAAGGCACGGTGATGGCCTACGCCGACAATTCTTCGATCATCGAAGGCGCTGCCATTCCGCGCTTCTACCCGCAAGCCGATGGCAGCTACGCATTTCGCGACGAACTGACCCACATTCTGGCCAAGGTTGAAACGCACAACCACCCGACCGCCATTTCGCCCTTTCCCGGCGCTTCGACCGGTTCCGGCGGCGAAATTCGTGATGAAGGCGCGACGGGCCGCGGCTCCAAACCCAAGGCTGGTCTGTGTGGTTTCTCCGTTTCCAATCTCAATCTGCCGGAAGCGCCGCAGCCGTGGGAACAACCTTACGGCAAACCCTCGCGCATTGCCTCGGCACTCGACATCATGCTCGAAGGCCCGATTGGCGCGGCCGCTTTCAATAACGAATTTGGCCGTCCCAATCTGACGGGCTATTTCCGCAGCTACGAGCAGGACGTAGTCGGCACGGTACGGGGTTACCATAAGCCGATCATGATTGCCGGTGGCCTGGGCAATATTGCCGCCGATCAATCCTTCAAGGTCGAAACTTTCCCGGTCGGCACGCTCTTTGTGCAACTCGGCGGCCCCGGCATGCTGATTGGCCTGGGCGGCGGCGCCGCCTCGTCGATGAGCGCTGGTGTCAATTCCGAAGACCTCGATTTCGCCTCGGTACAGCGCGGCAACCCGGAAATTCAGCGTCGGGCGCAGGAAGTCATCGACCGTTGCTGGCAAATGGGGCCGAACAACCCCATTCTTTCCATCCATGATGTTGGTGCCGGTGGCGTCTCCAACGCCCTGCCGGAACTGGCGCATTCCGGCCATGTTGGTGCCGTGTTCGATCTGCGCAAGGTGCCGATCGAAGAGCCGGGCATGTCGCCGGCCGAAATCTGGTCCAACGAATCGCAGGAACGCTATGTGCTGGCCATTCCGCCTAATCGCATCGACGAACTCCGCGCCCTGTGCGAGCGCGAGCGCTGCCCGTTCGCGGTGGTTGGCACGGCTACCAATGACGGCCATTTGACGGTGACCGACGATCATTTCGGCGTCAATCCGGTCGATATGGAAATGGAAGCGCTGCTCGGCAAGCCGCCGCGCATGACGCGTGACGTGGCGCATGTCGCTGCTGCCGCCGTTCCCTTCGATGTTGCTGCGCTGGAACTGAAAGAGGCTGCCCATCGTGTGCTCAAGCTGCCGACGGTGGCCGACAAAACCTTCCTGATCACTATCGGCGACCGCAGTGTGGGCGGCATGACAGCGCGCGACCAGATGGTTGGCCCGTGGCAGGTGCCGGTGGCCGATGTGGCAGTGACAACGATGGGTTATCAGGGTTACGTCGGCGAAGCCTTTGCCATGGGCGAGCGCACGCCGGTGGCGGTGCTGGATGCCCCGGCCTCGGGCCGCATGGCCATCGCCGAAGCACTTACCAATCTGGCTGCGGCCGATCTGGGTAATCTCGATCAGGTCAAACTTTCTGCCAACTGGATGGCCGCTTGTGGTGTTCCGGGCGAAGATGCCCGGCTGTTCGACACGGTGACGGCCATTTCAACGCTGTGCAAGGAAATCGGCATTTCCATTCCGGTCGGCAAGGATTCGCTGTCGATGCGCACAGCCTGGGAAGAAAATGGCAAGCAGCGTCAGGTGGTGGCGCCGCTGTCGCTGATTGTCACCGCTTTTGGCCGCGTTGGCGATGTGCGCAAAACCTTGACGCCGCAACTGATCAACGATGCGCAAACCGAAGTGTTGCTGATCGATCTGGGCCAGCAACGTCTGGGTGGTTCGGCACTGGCGCAGGTGTTCAATACCACCGGCGAAGATGTGCCGGATGTCGATGATCCGGCGCAACTCAAAGCCCTGTTCAACGCTATCCAGCAGCTTAACCGCGAAGGTCTGCTGCTGGCCTATCACGACCGCTCCGATGGCGGCCTCTTCGCCGCAGCCTGTGAAATGGCCTTTGCCGGCCATTGCGGTCTGACGCTGCAACTGGCGGCCAGCGATTTTGCCGGTCAGATGGGCATGCTATTCAACGAGGAAATCGGTGCCTTGATTCAGATTCGCCGCGCCGATGAGGCCAAGGTCAAGACAATGCTGGAACAAGCCGGATTGCCGTGCTGTAGCGTCGGCCAGCCCAATGGCAGCGACGAAATCCGCATCCTTGGTGGCGGCAAGGTGCTGCTGGCGGAATCCCGCATCAACCTGCAACGCGCCTGGTCGGAAACCAGTTACCGCATGCAAGCGCTGCGCGACAATCCGGCTTGCGCCCAATCCGAATACGACCGCATCCTCGATGCCGCCGATCCGGGATTGTCGCCGCAACTGAGCTTCGACCCGCAGCAGGATATCGCCGCCCCCTTCATCGCCAGCGGCGTTCGCCCGGCAATGGCCATCCTGCGCGAGCAGGGCGTTAACAGCCAGTATGAAATGGCGGCGGCCTTTGACCGTGCCGGTTTCAAGTCGGTTGACGTTCATATGAGCGATATTCTGGCTGGCCGCATCAGCCTCAAGAATTTCAAGGGCTTGGTGGCTTGCGGCGGCTTCTCCTACGGTGACGTGCTCGGCGCCGGTCAGGGCTGGGCCAAGACCATCCTGATGCACGGCGGCTGCCGTGACGAATTCGCCGCTTTCTTCAATCGCCCGGATACTTTTGCCCTGGGCGTTTGCAACGGCTGCCAGATGATGAGCGCGCTGAAATCCGTGATTCCCGGCGCCGAACACTGGCCGGCTTTCCGCCGCAATGCCGTCGAGCAGTTCGAAGCGCGCTTTGTGCTGACCGAAGTGCTGGAATCGCCGTCACTGTTCTTCGCCGGCATGGCCGGTTCGCGCATCCCCATCGTCGTCTCGCACGGCGAGGGCAGGGCGGTGTTTGACCAAGCTGCAGATGCCGGCCAAGTCGCCACGGCCTTGCGCTTCATCGACAACATCGGCGCGCCGACCGAAGTCTATCCCTACAACCCGAACGGCTCGCCGGGTGGGCTGACCGGCGTCACCACCGCCGACGGCCGCTTCACCATCATAATGCCGCATCCCGAGCGCGTCTTCCGTACCGTGCAAATGTCCTGGCACCCGGCCGATTGGGGCGAAGACAGCCCATGGCTGCGCATGTTCAGGAATGCCAGGCGCTGGGTGGGATAGGGTGCTTCGGGCCTGGGCTTGGCGGTTTTTCGAGGCGGCTGAAAGAATGATTTGCCAGGGCTGAGAACTCATCCCTTTCCGGAGGATGAGGCGCGCAAGAACTCGGTAAAGGCCTCGACCGAGAGGGGCTTGCCGAAGGCGTAGCCCTGCGCGTCGTCGCAGGCGTGCTCGCGCAGGAAGTTGGCCTGATCCATTGTCTCCACGCCTTGAGCGATCCCTTTCATTTTGAAGACATGTGCAATGGCGATCACGGCCCGGACGATTGCCGCTTCTTCCGGGTTCGAAGTGACGTCGCGGACGATGGAGCGGTCAATCTTGACGGTATGGATCGGAAAACGCTGCAGATAGCGCAAAGAGGTTGAGCCGGCGCCATAGTTGTCGAGCGCCAGCCGGACGCCGATTGAATTGAGGCGCTTCAGCAGTTCAAGGGCGAATTGCTCGTCCTCGCGTAATGAGTCTTCGGACAGTTCCAGTTCCAGTAGACGCGGGTTGAGGCCGGACGCTTTCAGGGCATGGTCGACATTCTCGGGCAGGTTTTTGTCGCGGAACTGGCGGGGCGAAATGTTGACGGCAACGGTGACCGGCGGAAACCCTTGCTCCTGCCAGGCTTTGTTCTGGCGGCAAACGGTCTTCAGCACCCACTCGCCGACGGAAACGATCAGGCCGCTCTCTTCCAGTACGGGAAGAAACCGGGCGGGCAGCGTTTCTTCACCGTTGGGCTGCCGCCAGCGGAGCAGCGCCTCCATGCCAATCAGGCGGCCGCTGTGCAGATCGAACTGCGGCTGGTAGTTGATTTGAAATTCGCCGCGTTCGAGGGCGCCTTTCAGGCTTTCTTCCAGCGCCTTGTGCTCGACATTGAGGGCATGAATATCGCTGGAAAAGAAGCGGTAATTGCTTGCCGCCTTTTTTTCGGACTTGGCGACATACATGACCGAATCGGCTTTCTGCACCAGGGTTTCCATCTCTTCGCCATCGCCCGGAAAGAGCGCGATCCCCATGCTGGCGTACACACGCAATGTGTTGCCGTCGATGGTACAGGGGGCTTCCAGTGCTTGGAGTATCTTTTGCGCTACGCGGGCCACTTGTTGGGTATCGCCAAGGTCGCTGATGAAGATGATGTATTCGTCGCCGCCCAGCCGGGCAACGCAATCCGTGGCGCGCAGACAATCCGTCATTCTTTTTGCGGCCTCGATCAGCAGTCCATCTCCGACCTTGTGGCCATAGGTGTCGTTGATCTGCTTGAAGCCGTTCAGGTCGATCAGCATCAGGGCCAGCGGCAACTGATGCCGTCGTGAGGATGCCAAAGCGCGTGACAGGCGTTCGTAAAACAGCCTCCGGTTGGGCAGATCGGTCAATGGATCGTGGTGGGCCAGGTGGTACAGATGTTCTTCGAGCTGACGGCGTTCTAGGGCGTAGTGCAATGAACGGGCAAGCAGGCCCGGGTTGATGTGCGACTTGACCAGAAAATCCTGCGCGCCCAGGCGCACGGCCTTGATGGCGAGCGATTCGTCTTCGACACAGCTCAAGACGACGATCGGCAGCCCTGGCGAAAGGGCATGCATCTTGACGAGGGTATCCAGACCCTTGGTGTCGGGCAGGGTCAAGTCGAGCAGGATAATATCAACTTTTTCCTTGTCCAGGATTGGGATGGCTGAAGTGATCTTGTCGGCGTGCAATAGCCGGAAACGGGCGCCGCTGTTCTCGAGCAGCATTTCCTCGACCAGACGCAGGTCGCCTGCGTTGTCTTCAACCATCAGAAGGGTGACAAGATCATCGCTCATATTCATCCCCCGGGGAGTTTGACGATGGTGAACCAGAAGGACTCTATCGAATTCACGACTTTGATGAACTGATCGAGGTCCAGGGGTTTGCTGACATAACAATTCACATGCAGGTTGTAACTGGCAATAATGTCCTTTTCGGCCTCCGAAGAGGTCAGGACGACGACCGGAATTTGTTGCAGCATGGGGTCGGCCTTGATTTCGGCGAGGACTTCCAGCCCGCTTTTGCGCGGCAGATTCAAGTCAAGCAGGATAATGTCGGGACGTGGCGCCGCCTTGTAGGGGCTTTCACGTTTCAGAAAAGCCAAAGCCTCCAGACCGTCGACGACGACGGAAAGGTTATTGCGCAGTTTGCTCTCGTTGAGGGCTTCCCGGGTCAGACGCACGTCACCGGGGTTGTCTTCGATCAGCAGAAACTCGGCTGGCCGGCCGGTCTTGGCGTGTTTCATTGGGCAGCTTCCTTTTTGACCGAATTTTCCGGGTCGGCAATGGTAAAGAAAAAGGTGGCGCCCTCTCCCAGCCGGGAAACTACCCATATCTTTCCGCCATGCCGTTCAACGATTTTTTTGCACAGCGCCAGACCGATGCCGTTGCCCGGGTGTTCGGATTTGCTCTGGATTTGTTGAAAGATGACAAAGATCCGATCGAAATGCTCGGGGGCAATACCCATTCCGTTGTCGCTGATCGAGAATTCCCAGGCGTCATCGATGTGACGCGCGCCGACATGGATCTTTACTGGACGATCCGCCGCGCGGAACTTGATGGCATTGCCGATCAGATTCTGAAAGAGCTGGATCAGCAATATTTCGTCTCCGTTGATCGTTGGCAGCGGATCGCTGGTGACGACGGCAGCACTCTCTTGGATGGCTAATTCCAGGTTGCTGAGGGTATCCCGGAGTATCTTGGTGCAGCTGATGGGCGCAGAGGGCCTGACCTGCGTGCCGACCCGTGACAGCTTGAGCAGGTCATTGATGAGGCTTTGCATGCGGGTGGCACCGTCCACGGCAAAGCCAATGAATTCATGGGCATCCTTGTCGAGTTTGTCCTTGTAGCGCCTTGCCAGCAGTTGGGCATAGCTCGCCACCATGCGCAGGGGCTCCTGCAAATCATGCGAGGCGACATAAGCGAACTGTTCGAGTTCCCGATTGGAGTAGGCCAGTTCATCGGTGCGTCGCTTGAGCGCCCTTTCCGCTTCCCAGGTTTCGGTTTCGTCCGAATACTCGACAACATAGTGCGTCACCCGGCCTCTTTCGTCTTTGACTGCCGCGATGCTCATGCTGGCCAGATAATCATGGCCCATGGCGTGACGGTGCCAATGGCGCCCGCGCCAAGCGCCCTTTTCAGCCACCTGGCTCCAGACCGCGGCAAAAGACCGGTCGTTGCGCTCCGAATGCAGCAGTTCGACGTTGCATCCGGTCAGCGCTGCTGCGGGATAGCCAGAGATGGCCAGAACCATGTGGCTGGCATGAATGATGTTGCCGGCGGTGTCGGTGATGAGCACCGCTTCAAGATCACTTTCGAACACCTTGGCAAAGAGACGGAGTTTTTCCTCGTGGACATGGACGTAGGCCCGGGTTCCCAGGGCGATGTCGAGCAGGATGATTTTGCAGATTGAATCCAGGGTGTCGACGAATAAAGCGGTGTCGCCATCCGCAGTTTTCAGCGCAGCGCGCGACAGGCAATCGAAATAATGCCGGTAGGCGCCGATAAACCATTTCGGTTCGAGACAATTCTGGTGATGGCCGATGCCATTCTGCATGCGCGCCAGTTTGAAATCGTAGTCATAGTGGCCGGAGACGAGGGCAAGAATCTGTTCCTTGTAATTTTGTTCGATGCGTTCCAGACTTTTATGCGATTGTTCCATTGCGCCGCGTGTCTCGTCGAATTGCAATAATTCGGCGCATAAGGTTTCGGCGAAATCGCGGCAGGTCGAGGAGACTTCCGGAATGAGCGCGCGCAGGCGCTTCGCATCATCATCATCGAGCCCGAGATAGGTTTTGTAACGCGCGAACCCTTTTGCGTCGACACGCATGTCGTCCGCCATGGCCTTGGTTAATTCTGAAAGATTTTCCACGGCTTGCTTCCCAGGCTGGTTTGGTGACATTCGGGGGCGGAAGCAAAACAAACGTTTGCGCCCGGAACGCCTCAACATTATGCTCGCTTTTTTTCTCCGATGGCACGGCAGCGGTGTACCCGCTATTGAGTGGCTGCTGTTCTTCCGGAGATTTCTTGGCACAAGGCGCATGCGCGAAACAGGGTTGGAGCGGATTTCCCCGGAAACCGGAGAGGTGGAGATGATGAATCCAGAAGATTTGCTTTGCCGCGTCCGGGTTGTGCTGTCACATCCCAGCCATCCCGGCAACATTGGCGCGGCGGCGCGGGCGATGAAGGTGATGGGGCTTTCCCACCTTGTTCTGGTCAATCCGCAGCGCTTTCCCGATGAGGAAGCCACGGCGCGGGCGACCGGGGCGGCCGATCTGCTTGAGCGTGCCGCCGTCTGCAGCACGCTCGATGAGGCGCTGGCCGGAACGATCCACGCCGTGGCGTTGACGGCGCGGCGCCGCGATCTCGGTCCGCCGGCGCTATGGCCGCGCGAAGCGGCGGCCGGCCTGCTCGATCAGGCAGCGGCTGGCGAAGTGGCGCTGGTCTTTGGCAATGAAACGGTGGGGCTTTCCAACGAGGAAGTGCAGCGCTGCCAGGCGGCGGTGAGCATCCCGACTGACCCGGATTTCAGTTCGCTCAATCTCGGTTCGGCGGTGCAGGTACTGTGCTATGAAGCGCGGCTGGCGGCCTATGCCGGCCAGCGTCTGCCGTCGCCGCGTGGCGCGACGCCGAACGTTTCGCGGCCGGCGACGCATGAGGAAGTTGAAGGCTTCTACGGCCACCTCGAGGAAGTGATGATCGCCACCCGTTTTCTCGACCCGGCCAAGCCAAAGCGCCTGCTGCCTAAGCTGCGCCGGTTGTTCGGCAAGGCGCGGCTGGAAATTGACGAGGTCAATATCCTGCGCGGCATTCTCGCCGCGACGCAGGCGCCGCCGCGCGATTGATCACACCTTGAGGTTAAAGCCGAGATCGATCTCACTGGCGGCCTGGCCGCCGCGCAGGCCCCAGTTGTCGAGTGGTGGCTCGTTGAGAACGATGAACACGTCTTCCGGCGCGATGCCGAGTTTGCCGAAGCGACGGACGATACCCTGATAGAGCGCCTTCTTTGCCGCCAGAGAACGACCGGGGAAAAGCGTGATTTCGACAAGGGTATAATTTTCGCTCTTGCCCGGGGGCACGGCGAAATGTTCCGGGCGATGTTCGACATAGCGGATGTTGCGGTCGCCCTCAGGCACCTTCAGAGCCTCGCGCTGGGCCAGATAGACGGCTTCCATCAATGCGGTGGCTTCTTCGGGAGGGCGGTGCTTGCGCACTTCGATACGGGCAAGAGGCATAAAAATTCCTTTTGGTTTCAGATCAAGGTTCCACCGCAAAAATGCAATTCGTAGAGCAAGGCATCTTCCGAGGAGATACGCTCCTGCCCGTGAAACTGTTCGATGGTGCCGATGGTTTCGCAGGCATAGTCATACGGTGCTTCGGCAAAGGTCAACGGCCCGCGCAGGGGCAATTCGGGAGGAATTTGGCGCAAAGCCTGACGCAGAAAAGCGTAAATTCCCATAATCCGGTCTGTTTCGACACCGGCCAGAGTGCCGCCGGAGTAGGCCATCGACCAGATGGGCTTGTCCTGAAAATAAACGATTTCCTGGCCGGTGAAGCGAATCATGCCGGCGTAAATGTCGCGGTAGAAAAAATCGCCCGAACGGTATTCAAGTTGTTTGGTTCCGGACAAGAGCGGTGCCTGGACGGTCGCGCTGTCGCCGGACGACGCGTAGGTGGCATGTTTGGACTCGCGCAAAAACTGCAGGAGTGCCTTTTCGGTACAGGGAAGCGCCATACGTTCCTTCGTTCAAATAAACGATACGCCCGGCATTGTGATGAAGAGGGAAGGCATTGGCAATACGATGGACAGAAGCGACGGCGAAACATCTTGTTACATTCGGGTGCGGGCCGGACATTGCGCACTTACAACAACGGGGCAGAATGAAGCCCATGTTCGATACAGGGAGGCGCCATGGCGACCCGTACCGCTCTGATTCGTCTGCTGGCGCTGGTTTTGGCTGGCTCTGCCTTCGGATGGGAGGCCTTCGCCATGCCCCTCGATTTCCGTTCTGGGCCAACCCAGGGCCAGATTCCGGTATTTCGGCGTGATGCCCATGGTTTGACCCCGGGGCGGTCTTTGCCGGCCATGCATGGCCAGCAGGATCATTTTGCCGGGCTGACACCGGAACAGCGCCAGCAAATGCGCCAACAGATGCGTCAGCACTGGCAACAAGTGCCGCCGGAACAGCGGGGTACCCCATATCAGCATCGGCAAAACTCTGGCCGAGAGGGATACCAGCGCATGCGCGATGACCGTCCGCCCCGGGATTTGCGGGGGCATGGCGGTCGCGTCGATGGGCCGGGAAGGATGGAAAGGGAGCGTTGAGAACACGGCGCCCACGCCTGATTCGCCGGCGCTCCGGTACAATCCTGCGCCATGCAACTGCTTGCTCTGGAAACTTCCACGAACCTCGGCTCCTGCGCGCTCTGGCGCGATGGCGCTTGTGCAGAGCGTTTTTGTCCGGACGGGGTCCTCCATTCAGAAACCTTGTTGCCGCTGGTCAGAAATCTGCTCACCGATGCAGGGGTGTCTCTCTCCCAGCTTGACGGCATTGCATTTGGGGCTGGCCCGGGCGCATTCACCGGCCTGCGCGTGGCTTGCGGTGTGGCGCAGGGCTTGGCGGTTGGTGCTGGTTTGCCGGTTGTGCCGGTGGGTTCGCTTGACGCCCTGGCGTGGGCCTCCGGAACGGAGCGCTGTCTGGTCTTGCTCGATGCCCGCATGAACGAGATTTATTCAGGCTATTTTGAACGGGGCGATCATGGGTTGCGCCTCATCGGTGCCTTGGGGCTTTCTTCGCCGGAAGCGCTGGAATGGCCGCAAACTGGGCGTTATGTCGTCGTCGGCAACGCCCTGCGGGCTTATCCGCAATTGGCGCAGCGCGCCGGCCAGCTTGGAATGGCGACGCAAGCCGAGCTGATGCCGCGTGCCGCGGATATTGCCGCGCTTGCTGCGCTGAAGACGCAGGCAGGTGAAGCTTGCGATCCGGCCTTGGCCGTGCCGCATTATGTCCGCGACAAGGTGGCCAAAACGGTCCTTGAACGCCTGACCGAAGGCGGGAAAGCGTAAAAGCCTACATTTCGGCTATTTTGTGGCCGAAAGTCTCGACCTGCTGCCAGTCGGTAAATTCGAAAGTGCCTTTGGGGTCGGTCGGGCCGCGCGTGATAGTCATAATCAGGCGGATCATCAAGCGGTCGATCGAGTTATAGATGGGATAATCTATTTTTCCTGCGAAAACAGTAACATGCTCTGGTTTCCAGAGAATTTTCTTTAAGAATTTCCGGACGTAGGGATTGGTGTCCGCCTGTCTTTTATGCGGCTTGCGGGCGACGACATTGACCGAAAAGAAGGCATTCGGCCGCGCTTCCAGCAAGGGGCGATGGCGTTCAATGAATTTGACCAGTTGCGGATTATGCCGCCCGTAGCGGATGCTGGCGCCGATGACGATCTTGTCGCAGGCTTCGATATTGCTCGCTTGGCAGTCTTTAAAATCAAGCAAATCGACGTGATGTGATTGCTGCTCGATGACGCTTTTCAGGCGCAGGCAAATGTCGAGCGTGTGGCCAAACACAGTCGAGTAGACGATCAAGATGCGGGCCATGCGGTTTGCCCTCTCCCCCGGCCCCTCTCCCGCGAACGGGAGAGGGGAGGGTTTTTGTGTTTAGCCGAAAACGAACAGAGCCTTGTCGGAAAGTCGCTTGCAGGCTTCTTCAACATTGGCGCGGCTGTTGAAGGACGACAGGCGGAAGTAGCCTTCGCCGCCGGCGCCGAAGCCGCTGCCCGGCGTCGTGACGATGTTGGCCTTGTCGAGGATACGGTCAAACAGTTGCCAGCTGGTGACGCCTTGCGGGCCGCGCACCCACAGGTAGGGCGAGTCGGTGTAGCCATAGACCTTGAGGCCGGCGGTCGTCAGTGCAGCCTGCAACAATGCGGCGTTGCCCTTGTAGAAATTGACCAGATCCTTGACCTGCTGCTGGCCTTCCGGCGAGTAGAGGGCTTCGGTGGCGCGCTGCACCGGATAGGCAACACCGTTGAACTTGGTGGTGTGGTTGCGCAGCCAGAGGGCGTGGAAGGGATGCTTGCCGCCGTCCTTCTTCTTGCCCATCAGGGTCTTGGGAATGGCGACATAGCCGCAGCGCAGTCCGGTAAAGCCGCCGTTCTTGGAGAAACTGCGCAGCTCGATGGCGCAATCGCGCGCACCGGGGATTTCGAAAATGGAATGCGGAATGCCCGGCGTGCTGATGTAAGCCTCGTAGGCGGCATCGTAGAGAATGATGGCTTGGTGGGCGAGGGCGTAATCGACCCAGCGCTTGAGTTGCTCGCGGGTGGCGACGGCACCGGTCGGGTTGTTCGGGTAGCACAGGTAAATGACATCGACCGGCGTGGCGGGTAAATCGGGCACAAAGCCGTTTTCCGCCGTGCAGGGCAGGTAGACCAAGCCCTCGAAGGAGCCGTCCGTCTTGGCCGAGCCGGTATTGCCGCACATGACGTTGGTGTCGACATAGACCGGATAGACCGGGTCCATGACGGCGATGCGGTTGCCGGCTCCGAAAATGTCGAGCAGGTTGCCGCAGTCGCACTTGGAGCCGTCGGAAACGAAAATTTCATCGGCGTCGATGTTGATGCCGTGGCGCTGGAAATCGTTTTGGGCGATGGCTTCGCGCAGGAAGTCGTAGCCTTGTTCCGGGCCGTAGCCGCGGAACGTCTCGCGCACGGCCATTTCGTCGACGGCGCGGTGCAGCGCGGCGATACAGGCGGGCGGCAGCGGTTCGGTGACGTCGCCGATGCCGCAGCGGATGATGCGCTTGGCGGCTTCTGGGTTGGCTTCGCCGAAGACCTTGACACGACGGCTGATTTCCGGGAAAAGATAACCGGCTTGGAGCTTGAGAAAATTTTCGTTGATATACGCCACGATACTAAATCCTTGTGAAACAGGTTGCGATGCCCGGTCGGGAAACCGGGGTTGGAGTAGGACCGAAATTATGCCATGTTCGCGGGTGGTTTTTGTTGCGGGGCAGCAGGGCTGGGGTGAAAGGAAGAAATGTCTGAGTTGACGATGGTGCTGGTCGGCGTTGTGGCGTTGTTGCAGGCAGCCGTGTTGTTTGTGCTTTTCCGTCGCCGCGAGGGCAGCGAAGCGATGCTGGCACGCTTGGAGCGGCTTGAAACAGCCTTGTCGGCGGGACTGGAACGTCTGGAACGCGAATTGCGCGATGAATTGTCGCGCAGCCGCCGGGCCGGCGCGGAAGAAGCCACGCTCGACCGCGAAGAGCGCGCCAAATCGTCGGCCTTGCTGACCCAAACCTTGACAACGCAACTGACCCAGCAGGCCGGTTTGCAGGGCGAACGTTTGGATGCCTTCGGCCGCGAATTGAAGCTCTTTTCGCAGGGGCTGGACGAGCGGTTCGAGCGCCTGCGCACTGCCGTCGAACTTCGGCTTGCGGCCATTCAGGAGGACAACGCCAAAAAGCTGGAGGAGAT
>JAKJFA010000031.1 GCA_022705135.1 Pseudomonadota bacterium | reverse complement strand
GAAGGCGATATCCTTGTGGGCGAAAGTACCGCCGTAGCGACCTGCCCGGGAAGTGATGCCAATAGAAAATAATAGGGGACACACCACGGTTTCACCGTACCCGGATTGGGCAGCATGCTGTTGGTCTGGTCGCAAATCCAGCCTCAATTTCATAAGGATGCTGGCGGGTCACCGACCCGCCAGACCGGATTATAGGGGTATCCACAGTCCGTGATTAATCGCCATATGGTGCAACGCAAAACGCAGTACGTTTGGACTACGAAAGATCATTTTTGCAGTCTCTCAATTCGACCCTGAGCCGTCTGTGGCAACATTGAACAGCAGACACTCAGCACCTTGCTTTGCCAATATCCCAACGCAGGGTCACATTTGCTTTGACATATGCCCACTACCCCATCTTCTGCGCCGAGATCAGCCAGGGCGCGGGGTAGGATTCGGACATGTTCTTGCTGTTAACCCACGAGACGGCAATGTGGATCGCTTCGGTACGTTCCAGGCCGTTGCGGCGAATCATGGCGGGCAGCCCGGTCAGGATTTCGAAGTCGAGCGAGTAGAAGACGAAGCGCATGGCGGGGTTCAGGGCCAGCAGGCTCTTGATCTCGTTTTCGATCCTGGGGGAGGCCACGATGAAGGCGATGTCGGGCGCGGGTACATCTGCGGGCAGGCCGTCTTTCAGGGATTCGACAATGGTGACATTGGCCAGGCCGAATTTGGCAATGTTCTCCTCCATGGTGTCACGGTCATGGTGGTCGTATTCAACCGCCACCACGCTGCCCTCGCAGGCGATCAGGGCAGCTTCGACGGCGATGCTCTCGCCGGAGATGACGCAGACATTGTTCCGGTCGCCGATGTTGAGCTTGTTCATGATGACCGCACGCACTTCGCGGCACACGTAGTGGATCGAACCGGGCGAAAAGCGGGCGTTTTCGATACCGACCGGGGTGTTGGTGGCGGCATCGGGATTGAGGATCAGCATGGCGGCCGAGGCGTTGATGCCGCGGTCGATCATGTCCGAGAGCTTGTCGTGCTTGATGGGGCCGGTGGGATCGGACCCTTCGTTGTACCAGACCTCGCAGTTGCCCAGATCGTCGGTCCACATCTCGTAGAAGATGTCCGGATGTCCGGCGTCAACAAACACCAGCACCACCCGATTGCTCATCACCGTCGGGATCAGGTTTTTATTCCTGCCGGTGATGTCCAACATGCGAACATCGGCCAGACTAATATCGACGTGCTCCGCAAAATAGCGGAGCCAGGCCAGGATGATGTCGTTGGTGAAAATAGTTGATTCCACGGGTTTACCCCCTCATTACATTTTCAAATAAACAGTCGCCTCAACCGCCGGCGCGCTCCAGCAGGCGCTCCCATTTCTGATCGATCTGCTGCTGGGCCTCCTCAATCATCCATTCGTTGCCGGGTTGGAACATGTGGCGAAAACGTCCCTGCGAACGCAGATAGTCCTCGACCGGCAGCTTCTTCTTGGGCGTGTAGGTGACGCGCCATTGCCCTTCCTCAACCTCGAACAGCGGCCAGACGCAACTGTCCACGGCCAGCTTAATGATGTCGGCCAGCTTGGCTGCGGGGTAGTCCCAGCCGCGCGGACAGGGCGCCAGGATATTCAGGAAGCACGGGCCTGCGGTGTAGATCGCCTTGTGCGACTTGAGATGCAGGTCGCGGAAATTGCCGATGGGCGCGGTCTGTGCGACGTAGGGGATGTTGTGCGCGACCAGGATTTCGGTCAGGTCCTTTTTCTGCTGCCGCTTGCCGGGCTGCACGGAACCGACCGGCGAGGTGGTGGTGCGGGAAAAGCGCGGCGTCGAAGAAGAGCGCTGAACACCGGTGTTCATGTAGGCCTCGTTGTCGTAGCAGACGTAAACCATGTCGTGGCCGCGTTCCATCGCGCCGGACAGCGACTGGAAGCCGATGTCGTAGGTGCCACCGTCGCCGCCGAAGGTGATGAATTTGACGGTGCCATCAACCTTGCCGCGGCGCTTCAGCGCGTTGTAGGCCGCTTCCACACCGGAGCAGGTGGCGGCGGCGTTCTCAAAAGCCGAGTGGATGAAGCTGTCCATGTAGGCGGTGTACGGGTACATGAAGGTGGAGACTTCGACGCAACCGGTGGCATTGACCACAACCGCCCGGTCTTCGGGCTCCAGCGCCCGCAGCACCCCGGATACCACGATGCCGGCGCCGCAACCGGCGCACATGCGGTGGCCGCCGGTCAGACGCGGCTGTTTTTCCGCTTCGCGCTTCTGGTTATATCGGATGCTCATGCCATAACCTCCTGCGCCTGCGAGCGCTGTCCCATGTGGACGTATACCGGCCCTGTCTCCCCGCTGGCGGCAATGTCGGCCAGCCGGCCGAACACGCGCTCGAAATCCTCAACCCGGATGTCGCGTCCGCCCAGGCCATAGACGATATTGACCAAGGCAGGGCGATCCTTCAGGTCATACAGGGCGCTGCGGGTTTCGGCAAATACCGGCCCGCCATTGGCCGAGAAGCCCTCGGATTTGTCCAGCACGGCGACGGCTTGGGTCTTGGCCAGCGCCCGCGCCAGTTCTTCCCCCGGGAATGGCCGGAAGACGCGGATCTTGATCAGGCCGGCCTTGACGCCCTGGCTGCGCAGCCGGTCGACCGCCGCCTTGCCGGTGCCAGCGCTGGAACCGATCAGGACCACCGCAGTTTCGGCATCCTCCAGGCGGTATTCCTCGATGAGGCCGTACTTGCGGCCCGAAACCTTCTCGAATTCGGCCGCCACTTCCAGGATGCGGGCTTTGGCGGCTTTCATGGCCTCGGCCCCCTGCACCTTGTGTTCCATGTAGTAGGCGCTGATGTCGTAGGGGCCGATCGCCAGCGGGTTGTCCTTCTTCAGCAGATAGTGTTCGGGCCGGTATTCGCCGACAAACGCCTTCACCGCTGCAGTCTCCAGCAATTCGATATTCTCCATCGCGTGGCTGGTGATGAATCCGTCCATGCAGGTCATGACCGGCAGCCGCACTGCTGGGGACTCGCCGATGGGCATGGCCTGAATGAAGTTGTCGTAGGCCTCCTGGTTGTTCTCGGCATAGAGTTGAATCCAGCCGGAATCGCGGGCGCCCATCGAGTCGGAATGATCGTTGTTGATATTGATCGGCCCGGTCAGGGCGCGGTTGACGCAGGCCATGGAGATGGGCAGGCGGCTGGAGGCCGCCACGTAGAGCAGTTCGTACATCAGGGCCAGACCGCACGAGGAGGTGGCGCTGACCGCGCGCGCGCCGGCCGCCTGAGCCGCGATACACACGGACATGGAACTGTGTTCGGACTCGACCGCGACGTATTCGGTGTTGACCTCGCCGTTGGCCACATAGCCCGCGAACACCTCCGGGATGTCGGTCGACGGCGTGATCGGGAAGGCGCCCATCACGTCAGGATCGATCTGTTTCATGGCATAGGCCACGGCTTCGTTGCCGGACATGAATTTCATCATTTCGGCGCACCTCCCGGCGTCATCTCGATCGCCTCGAAGGGGCAGATTTCGGCGCAGATGCCGCAGCCCTTGCAGTGCATGAAAACGAAATCCTGCCGTTTGCCGTCCTGGACCGGGATCGCGCTGTCCGGACAATAGGGCACGCACAACATGCAGTGCTTGCAGTTCTCCTGCTTGAAGAACGGCGTGTCGGTCCGCCAGGTGCCGGTGTTGTAGAGGCGCGCGGTCCCCGCTTCGTAGATTTCGCCGCCCGGCGTCAGCTCCTGCCAGGGTGTCTTTTCGTTGATGTCTTTGGCGTGAATCATCCTAGAAACCTCAGTTGATCGAGCACATGGGCATGGTTGGCGAGGTGCACGGCTAGGCGCGAGGACGCCGCATGGTCATTCCCTGCCAGGACGAGCAACAACGCCGCGCGCCTCGCCGGTCGTGCACATGGGCACGAAGCGGGCTCACCCAGGAGGTGACTGCAACGACGCCGGAACCCCCGGAATTCATCCGCATTTCGAAAAGCCACGGAGCGGTCAACTGAGGTTTCTAGGATCATGCTTCCCGTACCTCCCGCAAGGATTGTTTCAGGCTCTCCATGTTCCCCGAGATCATCCGGGGCTTGGCGGCAAACTTGTTCTGGTAGGACTTCTCGATGTCCGCCAGGAAAAGCCCAGTATCCAGCACGCCGCTCACCTTGAGCAGGGCGGCCAGCATCGGTGTGTTCGGCCGGTTGGCGCCCAGGCACTCCTCGGAAATGCGGCGCGCGTCGATGGCGCAGACCTTGCCGCTCCAGTTCCGCAGGCGGGACCGCAACTCCGCAGGCGCAACGGTCGTGTTGACGATGATGGCGCCGTCCGCTTTCAGTCCGGCAGTGACGTCCACGCTGTCCAGCAGGGTTTCGTCCACCACGACCACGTAGTCCGGCGCATAGATGAATGAATGAATCGTGCAGCGTTCCGCGCTGATACGGTTGTAGGCCGTAATGGGGGCGCCCAGGCGCTCCGGCCCGTATTCCGGGAAACCCTGCACAAATTTGCCCTGCATCCCGGCAACTTCCGCCAGCAGCAGACAGGCGGTCTTCGCGCCCTGTCCGCCCCGGCCGTGCCAGCGGATCTCCACCATGTCCCTGGTCGCCATTGTTCCTTCATCCAGTCCTGATGGGCGTTTTGCCGAATGACGGCTCATGGCCGAACTCCGCCCTGCCCACCCAACCGCTGCCAAGTGGCCACCACCGTATCCGGATTGAGCGACATGCTTTCTATCCCTTGCTGCATCAGCCATTCGGCCAGATCGGCGTGGTCGGAGGGGCCCTGGCCGCAAATGCCGATGTATTTGCCGCGATTTTTGCAGGTGGTGATCGCCATTTTCAGCAGCACCTTCACCGCCGGATCGCGCTCGTCAAACAGGCTGGCGACGAGGCCGGAATCGCGGTCGAGGCCAAGGGTGAGCTGCGTCAGATCGTTGGAACCGATGGAGAAGCCGTCGAAATGATCGAGGAATTGGTCGGCCAGCAGCGCGTTGGACGGAATCTCGCACATCATGATGACGCGCAATCCATTTTCGCCGCGCTTGAGGCCGTGCTTGGCCAGCAGATCGATCACGCCCTGGCCTTCCGCCACGGTGCGGACAAACGGGATCATCAACTCCACATTGGTCAGGCCCATGTCTTCGCGCACCTTTTTCATGGCACGGCATTCCAGCGCAAAGCACTCGGCGAAATCGGGCGCGATGTAGCGCGAAGCGCCGCGGAAGCCAATCATTGGGTTTTCTTCCTCCGGCTCGTAGAGTTCGCCACCCAGCAGCTTGCGGTACTCGTTGGATTTGAAATCGGAGAGACGCACGATCACCGGATTGGGCCAGAAGGCGGCGGCGATGGTGGAAACGCCTTCAACCAGTTTTTCGACAAAAAACTCGGTCGGGTTGGCGTAGCCACGGGCGCGGCGCAGGATTTCGTCGCGCTTAGAAACCGGTAGGCGCGCGACATCGAGAATGGCCTTGGGGTGGATGCCAATGACGTTGTTGATGACAAATTCAACCCGCGCCAGACCAACGCCGGCATTGGGCAACTGAGCGAATTCAAAGGCCAGTTCCGGGTTGCCGACATTCATCATAATCTTGACCGGAATTTCCGGCAGCGCCGAAATATCGGTGCGCACCACTTCAAACTCAAGCTTGCCGCGATAGACATGGCCGGTATCGCCTTCGGCACAGGAGACGGTAACCACTTCGCCTTCGCTCAGCGCGCCGGTCGCATCACCACAGCCGACAATGGCCGGAATGCCCAGTTCGCGGGCGATGATGGCGGCGTGGCAGGTGCGGCCACCGCGGTTAGTGACGATGGCGGCGGCGCGCTTCATCACTGGCTCCCAGTTCGGGTCGGTCATGTCAGCGACCAGCACGTCGCCCGGCTTGACCTTGTCCATTTCAGAAGGATCATGCACGACGCGCACCGGACCGACGCCGATCTTTTGGCCAATAGCACGACCGCTGACCAGCACCTTGCCGAACTGCTTGAGCTTGAATTTTTCCATCTGGCTGGCGCTGGCCTGCGACTTCACCGTTTCCGGCCGCGCCTGCAGGATGTAGAGCTTGCCGTCAATGCCGTCCTTGCCCCACTCAATGTCCATCGGGCGCTGATAGTGCTTTTCGATAATCATCGCGTAACGCGCCAGTTCCATCACTTCGGCATCGTTGAGCGCAAAGCGGTTGCGGTCGGCCTCCGGCACCTCCTCGGTGATGGTGGATTTGCCCGCCACCTTTTCGGTGGCAAAGACCATCTTGATCATCTTGGAACCGAGATTGCGGCGCACCACCGCCTGCTTGCCAGCCGCCAGCATGGGCTTGTGCACGTAGAACTCGTCCGGGTTGACGGCGCCCTGCACCACCGTCTCGCCCAAACCGTAACTGGCGGTGACGAACACGGCATCGCGGAAACCGGATTCGGTGTCGAGCGTGAATAGCACGCCGGCCGCGCCCTGGTCGGAACGCACCATGCGCTGGACACCGGCGGAAAGCGCCACCTCGGCGTGGACGAAACCCTTATGGACGCGATAGGCGATGGCACGGTCGTTATAGAGCGAGGCAAATACCTCTTTAATCGCATGAAGAATATTCTCGAAGCCATTGATATTCAAGAATGTTTCTTGTTGCCCCGCAAAGGAAGCGTCAGGTAAATCTTCCGCCGTGGCGGAGGAACGCACGGCGAAGGAAGCTTCCGGTGTTGAATCGGCAATCAGCGCGTCGTAGGATTTTTTGATTTCGGCCTGCAATTCAGGCTGCAAGGGCGTGTCGACAATCCACTGGCGGATCTTGGCGCCGGTCGCCACCAAGGCATTGACGTCATCGACATCGAGTTGGTCCAGTTCGGCATTGATACGGTCAGCCAAGCCATTATGTGCGAGGAAATCGCGGTAAGCCTGCGCCGTCGTGGCAAAACCGCCGGGAACGCGCACCCCTGTACCGGAAAGCTGACTGATCATTTCGCCCAGTGAAGCGTTCTTGCCGCCCACCTGATTCACATCGCTCATGCGCAGGTACTCGAAGCCGATCACGTATTGGTTCATTGCAGAAAATCCTCTTGGAAACTGTTTCAAAAATTACTGCGCTTGCCATTTATGCCTTACGCGGTACTAGCTTCGGCCGCTGCGCTTAACATTCGCTACGCTCAGTTAGCCTGCGCTGAAACTCCGTTTTCGCTCCTCGCCGTACTTCGTGTACTGCCTCGTCGCTGTGTTCCGGGCGCGGCCCAACTGGCTGCGCTCGCAACATTTTTCAAAACAGCTTCCGATAAGACAAGGGTTGAGTAAACTTGCGGATTATCTCAAATCGCAGCCCTCCTCCGCCATCGGAATTGCACATGCCCAAATCCAAACGCACCGTCTTCTTTGTCTCCGACGGCACCGGCCTGACTGCCGAAGCCCTGGGCCACAGCTTGCTGACCCAGTTCGAGAATGTCGAATTCCGCCAGCACCGCGCCCCGTTCATCGACAGTGCCGACAAGGCGCACGCCATCGTCGCCCGCATCAACGAATGCAGCCGGGCCGATGGCCTGCGTGCCCTCGTGTTCACAACATTGATCGACCCGGAGGTTTCCGCCATCGTGCAGGCGTCCGACGCCTTCTGCATGTCCTTTTTCGAGAGCTTCCTGGCACCGCTGGAAGCGGAACTCGGCGTCCAATCCAGCCACACGGTTGGCCGTTCGCACGACATCTCAGACAGCTCCAATTACCAGAAGCGCATTGAGGCCATCAATTTCACCCTGAATCACGACGACGGCATTACCGAGCACGAACTGGAAAAATCCGACCTCATTCTGGTCGGCGTGTCGCGTTGCGGCAAGACGCCGACTTCGCTCTACATGGCCATGCAATTCGGCCTCAGGGTGGCGAATTTCCCGCTCATTCCGGAAGATTTCGAGCGCGGCAAACTGCCCGGCAACCTGACCAGATACCGAGACAAACTGTTCGGACTCACCATCAAGCCCGAGCGCTTGAACAAGGTGCGCGAAGAACGCCGCGCCGGCAGCCGCTATGCTGCGTTGGAGAACTGCCGCTACGAAGTGGCTGAGGCCGAAAAGATGATGCAGCGCGAAGGCATCCGCTGGCTCGATTCCTCCAGCAAATCGATTGAGGAAATTTCGACGACTATAATGCAGGAACTGCATCTGGAATAATCCATTGCGCTTTCCCAAGGAGCAAGCCATGCCGACCTTCCGCCGATTTGCTTTGCTTGCCGCCCTGCTCTGCTTCTCCCTTCCGGCTGCTGCCGCATCGCTGCAATGCCCGCGCTACAGCGCCCTGCTCGAAGGCACCACAACCAACCCTGCCGGCTCCTACACTGAACGGGTCGCTGTCTCCAAAATCGGCGCCGGCAGCGGCTACTCCGGCCGCTGGAAAATCGAATATTTTGAATCCATCATCACCTACGACCGACCGCTCGGTATCAACTTCGCCAAGGTCGACCGCCACAATCTTGGCAACGGCATTTACATGGTCGTCGCCTGTTCCGTCATCGGCAACCGCATCCATTGCCGCACCACCGAGCACAACATGGTGCTTGAAGTCGCCGGCAACAAAATCCGCATGGAAAACACCGCGCCCTGGAACGGCAGCATCAGCGGCAGCGCCATGACCTGGAAATTCCATCCCGAAAACGGCCTGGAACCGCTCTTGCGCGGGAACATCGTCGAAGGCACGAATGAGCCGGTCACCCTCAGCATCATCGAACCAACGGCATCACAAAAATATGCCTTTACTTCCAACCCAGTCGGCGCGCTGGAAATGAAGCTGAAGGCCAAGGTCACGCCGGAACGCTACGCCAACGATGTCGTCTGGAAAATCCCGGACATCCACAGCAAAGCGCGCCGGGCCACCAATCCGGAATTGCGCGGCAGCGAAATCACCGTCATTTACGACGGCCTGCCCCGTTCCAACGACGAGTTTGGCAAAAAGCAGGTCAGCGCCACCCTCAATGTCGGCGTCTGCCGGGCGGAAGAAAGCCGCGAAGTGCGCTTTTTCTACCCGCGTGAATCCAAGAATAATCCGGAAGGCAAAACGCCCAACTGGTTCTACTACTGGAAGCAGACGCCGGCCGCGAAGCCGGAAGGCAGCAATATCAGCATCCTGTACGGCGCGCGCAGTTTCGAGTTTTGCGGCGACAACATTACCGGCGCCATTTTCAGCCCGAAGAGCAAGCTCTACCGCACTATTCATGTCTGCGATCTAGCCAAGTTCGGGCCGGAATTCTCATTGGATTACCCCATCCTGCAGCACAAGAATCCGGGCAAGAACTTTCTCGGCTATCAAACCAGCACCGGGATCGACACCTTTGCCGCTGCGGTTCTGCACGAAAACGTCCATTTGAAAATCTACAACCAGTGGAAAATCGGCAAGACCCTCGCCCAACTGAAGGCGCTCGATGCCGACCGCGATGGCCTGCAAGACTCTGCCGAACCTGGTCTGGGTTTTGACCCCGAAAAATTACGCACCTACCTGCCGCACTTCACTGAAGTCGAAAACGACGAGGAATGGCTGGCCTACGAAACCCAGTCCGGCTACAAGAACGGCACCTTTGATGCCTACGACTGGGCGCGGCCGGGCAAGAACTGGCCGCTGAATCAGCCTTAGGCGAGAGGCACTTTTTGCGCAACCGGGCCGAATAGCGCAGAATGCCCGCTGCGCTCCAGAATGCGCCAATACAAGACCACTATGACCGCCATCCGCCAGGACGATTTCATCGCTTCGATCACCGAGGCGTTCCAGTACATCAGCGTTTACCACCCGGCTGATTTCATCCAGGCCATGGCCAGGGCGTATGAGACCGAGCAATCGCCCGCCGCCAAAGACGCCATCGCCCAGATCCTGACCAATTCCCGCCTGTGCGCCGAGGGGAAACGGCCGATCTGCCAGGATACGGGCATCGCCGTCGTCTTCATCAAAATCGGCATGAATGTCAAATGGGATGCTCAACTCAGCCTGCAGGAAATGGTCGATGCAGGGGTGCGCCGCGCCTATACCGATCCGGACAATCCGCTGCGCGCCTCCGTCCTGCGCGACCCGGCCGGAGAACGCCGCAACTCCGGTGACAACACCCCGGCTGTCGTGCATGTCGAGCTGGTGGCTGGCGACAAGGTGGACGTCACTTGCGCCGCCAAGGGCGGCGGCTCCGAGAACAAGGCCCGGCTGGCCATGCTCAATCCGTCCGATTCCATCGCCGACTGGGTGGTCAATACCGTGGCCAACCTCGGCGCCGGCTGGTGTCCGCCCGGTGTGCTTGGGCTCGGCATCGGCGGCACGCCGGAAAAGGCCATGCTGCTGGCCAAGGAATCGATCATGGCGCCGGTCGACATGCACGACCTGCAAGCCAAAGTTGCTTCCGGCGCCCCCTTGAACCGCCTCGAAAGCCTGCGCCTCGAACTCTTCAACAAGATCAACGCGCTTGGCATCGGCGCCCAAGGTCTGGGGGGTCTGACCACCGTGCTCGATGTCAAGATTCTGGACGCCCCGACCCACGCTGCCTCGCTACCGGTGGCCTTGATCCCCAACTGCGCCGCCGCTCGCCATGTCCATTTCGAACTCGACGGCAGCGGCCCGGCCAAGTTTGAGCCCCCCCGGCTGGAAGACTGGCCGCACGTTACCTGGACAGCCGAATCCGGCCGGCGCGTTGATCTCGACACACTGACCCGTGAGGAAGTCGCTACCTGGCAGCCCGGCGAAGTCCTGCTGCTCAACGGCAAATTGCTGACTGGCCGCGATGCCGCCCATCAACGTATCGCCGACCTGCTGGCCAAGGGCGAATCCCTGCCGGTCGATTTCAAGAACCGGGTCATTTACTACGTCGGCCCGGTCGACCCGGTGCGCGATGAAGCCGTCGGCCCGGCCGGCCCGACCACCGCCACGCGCATGGACAAATTCACCCGTCTGATGCTGGAGCAAACCGGCCTCCTCGCCATGATCGGCAAGGCCGAGCGCGGCCCGGAAGCCATCGCTGCGATCCGGGACCACCGTTCCGCCTATCTGGTCGCCGTCGGCGGCGCCGCCTATCTGGTCGCACAGGCGATCAAGAAGGCCCGCGTCGTTGCCTTTGCCGATCTGGGCATGGAAGCCATGTATGAATTCGAAGTCGTCGATATGCCGGTGACGGTGGCTGTCGACAGCCAGGGTACCTCGCTGCATGAAACCGGGCCGAAGGAATGGCGTATCAGGATCGGTAAAGTTCCCGTCAAATCATCCACGTAGTGCGTACCACGCCATCCCGATCCACTCGTGCAGCGCCATCGAAGACGATTCGAGCGCGTCGGCGCGGGGAATGAAGTCAAGTGGTGTTCGCGGACGGAAGGATAGATAACCCATCGGTGCCGGCACCACTTCAAAGCCCGCCCGCTCAAAGGCAGCGACTGAGCGTGGCATGTGCCAAGCGTGCGTCACCAGAACCACCCGCCGCACCCCTTGCCCACCCAAAAGGCGAGCCGTATTGCGGGCGCTTTCCCGCGTATTGTCGGAACCTGCTTCCAGCCAGCGCACCTCAATACCAAAATCCCGACGCAGCACCGATTGCATGACCTCGGCCTCTGAAGAAGCCCCCCCGTCCGGACGGCCGCCTGACACCAATAGCGGTTGATTGAGGGTTTTGGCCAACAGTGCCGCATAGCGCAAGCGCTCCAGCGTCGCGCGTGTTACGTCATCACGATCGCCAAACTCCGGTGCAGCACGATAGCGTCCGCCACCCAGCACCACTACGGCATCGGCTTGTATCCTTGCCAAAACACCAAGCTGCAACGGCGGATAACGATTTTCGAGTGGTCTCAGCAACCATTGCGCCACAACCTGCAGCGAAAGCATAAAAAGCAGGACGATACCGCCGCCGATCAGCCAGCGCCCCAGCCTGGGCCGGCGGCGCAGCAGCAGGAAACCCATCAGGGCCAGCAATAACCCGTTCAGTGGCGGCAGCAGACAGGCGGCAACGGCGTTGGTCAATAACCAGGAAATCGACATGAAGTGGGAAACTAGGGCGCCGGCCCCGCCTCCGGCTTGGCAGCGGCAAGTTTGGCGCCAAGACGCTCGGTATATTCGGCCAGCGGCAAATTGAGGTGAAACTCCTCGTCAAGCATCCTGAGCAAGGGCAGGATTTGCAGGCCAAACTCCGCAGCCCTGGGGCGTACCGCGTTCACCTCGCCTCTCTTCAGCAGTTCAAGTGCCTGCGACAGATTGGCGGCGCGCAACGTCGGCGTCTCTCTGCCCGTTCCCCCCTGAACGATGCGATTGCCGCCTGCCTGCATTGCCTCCTGCAACCGGCTGGCCGCCAGCTCGAGCAGCATTCCGGCCGATACGACGTGATCCCCGGGCGTATTGGCCACACCGGCGCTGACGGTCAGTTGCAGGCGCTTGCCCTGAACCATGACGTGGGCCACCCGTACCGCCTCGCGCACCCGGTCGGCGAAGGAAGCGCAGCGCGCTGGCGAAACGCCGGGTGAGACAATCGCAAATTTGCCCTGATCGTACAAGCCCAGGCTGTCTTCCTTGCGCATCTTGCTTGACAGCATCTGAACAAAACGGGTCGCCAACTGCTCAGCAAGCTCGGCCCCGACTTCCTCGACGATGCGGTCGAAATGGTCGATTCCCAGCACGATGACGCTGACTTCGCTGTTGTGCCGGGCAGCATGGGAAAGTGACTGTGCTGCCTGCAACTCGATGAATTTGCGGGTAAACACGCCAGTTTTTGAATCCTGCACCATGTGCTGGCGGCTTTCTTCGAGCTGGTGGCGCGTTCTGGACAACTCAAGCAGGTGATTGAGCCGGGTCAGGATCTCGGCCGTGCCGATGCCCTTGGTCACAAAGTCGGAAACCCCTAGCGACTTGGCGCGATCCCGCTCTTCCTCGCTCTCGGCGCCGGAAACGAGGACAAAAGGAATTTCCTGCAGACGTTTCAGCCTGGAAGAGCGTACCCGGTCCAGCAAGCCAAAACCATCGAGTTTGGGCATCTGGATATCGGAAATCACAGCGACAATGGAAAGATCGAGCACCAGCGACTGCCAAGCCGCTTCGCCATCCGCCTCCTCACGAATCTCATAATGCCCTCGCAAATGCTTGATGATCGACGCCCGCACCATGCGGGAATCATCAACAACCAAGATGCGCGGAGGAACATAGCCTGTCATAGTGCTCTCCATCAAGCAGCCGATCCGGATCAACAACTGTCGCGCTGCCATTCTAATGCGCGAAACATTGCAATGCATCAACTGTATGCAACACGGCGTTTTGCGTTAGCATCGCCCCAAAATCAAGGGAGCTGTCAGGCACCCAAGACAGGGAAACAGGGGAAATAATGGGAAAAGGGACGGGAGACCGGTGTGACGGCACTTCGCGGGGCAGCGTACCGGCGGGCAGGCTTGGCGGAGAGGAAGGGATTCGAACCCTTGTGCCAGATTTCTCTGACCATCCGATTTCGAGTCGGCGCCGTTATGACCACTTCGGTACCTCTCCGTCGAGGGCGGCATGATAGCACGACTCAGCTGGACGTTGCGCTGTCTCGGATACGCTCTTCTGGGCAGTCTGATTCTCGCCGCAGGCCTTGTTTTCTGGACCTGGCACCGTGCCACTCCACTCCCTCTCCCCACCCCGGCGCAGCAGGAACTGGTGGTTCTGCTGCAGCCTAGCCCGCTCACCTGCGACCTTGACGATCCGGAACATCTGTCCGGCTTCGAGCACGACTTGATCGAGCAGTTTGCTGGCGAACTCGGTGTCGGCGTTCGCCGCATCATCGCCACCCCCGGCGACTTCTGGAAGCAACTGGAAGCGCATCAGGTTCACCTCGCCACGGCTTGGCTCAGCCCGGAGGACAAACCGGAGGTTTCATTTTCCCAAGCATTTATGGAAAGCCATGACGTTCTGGTACAGCACGAGGCTTCGCTGCCGATTGAGCGCATCGAAGAACTGGGCAATCGGACCGTGCACGTTTTGGCCGGATCGCGGCAAGCGGCAAAAGCGCGCCAACTGAAAGAGAAAATCGCCAGCCTGCAGATTGTTGAACTCGACAAAGGAAGTCCGCTCGACCTGCTTGAATCGGTCGCGGCACAACGACATGAGTTAGCGCTGGTGGACGCTCTTCAGTTCGATGTGGCGCTGCAGTTTTCGCCTGTCCTGCAATCTTCGCTGGAAATTGGCGGCCCCCAGCCGATTGTCTGGGCCTTCCCGAAAAACGCCCACCCGGAACTCATCAGACAGGCCAATGAATTCCTGGCCCGTATGCAGAAAACGTCCCTCTTCGCCCAATTGAAGGATCGCTATTTTGGCCACATCCACCGACTGGGCCACACGGAGATCGGCAGTTTTATCGAATTAAGCAAGACGCGATTGCCCAAACTGCGCCCCTTTTTCCAGGATGCCCAAACGGTTACCGGCATTGACTGGCGCTTGCTGGCCGCCCTGGCGTACCAGGAATCAACGTGGGACCCGAATGCAACCAGTCCGACCGGGGTACGCGGCATGATGATGCTGACGGAAGAAACGGCGGATCGCCTTGGCATCTCCAACCGTCTCGACCCGAAGGAAAGCATTCTGGCTGGAGCGCGCTATCTCAACATGCTGCGCGACGACATTCCCGCCGAAACGCCGGAACCCGACCGTACCTGGATGGCACTGGCCGCATACAACATCGGCCCCGGCCATTTCCGGGCAGCGCTGACCATAGGCCGTCAATTAAAGGCAGACACGCGGGCCTGGCACGAAATGAAACGCATCCTGCCCCTGCTCGCCAAGCCGAAGTATTACGAGCGGCTCAAGGCGGGGCGCGCACGAGGTGGCGAGGCGGTCATCCTGGCGGAAAACGTGCGCAACTATTACGACATCCTGAAGCGCCACGAAGCACCGTACCGCAGCGGCGATATCGAACAGCTTGAAGTCCTTCCCGTTCCCGGCCTGAATGTCCGGCCAGCCGCGAAAAATCAGGCTGGCCCGATCCGCTCCTTGCCCCCCAGATAGGGACGCAGAACCGTTGGCACTGTCACGCTACCGTCGGCGTTCTGGTAATTTTCCAGAATCGCCACCAGCGTGCGGCCGACCGCCAGGCCGGAACCATTGAGCGTATGCACCAATTCCGGCTTGTTCTTTTCATTGCGGTAGCGCGCCTGCATGCGCCGTGCCTGAAAAGCCTCGAAATTGGAACAGGAGGAAATTTCGCGGTAGGCGTTCTGGCCCGGCAGCCAAACTTCCAGATCGTAGGTCTTGGCCGACGAAAACCCCATGTCGCCGGTGCACAGCGTTACACGGCGGTACGACAGCTCCAGCTTTTCGAGAATGATTTCGGCATGGCGCGTCAGTTCCTCGTGCGCTGCCCAGGAATTTTCTGGCTTGGCGATTTGCACCAGTTCCACCTTGTCGAACTGATGTTGGCGGATCATGCCGCGCACATCGCGCCCGCCGGAACCGGCTTCGGAACGGAAACACGGCGTATGGCACACCAGTTTCAGCGGCAGCGCTTCCAGCGCCAGGATTTCATCGCGCACGATATTGGTCACCGGCACTTCCGCTGTCGGAATCAAATAGAGCGGCTCAGCCTCGCCGCGCGGCGTCTTGAACAAGTCCTCTTCGAACTTGGGTAACTGGCCGGTGCCGAACAGGCTGGCGGCATTGACCAGATACGGCGCATAAATTTCGGTATAGCCATGCTCGCCGGTATGCACATCGAGCATGAACTGGGCAAGGGCGCGGTGCAGGCGGGCGACATCGCCTTTCATCAGGCAGAAGCGGGCGCCAGAAATCTTGGCCGAAGCCGCAAAATCGAGTTGCCCCAGCCCTTCGCCCAGATCGACATGATCCTTGACCGGGAAATCAAAAACACGCGGCGTTCCCCAGCGTTTTTGCTCGACATTGCCGGTCTCGTCGGCACCCACCGGCACCGATTCATGCGGCACATTGGGAATCACGGCCAGAATGGCGTTGAATTTTTCCAGCAATTCCGAGAGCCGCGCTTCGGAAGCCTTCAGTTCGTCGCCCAGCGCGCCCACCTGCGCCATCACTTCGGAAGCATCCTTGCCCTGCCCTTTCAACATGCCGATCTGTTTGGACAGGCTGTTACGCTGCGCCTGCAATTCCTGGGTACGGGTTTGCAGCGTTTTGCGCTCGGCCTCCAGAGCAGAAAATTCGGAAAAATCGATGGGCTTGCCGCGCGTCGCCAGACGGGCCGCGACGGCATCAAGTTGGGTTCGGAGCAGGTTAATGTCAAGCATGATGAGACGGTTTTGAGATTAATCGGGTGGATCGGGTCAAGGAGCAGGTTCAGCACGCGCCGCCCGCTTACGCTCATTTTCCGTCAAATGGCGCTTGCGGATACGGATATTCTTGGGGGTAATCTCGACCAGTTCGTCGTCGGCGATGAATTCGATGGCCGATTCCAGGGTCAACTGAATCGGCGGTGTCAGCACCACCGCCTCATCCTTGCCGGCGGCACGGATATTGGTCAGTTGTTTGCCTTTGATCGGGTTGACCACCAGATCGTTGTCGCGGCTGTGAATACCGATGACCATGCCCTCGTAGAGTTTTTCGCCGGGGCTGACGAACATGCGACCGCGCTCCTGCAGCTTCCACAGCGCATAAGCGACGGCATCGCCGTTTTCCTGTGAAATCAGCACGCCGTTGCGACGATCGGCGACTCCGCCCTCGCGCACCGACGCATATTCGTCAAAGACATGGCTGATCAGACCAGTGCCGCGTGTCATGTTCATAAATTCGCCCTGAAAGCCGATCAAACCACGCGCCGGAATGCGGTATTCGATGCGCACGCGGCCGCGACCATCCGGCACCATGTCCTGCAATTCACCACGCCGAATGCCGAGCGACTCCATCACGGCGCCCTGGTGCTGCTCCTCAACATCGACGGTCAGCAGCTCAAAGGGCTCGCACAACGCGCCGTTGATCGTTTTCAGCACCACCCGCGGCCTCCCGACCGCCAGTTCGTAACCTTCGCGCCGCATGTTTTCAAGCAGGATGGAGAGATGCAATTCGCCGCGCCCGGAGACGTCGAAAATTTCCGAATCCTTGGTGTCCTCGACCCGCAAGGCCATATTGGTCAGCAATTCCTTGTGCAGGCGCTCGCGGATCTGGCGGCTGGTCACGTACTTACCCTCCGTGCCCGCCAAGGGCGAGGTATTGACCATGAACTGCATTGCCAGCGTCGGCTCGTCGATCTTCAGCAAGGGTAAGGCTTTCGGCTGTTCCGGATCAGCCACCGTCGCACCCAGCACCAGATCCTCGATGCCGGTGATCTGGACGATGTCGCCGGCCAAGCCCTCATCCAGTTCCACCTTGTTCAAGCCCTGAAAGCCGAAGACCTGATTGACCTTGGCCTTCAGCGGCGTACGCTCGTGCGCCGCCATTTCCTCGTCGGTTCCGAACAGCACCACGACCTGCTGCCCGGTCTTGGCGCGGCCACCCCGGATGCGGCCAATGCCGATGCGGCCGACGTAGCTGGAATAATCGAGTGCCGAAATCTGCAATTGCAGCGGTGCGTCGATGTCCGCCTCCGGTGCCGGCACATGCGCCAAAATGGTCTCAAAGAGCGGTTGCATGTCGCTGCGCGGCGCATTGAGTTCCAGCGCCGCCCAGCCATTCAGGCCGGAAGCGTAGACGATCGGAAAATCGAGTTGTTCGTCGGAGGCACCCAGTTTGTCGAACAATTCAAAGGTCTGGTCAATGACGGCATTGGGCATGGCCCCGTCGCGATCCACCTTATTGATCACGACAATGGGCTTGAGACCAAGCGCCAGGGCTTTCTTGGTCACAAAACGGGTTTGCGGCATTGGCCCTTCGACCGCATCGACCAGCAGCAAAACGCCGTTAACCATACCCAACACCCGTTCCACTTCGCCGCCGAAATCGGCATGACCGGGGGTGTCGACGATATTGATATGCACCCCCTGATAATCGACCGCCGTATTCTTGGCCAGAATGGTGATGCCGCGCTCGCGTTCGATATCGTTCGAATCCATCACCCGCTCGGTCATGGCCTGGTTATCCCGAAAGACCTTGGTCTGGCGCAACATGCCATCGACCAGCGTGGTTTTGCCATGATCGACGTGCGCGATGATGGCGATATTGCGGATGGAACGAACAGACATGGTTTTCCGGGGGTTGAATCGGCGGTAAGCCGTGGTGGAATGCTGCAAAAAGCGAGGGCGGATGATAGCACAGGCGCCATTGCCGATAACAAAGCAATCATCACCGACGGGATCGAGTCACGGCATCAAAAAGTGACACGGGGTGTTTCGCACCATGCCACGATGCCGTCTATAATGTCAGCGCACTACACGATACCCGACAAAACTGGTGCGCACTGGGGGAAGACCATGATTCTCGACAAGCTGTTTCTGCTCATGTCCGAAAAACAGGCGTCGGACATCTTCATCACAGCCGGCGCCGCCGTCCATATCAAGATCAACGGCGTCGCCATTCCGGTCAATCAGCAGGTCATGATGCCGGACATGATCGAGAAAATCGCCTACGAACTGATGTCGCCGGAGCAGCTCAAGACGTTCGAGGCGACCATGGAAATGAACCTTTCCTTCGGCGTTCCCAGTGTCGGCAATTTCCGGGTCAACATCTTCCGGCAACGCAATTCCATCGCCATCGTCATCCGCTTCATTCTGGGCAATATCCCCGAGCTGGAAACGCTCGGCCTGCCACAGATACTCTCCGACCTGATCATGGAAAAACGCGGCCTCATCCTGGTGGTCGGTGCCACCGGCTCAGGCAAGTCCACGACCATCGCCTCCATGCTCGATCACCGCAACGCCAACCGCACTGGCCACATCCTGACGGTTGAAGACCCCATCGAGTTCCTGTTCAAACACAAGAAATCCGTCATCAACCAGCGTGAAATCGGCATGGATACCATTGATTGGCACGCCGCGCTGAAAAACGCCATGCGCCAAGCGCCGGACTGCATCCTGATCGGCGAAGTCCGCGACAAGGAAACCATGCAGGCCGCCATCGCCTATGCACAGACCGGCCATTTGTGTCTCGCCACCCTGCACGCCAACAACAGCTATCACGCGCTGAACCGCATCATCAGCTTTTTCCCGCTCGAAAACCGCCCCGCCCTCTTCCTCGACCTCTCCGTGGCATTGCGCGCCATCATTTCACAGCGTCTGGTCAAAAAACCCGATGGCAAACGCACCCCTACCGCCGAAGTGCTGCTCAATACCCGTCACATTTCCGAACTCATCGAAAAAGGAGAAGTTCAGGGCATCAAGGAGGCAATGGAACAATCCCTGTCGCCCGGTTCGCAAACCTTCGAACAGGATTTGTTCCGCCTCTACAAGGAGAACATCATCACCCTGGATGAAGCGCTGGCCAACGCCGATTCTCCGACCAACCTGTCCTGGCTCATCAACAATTCCGAAATGGGCAACATCAGCGCCAAGGAAGAAAAGAAAGCCAGCCCCTCGATCAATTTCGATTCCACCAACGAGAGCGGCGCTTCCTTCAAGGAATTTTCGCTCAGCCTGGATCACGACGAGGAAGAACAGACCGGATGAACGAGACCATCACCGAACCCGCCAAGGAATTGACCACAGTCCGCGATCTGCTCCGATACGCGGTCAGCCGCTTCAACGCTGCCGGCTTGTTTTTCGGGCACGGCACCGGCAACGCCTGGGACGAAGCGGTTTACCTGATTCTCCACACACTGAACCTGCCACTCGATCAGCTTGAGCCTTTTCTCGACGCCCATCTACTGGTTGAGGAACGCCGCGCCGTGCTCGACATCATCGAGCGCCGCACCCGTGAGCGGCTCCCTTCGGCCTATCTGACCCAAGAAGCCTGGCTGGGAGAACACCGTTTCTACGTCGACGAACGCGTGATCGTGCCGCGTTCCTTCATCGCCGAATTGTTGCAGGAACAGCTTGCGCCCTGGGTCGACGATCCCTGGGGAATCAAACATATCCTCGATTTATGCACTGGCTCCGCCTGTCTGGCCATCCTGGCGGCGCTTCATTTCCCCAATGCCGAGGTGGATGCCGTAGATCTCTCCCTGGACGCGCTTGAGGTGGCCCACCGCAATGTCGACGATTACAGACTGGAAGACCGTCTGCGGCTGATTCAGTCCGATTTGTTCGCCAGCCTCGGAAACCGGCGCTATGACCTCATTACCGCCAACCCACCCTACGTCAATGCCGAATCGATGGCAACCCTGCCACCGGAATACAAGCGCGAACCCAAAATGGCCCTGGTGGGTGGGGACGACGGCCTCGACATGATCCGGACCATCATTGAACAGGCCAAGGCTTATCTCCAGCCCAGCGGCCTTCTGGTCGTCGAAATTGGCCATCACCGGGACGCCCTAGAAGCGGCTTATCCGGACCTCCCCTTTACCTGGCTCGAGACCAGCGGCGGCGATCAATTTGTCTTCAAACTCGACGCCAGGGAATTGCCCTGAGAAAGCGGAAGGTAAAACGCCGCATTGGCCTGAAGGGTTGGGGTGACGTATCGGGATCGAACCGATGACCTTTGGGATCACAACCCAATGCTCTACCAATTGAGCTAACGCCACCGCCGTCCGGGAGACGCACAAAAGCCCCCCGGGAAGAGGGCCGGATTCTACCCAAGATCCCCGCCGCCTGTCTACCGCAAACATACCCTCGGCTCCCGGAACGAAAGCAATCTCCTGCCTGGCCACGGCACTCGTCCGATTTTGCCCAAACGTTCGTCTTGTCGCAATGCCGTGGTAGAATGCGCAGCCCCGCTTATTTGCTCATCATTTGGACCTTTTCACCAAGGAATTTTCATGGAAGCCTCGACCCCCAATCCTCTGGAACGCCGTCTTGATCTCTCGGTTGCCATCGCCGATGTCGAGAAGGAAATGGACAAACAGCTCAAGCGCCTGGGCCAAAAGACCAGGATGCCCGGATTCCGTCCCGGCAAGATTCCCATGAATATTCTCAAAAAGCAGTATGGGGAACAGGCGTATCAGGATGCTCTCAACGAAGTCCTCAATCGGGTCTTTCAGGACGCCGTCGCAACCGGAAACCACCGCATCGCCGGAAGGCCGACGATTGACCCCAAGAACAGCGACAGCACCACGCACATCGAAGTGACAGCCACCTTCGAGGTCTATCCCGAAATCACCTTGGGCGATCTCAGCAACGCCAAGATCGAGCGCCCGGCACTGGAGGTCGGTGAAGCCGAAATTGACCGAACCATCGAAATCCTGCGCCAAAAGAGTGTGCGCTACGAAACCGCCGATCGCGCCGCCGCCAAAGAAGACCGGGTGGTCATCGATTTCTCTGGCAAGGTGAACGGCGAGCCCTTCGAGGGCGGATCCGCTAATGACTATCCCCTGGTCTTGGGCGAAGGCAATCTCTTAGAAGATTTTGAAAAAGCAATCGAAGGGATGCGGGCAGGCGAAAGCAAGACCTTCGACATCGTCTTTCCAGAAAATTATTTTCTCAAGGATGTGGCCGGCAAGGCGGCCACCTTCGAGGTCAAGGCCAAGCAAGTCATGGCACCCATCCTGCCCGAGATCGACGCCGAGTTTGCCAAGCGACTCGGTATCCGGGACGGTGATATCGCTAAAATGCGCTCCGAGATCGCCAACAATCTCAAGCGCGAGGTCAAGCGCCGGATCGAGTCGGAAGTCAAAAAGCAAGCGATGGAAGCGCTCTTGCAGGCCACCCCGATCACCGCTCCCAAGGCGCTGACCGAAATGGAAATCCAGCGCATGCAGCAAAACCTGATCAAGGAACTCGAGCGCAGCGGAATGAGCGCCAAGGATTTCCCGATGCAGAGAGAACTCTTCGCCGAGCAAGCCGCCCGGCGCGTCTCGCTGGGCCTCATCGTCGCCCACGCCATCAAGTCCGAGGGATTGGAAGCCAAGCCGGAGCAAGTCCGGGCTTTTATCGAGGAAATGGCCCAAAGCTACGAGAAGCCCGAGGAACTGCTTCGTTGGTATTACGCCCAGCCGCAAAGGCTGGCCGAAGTGGAAGATCTGGTCAGCGAAAACAACGTCGTGAGCTGGGTGCTTTCGAAGGCGAAGGTGACTGAAAAGGCCGCCGATTTTGAAGAATTGATGGGCCGCAAACCCATTTGACCGGTCAGGAGGCCAAGGATGAGCATCGAACACGAAAACGGCTGGGACCCGCAAGCACTGGGCCTGGTTCCCATGGTCGTGGAACAGAGCGGCCGGGGCGAGCGCGCCTATGATATCTACTCGCGCCTACTCAAAGAGCGCGTCATTTTTCTGGTCGGGCCGGTCAACGACGCCACAGCCAATTTGGTCGTGGCGCAGATGCTTTTTCTTGAAGCCGACAATCCCGACAAGGACATCTATCTCTATATCAACTCACCCGGTGGCTCGGTCACCTCGGGACTGTCGATCTACGACACCATGCAGTTCATTCGGCCCGATGTATCCACGCTCTGTATCGGTCAGGCCGCTTCGATGGGAGCCTTTCTCCTCACTGCCGGAACCAAGGGCAAGCGCTTTGCCCTGCCCAATTCGCGCATGATGATCCATCAGCCGCTCGGGGGATTTCAGGGACAAGCGTCCGATATCGCCATTCACGCCAGGGAGATTCTCTCCATTCGGGACCGCCTGAATCGCTTGATGGCAGAGCACACGGGGCAACCCATCGAACGCATTGAAAAGGATACCGACCGCGACAATTTCCTTTCTGCCCAAGAAGCGGCAGAATACGGTTTGATCGACAAGGTATTGGCTCGCCGCGACGCGAGCTGAGCGCGGCACGATTTTTCGCATAAGAGGCACGGATGGCTAAGGGCGGGCAGGAAAAACTTCTTTATTGTTCCTTTTGTGGCAAAAGTCAGCACGAAGTCAAAAAACTGATTGCCGGGCCGTCGGTGTTCATCTGCGACGAATGTATCTCGCTGTGCAACGACATCATCCGCGATGAAATTTCCGAGGACACCTCCGGATTTGGCGGCGCCGACCTGCCCGTTCCGAAGGACATCAGCGCGGTTCTCGACCAGTTTGTCATTGGCCAGGACACCGCCAAACGCATCCTTTCCGTCGCCGTCTACAACCATTACAAACGCCTGCGCCACAAGTCAAGCAAGGCGGACGACGTCGAACTGGCCAAGAGCAACATCCTGCTCATCGGCCCCACCGGTTCCGGCAAGACCTTGCTGGCGCAAACCTTGGCGCGTCTGTTGAACGTGCCCTTCGTCATGGCCGACGCCACCACCTTGACGGAAGCGGGTTATGTCGGTGAGGACGTTGAAAATATCATCCAGAAACTGCTGCAACGATGCGATTACGATATCGAAAAGGCGCAGCAAGGCATTGTTTACATTGACGAAATAGACAAGATTTCAAGAAAATCTGAAAATCCGTCAATCACCCGCGATGTTTCCGGCGAAGGCGTACAGCAGGCTCTGCTCAAGCTGATCGAGGGCACCGTCGCCTCCATCCCGCCCCAAGGCGGACGCAAGCACCCAAACCAGGACTTTGTCCAGGTCGACACGACCAATATCTTGTTCGTCTGCGGCGGCGCCTTCGACGGGCTCGAAAAGATCATCCGTAACCGCTCCGAGAAAAGCGGGATCGGCTTCGGGGCGCAAGTCATCAGCCGCAACGACCGGAAAGCGGTTGGCGAGGTGCTGCGCGATGTCGAGCCGGAGGATCTGATCAAATTCGGCCTCATCCCAGAACTCATCGGCCGTCTGCCCGTGCTCGCCACCTTGCAGGAACTGGACGAAACCGCCCTGGTGCAGATTCTGATCGAACCCAGAAACGCACTGGTCAAACAGTATCAGAAACTGTTTGCCATGGAGGGGGTCGAACTGGAAATTCGCCCGTCGGCGCTTGCCGCCATCGCCCGCAAAGCGCTGGAACGGAAAACCGGCGCCCGCGGCCTACGCTCAATCCTCGAATTTCTGCTGCTCGATCTCATGTACGAACTACCCAGTCTTGGAAACGTGGCCAAGGTGGTTCTTGACGAAAACATGGTGGTTGGCGATGCCAAACCGCTTATGATCTATGCCGATCAGCCGAAAGTGTCCGGCTCCAACTGACGAAGACCCCCGCTGTTGTATTTGCAAGGCTTTTTCACCCGTCCTGAACGGCCCTCATATTGAATTTCGGATGGGCGCCCCCAGCTAGCCTGAGCGTCCCAATCAGTCAAGGTATCACCATGCCCTCTTCCCCCGAGCCGCTTACGCAACCCCTCGAATTACCGCTTCTGCCTCTGCGCGATGTCGTCGTTTTCCCGCACATGGTCATCCCCCTGTTCGTCGGACGCCCCAAGTCCATCAAGGCACTGGAGGTGGCCATGGAGAGCGGCCGCCATATCCTGCTTGTGGCGCAGAAATCTGCCGCCAAGGATGAACCGGAACCGGAAGATTTATACCGGGTCGGATGCATGGCCAATATCCTGCAGATGCTGAAACTACCGGACGGCACGGTCAAGGTGCTGGTCGAGGGAACACAGCGCGCCAACATCGAAAACATCAGCAGCCAGCCCCATTTGCTCCTGGCGACCGCCACGCCGCTGACGCCGGTGAGTACCGAGGATCATGAAATCGAGGCCATGCGCCGCGCCGTGGTCACCCAGTTCGATCAATTCGTCAAGCTCAACAAGAAAATTCCACCGGAAGTATTGTCTTCCGTCGCGGGCATTGACGATATTGGCCGTCTGGCCGATACCATTGCCGCCCATCTCCCCCTCAAACTGGAGCAGAAACAGGAAATTCTCGAGATGGAGAGCGCGCGCGACCGGATCGAACGTCTGCTCTCCCAGCTTGAGGCCGAAATCGACATCCTGCAGGTGGAAAAACGCATTCGCGGTCGAGTCAAGCGTCAGATGGAAAAGAGCCAGCGCGAGTATTATCTGAATGAGCAGGTCAAGGCCATCCAGAAAGAACTCGGCGAAGGCGAAGACGGCGCCGACCTGGAAGAAATTGCCAAAAAAATCGAAGCGGCAGGCATGAGCAAGGAAGCCCTGGCCAAGGCGCAAAGCGAAATGAAAAAGCTGCGCCTCATGTCGCCCATGTCAGCCGAGGCCACTGTGGTCCGCAACTACATCGAAACCCTGGTTGGCCTGCCCTGGCGCAAGAAAACCCGGATCAGCAAGGATCTGCGCAAGGCGGAAAAAGTCCTCGACGCCGACCATTACGGCCTTGAGAAGGTCAAGGAACGCATCGTCGAATACCTTGCCGTCCAGCAGCGCGTCGACAAGGTCAAAGCCCCCATCCTTTGCCTGGTAGGCCCCCCTGGAGTGGGCAAGACTTCGCTCGGCCAATCGATTGCCAAGGCGACCAATCGCAAATTCATTCGCATGGCGCTGGGCGGGGTGCGCGACGAGGCCGAAATTC
>JAKJFA010000030.1:21301-25620 GCA_022705135.1 Pseudomonadota bacterium | reverse complement strand
GAACTGTAGCGTCCATTCCAGCGCCTGCATCCCCCCGATGGAACCGCCAATCGCCGCCGCCCAGCAGTCGATTCCGAGATGGTCCGCCAGACGGGCCTGCACGGCCACCCAGTCTTCCACCGTGGTTACCGGAAAATCGGCGCCGTAGCACTTGCCGGTTGCCGGGTTGATCGACATCGGCCCGGTCGAGCCGTAACAGCCGCCCAGGTTGTTGACGCCGACGACAAAAAAACGGTTGGTGTCGATGGGTTTGCCGGGCCCCACCATGTTGTCCCACCAGCCCGCCGAATTGGGGCGGTCCTCATAATAGCCCGCAACGTGGTGGCTGCCGGAAAGGGCGTGACAGACCAGCACGGCGTTACTGGCCGCGGCGTTCAGTTCGCCGTAGGTTTCATACACCAGATCAAACCCCGGCAGCGTTGCGCCGCAGGTCAGGCTGATCGGTTCATCGAATCGCGCGCGCTGGGGCGTCACGATGCCAACAGAGTGATATTCGTCCATGATCTCAAAAAGCAAAAAACCCAGTCGGCCAGGGCTCGATTGGGTTTGCGCACGCCCTCGTTTAGCCGGATTTTGTTAGGCGCCCGCAAGCTGAGTCCAAATCAGCGCCAGCAGGCCGAAGCCCGCATGCCCCGAAGATACCGGGCGCAACCGCCAAAGTCAATGGCCTGCGGCATCCGGGGAAAATTTTGGCGGCGGTCGGGATACAATCAAAACCCTGAACTTATCTGGTTCCCCTATCCTGTGGCTTCCGATGTTCGAACCCAACTGCTTTTCGCCGAGGGGCTTTCCCGTCTGGAGCGCCTGATCGGGCTGGTTCCATCGGACTACGCTGCTTACCGGCCGCTGGTGCGTGATGCCTTGCTGTTTTTTCTCGGCCAACTGCCGGTGCAGCGCTTTGAAGCCATCATTGCCGAACAGCTTGCCCTGCCCGGGAATGCCTCGAATGCCCGGCGTTTGGTTGCCCTGTTCCGGCAATGTCCCACTTTGCACAAACTGGGACAAGTGGTGGCACGCGATCGCCGGCTCTCGCCGGAATTGCGCCGGCGCCTGCAAACCCTTGAATCCCTGCCGGCAACTATGCCGGCTGAGGACATCCTGCCGCAGATCCTGAGGGCAACCCGGCAGGTGACTGGCTTGAAGATTGGCCGGCGGGTGCTGGCCGAAGCCAGCGTGGCCCAGATTCTCCCCTTTGTCTGGAGCGCCGCGCCCGAGGGTTTGCCGCAAGCTGGTGTTTTCAAGGTGTTGCGCCCCGGAGTGGTCGACCGGCTGGGCGAAGAACTGGCCATTTGGCCGCAGCTTGGCGATGTTCTGGAAGAGCGTTGTCGGGCTTATGGGCTGCCGCAGTTTGATTATCGGAATACCCTGGAGAGTGTGGCCCGGCTGTTGCGCCATGAAATCCGCCTGGATCGGGAGCAGGCCCATCTTGCCTGGGCGAGGCAGGCCTATGCCGGCTGGCCGCAGGTGTTGATTCCGCGTCTTTACCCGTTTTGTAGCGCACAAGTGACGGCGATGGAGCGCGTTGTTGGCGGCAAGGTGACCGAGGCGGCGGCCGCTGCACCGGTGTTGCGCTATCGCGCCCATCTGGTGGCAGAGGCCCTGCTGGCTTTTCCTTTTTGGGAAAACGGCCGTTTTCACGCCGACCCGCACGCTGGCAATCTGATGGTTGCTGCGGACGGCCGTCTGGCGATCCTGGATTGGGCCTTGATGACGCAACTCGATAAAAACCAATGCGAGAGGCTGATGCAGTTGATCCTGGGGGCGCTTTCTCTGGACAGCGTCCGGGTTTGCCGGCGGGTGGCTGAACTGGGCACGGTGCGCGATGCGGAGGTGCTGCGTGCCGGGGTTGTGGATGCGCTGCAGCAGGTGCGGTGGGGCCGCTTCCCGGGGTTTGATTGGCTGACCAGTCTGTTCGACCGGCTGGCCGGCGGCGCGGCCGTGCACTTTCCGGAGGAGCTGATTTTGTTCCGCAAGGCGTTGCTGACGCTGAATGGCGTTGTTTCGGATATTTCCGGCCAGGCCAGCATCGATAGCGTCCTGTTGGGCAGCGGGGCCGTGCATTTCTTCCGGAACCTGAAACAACGCCTGACGATGCAAAGCGGCTCGCGTGGTGCCGGCGTTCATCTGTCCACCCAGGATTTAATGCAACTGTGGGCGGAAAGCCCGGCGGCCGTGCTGCGGTTTTGGTTTGGCGGCTTTTGAAACTTCTGCCACTATAGTGCCATGGCCGACCGATGGAGGGACGATGACCGAATTGCTCAAACTCCGCCCGCTTGAACGCGAGGATCTGCGTTTCGTGCATGAGCTGGACAATAACGAAACGGTGATGCACTACTGGTTCGAAGAGCCTTATGAGGCCTTTGTTGAACTCTGCGACCTGTACGACAAGCACATTCACGATCAGAGCGAGCGGCGCTTTGTCATTGAATGCGGGCAACAAATGGTCGGACTGGTCGAGCTGGTCGAGATCAACCATATCCACCGCCGGGCGGAATTCCAGATCATCATCGCGCCGGCTTGCCAGGGAAAAGGCTATGCCACAACGGCGACGGCGCTGGCGATGGACTATGCCTTCACGGTACTCAATCTGTACAAGCTTTTCCTGATCGTTGATTGCGCCAACGCGCGTGCCATTCAGGTGTATCGCAAACTGGGCTTTCAGGAGGAAGGCATCCTGCATCAGGAATTCTTCGTCGACGGCCAATACCGTGATGTGTATCGCATGGCGGTATTTCAGCCGGAGTACCTGCGGAAACGGCAACCCGGCGGCGCTGATGTTTGAACGCCATCGCGATAGTCCTGTTCCTTGAACTTGTTTTCGAGAACCTGCCTCCAAGCCGTCATTGCGAAGGCCAAAGGCCTGAAGCAATCCCGGCCGGAGATTGCCGCGGGCCTGCCGTCCCTCACAATGACCGGTCAGCGCCCGGGCGTAACCGCCTGACGCGCTGCCACAACCCACTGCCGCTCGTCCTCGAGCGATGAGGCGAAACGTTTGGCATGGGCGATGACTTCGTTGAACATCTGCAAGGCCGCTTCTTGCTGGCCGAGTTGGCGCAGCAATTCGCCATAGCGGAAACGCGCTTCCAGCCCGACAAATTCCGGCAGCAGGGCTTGGTACGCTGCCTGCGCCTCGTCGTTTCTGCCGCGACCCTGCAAGGTTCTCGCTACGAGCAGACGAACATCCAAAGGCCGGTGTTTCGGCGCATCCTCTTGCAGACGGGCTAGCGCGGCTTCTGCCTTTTCCCAGTCTTCCCCCTCGACGCAGGCGCGCGCCAGCCCGAACAATACGGCGCTATCCTTGGCAAAAGCGCCTTGCAGACAGCTTTCATACAGGCTGGCGGCTTCGGTATACATTTGGTGGTTGAAGCATTCTCCGGCCAGCGCCACCTTGTTGTCGACGCTGCCGCAGATTTCCAGCTCTTCGGCGCGTTTTTTCAAATCGGCATCGGGCTGCAGCTTTTTGATCAGCCGGCGCGCCGCTTTATGGGCCTGGCGTTCCTGGCGCGAACCGGGATAAACCTCGACAAAATAATAGATCAGGCAGCCCATGACCGGAAACGCCATGATGATGAACATCCACCAATACGGCCGGCCGGTCTTGAAGACGTGATAGACAAAGGAAAACTGGATCAGGAGAACGATGGCGCCGAGCAGCGGCATGACAGTTCCTTGCGAAAATTTTATGCAGGATTATAGAACGCCGCCGGGGTAAAATTGCGCCATGCATCCGCCGCGCTTTGTCCATCTCAGACTGCATTCCGAATACTCCATTACCGACGGCATGGTGCGTCTGGATGTCGGCAAAAACCACGACTGTCCGCCAGTGAAAGTGGCGGCGGCAGACGGCATGCCGGCGCTGGCGTTGACCGATCTCGGCAATCTGTTCGGGCTGGTCAAGTTCTATGATGCGGCGCGCAAAAAAGGGGTCAAGCCGATTGTCGGCGCCGATGTCTGGATCGCCAATCCGGAGGCGCCGGAAGACCCATTTCGCATGCTGTTGCTGGCGAAAAACCGCACGGGGTACCGGCAGTTATGCGAATTGCTGACGCTGGCTTATCTGGTGCCGGATCGGCGCGACAAGGCGGAACTCCGCCGCGAATGGTTCAGCGATGTCGGCTGTGACGGCCTGATTGCACTTTCCGGCGCACGGCAGGGCGATGTCGGCGAAGCGCTGGCGGCCGGCAACGGGAAACTGGCGAAGAAACGCGCCGAAGCCTGGTCCAAACTCTTTCCAGGCACCTATTATCTGGAAGTGCAGCGCTACGGTCAGCCGCAGCAGGAGGCTCAAGTGCAGGCGGTAGCCGGTCTGGCCGGTGAAT
>JAKJFA010000030.1:0-21273 GCA_022705135.1 Pseudomonadota bacterium | reverse complement strand
CCTGCCGCTGGTGGCGACGCATCCCATCCAGTTCATGGCGCGTGAGGATTTTCAGGCGCATGAGGCCCGCGTCTGTATCGCCGAGGGTTATGTGCTGGGTGATACGCGCCGGCCGCGGGCGTTTACCGAAGAGCAGTATTTCAAGAGTCAGGCCGAAATGGCCGCGCTCTTTGCCGATCTGCCGGAGGCGCTGGAAAACGCTCTGGAAATCGCCAAGCGCTGCAATATCGAGCTGACGCTGGGCAAGAATTTCCTGCCGGATTTCCCGACACCGGACGGCATGAGCCTTAACGAGTATCTTGTCTATTTGGCGAAAGAAGGTCTGGAAAAACGGCTGGCCCAGCTGTATTCCGATGCGGCGCTGCGCGAGGAAAAGCGCGCCGAATATGAAGCGCGGCTCGATTTCGAGTGCAAGACCATCATCCAGATGGGCTTTCCAGGGTATTTCCTGATCGTCGCCGATTTCATCAACTGGGCCAAGAACAACGGCGTTCCGGTCGGGCCGGGGCGCGGTTCCGGCGCCGGTTCGCTGGTCGCCTACAGCCTCGGCATTACCGACCTTGATCCACTCGCCTATGCCTTGCTGTTTGAGCGTTTTCTGAACCCGGAGCGGGTGTCGATGCCCGACTTTGACGTCGATTTCTGTCAAGACAACCGTTGGCGTGTCATCGAATATGTCCGCCAGCGTTACGGTGCTGAAGCGGTGAGCCAGATCGCCACCTTCGGCACCATGTCGTCGAAGGCGGTGGTGCGCGATGTCGGCCGTGTCCTTGACCTGCCCTATTCCTTGTGCGATTACATTTCCAAGCTCATTCCGGTCGTGCAGAACAAGCCATTGTCGCTCTCCGAGTCTCTGGCCAAGGAACCGGCGCTCAAGACCCTGATGGCGGACGAACAGGACGGCGAGGCCGTCTGCCAGCTTTTTGCCCTGGCGGAAAAGCTGGAAGATTTGACCCGCAATGTCGGCATGCACGCCGGCGGTGTGCTCATCGCACCCGGCAAGATCACTGACTTTTGCCCGATCTATCAGGCGGCCGGCGCCGACGCTTCACCGGTGTCGCAGTTCGACAAGGACGATGTCGAAAAGGCCGGCCTGGTCAAATTCGACTTCCTGGGCTTGCGCAACCTCACCATCATCCAGTTGGCGCTGGAATACGTCGAACGCCTGACCGGCGAAAAGCTCGATTTGATGAGTCTGGGCTTCAACGACCCGGCGGCCTACCAGATCCTGAAAGAGGCCAATACGACGGCCATTTTCCAGGTGGAATCGGAAGGCATGAAAAAGCTGCTGAAGAAACTGGCGCCCGACCGGTTTGAAGACATCATCACCGTGCTCGCCCTTTATCGCCCCGGCCCGCTCGGTTCGGGCATGGTCGATGACTTCATCCTGCGCAAGAAGGGCCAGCAGAAAATCGATTATTTCCACCCCGACCTGACCGCCTGCCTGTCGCCGACGTATGGCGTCATCGTTTATCAGGAACAGGTGATGCAGATTTCGCAGATCATCGGCGGCTATACTCTGGGTGAGGCTGACATGCTGCGGCGGGCGATGGGCAAGAAAAAGCCGGAGGAGATGGCCAAGCACCGCGCCACCATTGCCGAAGGCGCCAGGCAGAAGGGCTACGACCCCAAACTGGCCGAGCACCTCTTTGACCTGATGACCAAGTTTGCCGAATACGGCTTCAACAAGTCGCATACCGCCGCTTATGCCGTGGTGACTTATCAGACGGCCTGGCTGAAGGCGCACCACTGCGCGGCGTTCATGGCGGCGACCTTGTCTTCAGATATGGACAGTACCGACACGGTCAAGATCTTTTATGATGATGCACTTCGTAACCAGCTCAAGATCCTCGGGCCGGACATCAATGCCTCGGCTTACAAATTTGAGCCGGTCGACCGGCAAACGATCCGCTACGGCCTGGGCGCGATCAAGGGCACCGGCCAGCAGGCGGTCGAATGCATCCTGGCCGCCCGTGACAGCGGCGGGCCGTTCAGGGATCTTTTCGATTTCTGCCAGCGCGTCGACAAGCGTATGGTCAATCGACGCACGGTTGAAGCGCTGATCCGGGCCGGTGCGTTCGACAGTATCGACAACCACCGCGCCAAATTGCTCGCCTCGGCTGGGATCGCCATGGAATACGCCGAGCAGGCCGAACGCAACGCCATGCAGGTCAGCCTGTTTGACATGGGGGGCAGCGATGAGCACGCACCGCAATGCGTCGACACCAAGCCGTGGAGCGAAAAGGAACGGCTGATGCAAGAAAAGTCGGCGTTGGGGTTTTTTGTTTCCGGCCATCCGTGTAATGCCTACCAAAATGAGCTATCCGCCTTCGTCAAACGCAAGTTGTCGCAAATCGAGCCGGCCAAGGAAATGGTTACGCTGGCCGGCATCGTCGTCGGCGTCCGCAGCCAGATGACGCGGCGCGGCAAGATGCTGTTTGTGCAACTGGACGACGGTTCGGCCACGGTCGAAGTCTCGGTGTTCAACGAACTCTTTGAAGCTGAGCGCGGCAAAATACAAACGGACGAAGTTCTGGTGGTTGAGGGCAAGGTCAGTTACGACGAGTTTTCCGGCAGTAACCGTGTGGTCGCCGACAAGCTGATGACGCTGGGCGAGGCGCGCGCCCAGTTTGCCAGGTACTTACTGCTCGACATGGGCGGGCAGGCCGATGTACGCCGCCTCAAGACGCTGCTGTCTCCTTTCGGTCCGGGTTCGGCGCCGGTGCATCTGCGCTATCGCAACCCTGTGGCGGAGTGCGAATTGGTGCTGGGAGAGGAAATGCGCGTCCGCCTCGACGATGCTTTGCTCAGCGAACTCGCTTCCTGGCTGAAGCCGGAAAATGTTCGAGTCGTTTATCACTGAAAAACCGAAAAGCCAACGCAGAGAAACGGAGGGCGCAGAGGGCCGCAGAGTGGAACGAAGAGAATTATTGGTTTTCTCTGCGGTGCTCTGTGTTCTCTGCGCCTCTGCGTTGGGTTTAGAATCCTTCCTTTATCGACTTTGCCTCCCGGAGAAATCTCATGCCCCAATACCGTTCTCGCACTTCCACCCACGGCCGCAACATGGCGGGCGCGCGCTCCCTTTGGCGCGCTACCGGCATGAAGGATGGCGATTTCGGCAAGCCCATCATCGCGGTGGTCAATTCATTCACCCAGTTCGTGCCGGGGCATGTGCATCTGAAAGACCTGGGCCAGCTGGTGGCGCGTGAAATCGAATCCGCCGGCGCGGTCGCCAAGGAATTCAACACCATTGCCATCGATGACGGCATTGCCATGGGTCACGGCGGCATGCTCTACTCGCTGCCGTCGCGCGACCTTATTGCCGATTCGGTCGAGTATATGTGCAATGCGCACTGCGCCGACGCGATGGTGTGCATCACCAACTGCGACAAGATCATCCCCGGCATGCTGATGGCCGCCATGCGCCTCAACATTCCCACGATCATGGTTTCCGGCGGCCCGATGGAAGCCGGCAAGGTGGCCTGGAAAGGGCAGATCATCCCGGTCGACCTGATCGATGCGATGATCAAGGCCGCCGACAGCAGCGTCACTGACCGGGAAGTTGACGAGTTTGAGCGTTCCGCCTGCCCGACCTGCGGTTCTTGCTCCGGCATGTTTACCGCCAACTCGATGAACTGCCTGTGCGAAGCGCTGGGCATGGCTTTCCCTGGCAACGGCACGCTGGTGGCGACACACGCCGATCGCAAACAACTGTTCCTGAAGGCTGGCCGCACCATCGTCGAGTTGTGCGCCCGTTATTACCAACAGAACGACTTCTCAGTGCTGCCGCGCTCGATTGCCAGCAAGGAAGCCTTTGAAAACGCCATGGCGGTCGATGTGGCGATGGGCGGCTCGACCAATACCGTGCTGCATATTCTGGCTGTGGCGCAGGAAGCCGAGGTGGATTTCAGCATGCGCGACATCGACCGCATTTCGCGCAAGGTGCCGTGCCTCGCCAAAGTGGCGCCGTCCAGCCACTTTCATCTTGAGGACGTGCATCGCGCCGGCGGCATCCTGGCCATCCTGGCTGAACTGTCGCGCGCCGGGCTGATCCACCGCGAAGTGCCGACCGTGCACAGCAAGACCATGGGGGAAGCGATCGACTTCTACGACGTGATGCATACCGCCAGTCGCGAGGTGCTCGAATTCTACAAGGCGGCGCCAGGCGGGGTTCCCAGTCTGGTAGCGTTTTCGCAGGACAAGCGTTACCCGGAACTTGATCTCGACCGCACGCACGGCTGCATCCGCGACAACGAATTCGCCTACTCGAAGGATGGCGGCTTGGCCGTGCTCTACGGCAATCTGGCCGAGCGCGGTTGCATCGTCAAAACCGCCGGCGTCGATGAAAGCATCTGGAAATTCACTGGCAAGGCGCGCGTGTACGAGAGCCAGGAAGCGGCGGTGGACGGCATCCTCGGCGGCGAAGTGGTCGAGGGTGACGTCGTCGTCATCCGCTACGAAGGCCCGCAGGGCGGTCCCGGCATGCAGGAAATGCTCTACCCGACCAGTTACCTGAAGTCGCGCAATCTCGGCAAGGACTGCGCGCTGCTCACCGATGGCCGTTTCTCCGGCGGCACCTCCGGCCTTTCGATCGGTCACGTCTCGCCGGAAGCGGCTGAAGGCGGCACCATCGGCCTGGTTGAGACGGGCGATACCATTGAGATCGACATTCCCAAGCGCAGCATCCGCTTGGCCGTCAGTGATGCGGTGCTGGCCAAACGCCGTGCTGCGATGGACGCCAAGGGCTGGAAACCGGTCAAACGCGACCGGGTGATTTCCAAAGCCTTGCAGGCGTATGCGCTGTTTGCCACTTCGGCGGATAAGGGCGCGGTACGGGACATCAGTCAGGTGAAGAAGGTGTAGGAATTTCAACACCGACAACGGAGCGCTGACGAAATATGAGCTTGATATCTTTTTGTGAGCATCACGCGGGCGTAAATGCGAACCAGAAAGACAGAGCTGGTGTTGGCTTCCGTTAACGCCCTCAACCGTATCGAGAAAAGCAATATCAAGGGCGCGTTCAACAATAGGAACCAGGAAGGAATCTCCATGCCATCTCAGCCAGCATTGGCGGCAATCCCGGTGCAACGCGCGCTTTTCGTCATTGGCTCAATTGGTCTGGCGATTGGCATGGTAACCATCCTGGTTCCTGCTTGGGCGTACTCCAGCAACCACGATTTCTCTCTGTTTACTACCTACATCAGCGATTTCGGAGTCGCCTCAGGGTGGCCCCAAGCGATTTACACCGCAGGAATGCTCATTGCAGCGCCCATACGCTACCTTTTTCTTTTCCTGCTGCTCACGCAGCTAGTCCATTTGGGGGCCTCGCATCGCTTCCGTTCAAGCATGCTCGTCATAGGCACATTTGTCCTTTTGGGGAGCATCGGCACCGCAGCCGTTCCGTACTCGCTTCATCTTCCGACGCACAAGGCTTCGGCTTTGCTCTACTTTTTCGGAACGGTCGCTCTCCAGCTATCCCTTGTTGTGCAGGAGTGGCGGCTACGTCTTCCTGCGCTACTTCCTCTGTCCAGCATCGCTGTGGTTGCGTTCTACTTTGTCTTTGCTGCGTTGCTAGCCTTGGTCGGCAAGGTGGACGGAATAGATCGCGCCACGCCGGTACCCTGGGAATGGCTATGCTTTGTAGCACTCATGGTCTGGCTTGGGGCCCACACGGCCATTCTTGGAGCGAGCCAGCGAAAGCAAGCATAGTCTTCGATGGCCTTCAATTCCTCAACTTTCTTTGCGTTTAGCCGATAAGAAACTTAACGGACAATTCACTGTCCAATAGACGCAACAGGAAATACCTGCAGTGCCGGCCCGGCTAAGAAAGTGCGAAAGACAGGGCCCAAACCAGAGTGCCGCCGTTGTGCGCGTCCCTCGCGGACGTACCTGAAGCGGCTGGAAGCGGGCCACACTCAGCGGACTTCATTCGGGCGGCGCTGCAGTTTTTTGCGCTGTCAAAGGTCGGCCAGCCCGTTCAGCGCCGTCGCTCTACCCCGTTCTCCGTCCCCAGCAGCAACAGATTGGCCGGGCGCTGCGCAAACAGCCCGTTGGTCACGATGCCGGTGATCTGGTTGATCTGCGCTTCCAGTGTTTTCGGGTCGCTGATGTGCAAGCCCTTGACATCGAGAATCACGTTGCCGTTGTCGGTGACAAAGCCTTGCCGCCAGACCGGCTCGCCGCCCAAGGCAGCGAGTTGACGCGCGACATAGGCGCGGGCCATCGGAATGACTTCGACCGGCAGCGGGAATTTGCCGAGTGTCTGCACCAGTTTCGAGCCATCGGCGATGCAGATGAAACAATCGGCGACGGCGGCGACAATTTTCTCGCGGGTCAGTGCGCCGCCACCGCCTTTGATCATGTTCAGGCTGCCGTCGATTTCGTCGGCGCCATCGACATAGACCGGAATGCGGTCGACGTCATTGAGGTCAAATACTGTAAACCCGTGCCCGGCCAGGCGCTTGTGCGTCGCTTCGGAACTGGCCACGGCACCGCGAAAGCGGGTGCGATGCCTGGCTAGGGCATCAATGAAACAATTGGCGGTGGAGCCGGTGCCGACGCCTATAATGCTGCCTTCCGGCACCTGTTCGATTACATATTCGACGGCGGCCTGGGCCACGGCTTGTTTCAATTCATTCTGGGTCATGGCGCGAACATTCCGGGAAAAGTCAAAATTCTACTCCGCGTTGGATGAAGGAAAACGGTGGAAGGAGCAGGCTGTGCTAAATTCGCCCCCTCGATTTTTTCATCCATAGGCATCCCGATGAACGATAATCCGCTGCTTGATTTTTCCGACTTGCCCCGCTTCGAGGCGATCATGCCCGAGCATGTCGCGCCTGCTCTCCGGCAGTTGCTGGAAGAAAATTGCCAGCTGATCGAACGGCTGACGAGCGATTCGGTGCCCGCGACCTGGCAGGAGTTTGCCGCGCCGCTTTCGGACGGCATTGAGCGCCTGTCGCGCGCCTGGGGCATTGTCGGGCACCTGCATTCGGTGAAGGATCTTCCGCCCTGGCGCGAGGCCTATAACGCCATGCTGCCGGAAGTGACCGGGTTTTATACCGATCTGGGCCAGAATCTGGGCCTGTTCGGCAAATATAAGGCGATCCGCGCCAGCGCCGAATATGAAGGATTGACCCCGGCGCAACAACGGATTATCGACAACGAAATCCGCGACTTCCGCTTGTCCGGCGCCGAGCTGCCGGAAGAACAGAAGCCGCGCTTCAAGGCGATCCAGGAGGAACTGGCGGCGCTGGCGGCGAAATTTTCCGAAAACCTGCTTGATGCCACCAATGCCTTTTGCGAAACCATCGTCGATGAAAGCCGGCTGGCTGGTCTGCCGCAGGATGCCAGGGAGGCGGCCCGGCAGGTGGCGGAGAAGGCTGGGGTGGCCGGATGGCGCTTCACCCTGCAGGCGCCTTCTTTCGGGCCGGTGATGCAGTACGCCGAGGATCGCGTCCTGCGCGCCCGCATGTACCGCGCCTATGCGACGCGCGCCTCCGAATTCGACGACTCCGGCAGCAAGCCGGAATGGGACAATACGCCGCTCATGCGCCGTTTGCTCGAGTTGCGCGCCGAGGAGGCCAGATTGCTCGGCTATGCCCATTATGCCGAGGTGTCGCTGGTGGCGAAAATGGCCGAGTCGACACAGCAGGTGTTCTCCTTCCTGAACGAGCTGGCCGACAAGGCTAAACCCTTTGCCCAACGCGATATGGCCGAATTGCGCGACTTCGCGCGTGCCGAACTCGGACTGGACAATCTGGAGCCCTGGGACATTGCCTTTGCTTCCGAAAAGCTCCTGCAGGCGCGCTACGCCTTTTCCGAGCAGGAGGTGAAGCAGTATTTCACCGAGCCCAAAGTGCTCAATGGCCTCTTCAATGTCATCGAAAGCCTGTTCAACGTGCGGGTCAAGCCGGACCAGGCGCCGGTCTGGCACGAGGACGTGCGGTTTTACCGCATCGAGGCGAAGGACGGCACCCTGGTCGGGCAGTTCTATCTTGATCTCTATGCCCGCGATGAGAAGCGCAGCGGCGCCTGGATGGATGACGCGCGTGGCCGTAGAGCGGTCGGTGCGGCCGTGCAGACGCCAGTGGCCTACCTGAACTGCAATTTTTCGCGTCCGGTCGGGAACAAGCCGGCGACTTTTACGCACTATGAAGTGATCACGCTGTTCCACGAGACCGGACATGGCTTGCATCATTTGCTGACGCGGGTTGATGAGCTGGGTGTCTCCGGAATCAACGGCGTGGAGTGGGACGCCGTCGAGCTGCCCAGTCAGTTCATGGAAAACTACTGCTGGGAATGGCCAGTGCTGCAGGGGATGACGGCCCACGTCGACAGCGGCCTTTGCCTGCCGCGCGCCCTCTTCGACAAGATGCTGGCTGCGAGGAATTTCCAGAGCGGCATGCAGATGGTGCGCCAGCTCGAATTTGCCCTGTTCGATTTGCGGGTGCACAGCGAATTTGACCCGTCCGGCGATAAGACGGTGCTCGATCTCATTCAGGAGGTGCGCGAAAAGGTGGCCGTTCTTTTTCCGCCGGAGTGGCACCGTTTTCCCAACAGTTTTTCGCACATCTTCGCCGGGGGTTATGCGGCCGGCTATTTCAGCTACAAGTGGGCGGAAGTGCTGTCCGCTGATGCCTACGCCGCGTTTGAGGAGGCGGGTGACCCCTTTGATGCGGTCATCGGCCAGCGCTTTCTGCAGGAAATTCTTTCGGCCGGAGGGGCGCGGCCGGCGCTGGAATCCTTTGTCGCCTTCCGGGGAAGAAAGCCGAGTGTTGATGCACTGCTGCGCCATAGTGGTATGATCGACGCGTAAGTACCCGGGAGATCATCATGCGCCGATTTGCTTCCCTTTGTCTGACGCTCGTGTTTGTCTTTTCCGCCGGCTCAGTGCTGGCGCAGGCCACCTACCGTTGGATTCATCCGAAAACCGGAGAAACCATGATTACCGACACGCCGCCGCCGCGCAACGCCAAGCTGCTCGGGCGGGCGCAGGGGGGCGAGGAGGATGCCCAGGCTGGCCTCCCTTATGCCACCCGGCGGGCGATGGAGCATTTTCCGGTGATACTTTATTCTTCCGCTGACTGCGTTGCCGAGTGCAAGGATGCGCGCAATCTGCTGAACAAGCGCGGGATTCCCTTTACCGAAAAAGTGTTGAAAACCCAGGAGGATCACGACGAGCTCAAGGCGTTGGTGGGCGATGTCTTCGTTCCTTCGATGAAGGTTGGCAAGCAGTCGGTCAAGGGGTTCTCGGCCGAAAGCTATGACAGCATTCTCGACCTGGCCGGCTATCCGAAGACGGCGCCGTATGGCGTCAGGCCGTCCGGCAGCCAGACCCAGTGAAGATTGCCGCCTGGAACGTCAACAGCCTCAAGGTCCGTTTGCCGCATCTGCTGGAATGGCTGGCGCGGGAACAGCCGGAAGTGGTCTGTCTGCAGGAAACCAAGCTGGAGAATCATTTGTTCCCGTCAGCGGTGCTGGCCGAGGCGGGGTACCGAGCCGCGTGCAGCGGCCAGAAGACCTATAACGGCGTCGCCTTGCTGGCCAGGCAAGAGATCTGCGATGTGGTGTGTGGCAATCCCCATTTCGAGGATGAGCAAAAGCGGCTGATTGCCGGCACGGTGGGTGGTGTACGGGTGATTTCGGCCTACGTCCCCAACGGGCAGGCGGTCGACAGCGAGAAATACCAGTACAAGCTGAAGTGGCTGCGGGCGCTGGAAGTTTGGCTGGGAGAAGAGTTGGCGGCGCACCCGCAACTGGCCTTGTGCGGCGATTTGAACATCGCTCCCGAAGATCGTGACGTGCATGATCCCAAAGCCTGGGCAGGCCAGATTCTGGTTTCCGAGCCGGAACGTACAGCGTTCCGGCGCCTGCTCGATTGCGGCATGAAGGACAGCTTCCGCTTGTTCGAACAGCCGGAGCGATCGTTTTCCTGGTGGGATTACCGCATGCTGGGTTTTCAGCGCAACCAGGGCTTGCGCATTGACCATATTTTGCTCTCGCAGGATTTGGCAAGGCGTTGCACGGCGGCCGGGATCGACAAGGCGCCGCGCCGCCTGGAACGTCCCTCTGACCATGCGCCGGTATGGGCGCTACTGGATTAGTCCGGGCAATGGATAAGGCAGCGCCACTGGAAGTGCTGATTGTCGAGGATGCTTCAGGCATTGCCGGTCTGATACAGTTGTTTTTGCAGCGTTCCGGCCTGATCTCCGGCAAAAACGCCGGGGTGCGGGTGGCGGGCAGCTTGGCCCAGGCGCTGGAATATGCCGGCTCGAACCCGCCGGATGTTGTTCTGCTCGATGTGACCTTGCCCGATGCTGAGGGATTGCAGGCGGTTTCGGCGCTGCGGGCGGTGGTGCAGGCGGCGCCGATCCTGGTTTTGTCCGATCGGGATGATGCCGACTTTGCCACCGAAGTGATCCAGGCCGGCGCCCAGGACTATCTGGTCAAGGGCGCGCTCGACAAGAAATCGCTGGAACGGGCAGTGCGCTACGCCATTGAGCGCGAGCGCATCGAAGCCCGCCTGAAGCTGCTCGATTCGGCGCTTGAGGCGGCGAGCAACAGCGTGGTCATCACCGATATCGGTGGCCGGATCGAGTGGGTCAACCCGGCGTTCACCGTGCAGACAGGCTACAGCAAGAGCGAGGCGCTCGGCCGCAATCCACGCCAACTGGTTTATTCGGGCCGCAATAGCAAGGCGCTTTACGCGCAACTGTGGCAGACCATCCTCGCGGGCAAAACCTGGCACGGCGAACTGATCAACCGCCGTAAGGACGGCAGCGATTACGATGAAGAAATGAGTATCACCCCGGTGATGGACCGGCAGGGGCGGATTCGCCACTTCGTCGCCATCAAGCAGGACATCAGCGAGCGCAAACGGGCTCAGGACGCCTTGCTGGAGAGCGAACGGCGTCTCGAACTGGCGCTGGCCGGGGCCGATCTCGGGCTTTGGGACTGGGACATCGCGGCGGGCACCCTGTCCTGCAATGCCCGTTGGGCCCAAATGCTGGGGTTTGGCATCGGCGAACTGGAGCCGCTCCTGGCGAATTGGGAGAAGCGGGTGCATCCGGACGATCTCCCAAGCGTCCAGCAGGCGCGGCAAGCGCACTTGCGCGGCGAGACGGAACGCTATGAATCCGAGTACCGCATGTTGCACAAGGAAGAATACTGGGTCTGGATCCTCGATCGTGGCAAGGTCGTGGCGCGGAACGCCAAAGGTAAGCCCCTGCGCGCCCTGGGCACGCATCTTGATATCAGCCCGCGTAAGCGCTCGGAAGAGGCGCTGCGTGAGCGCGAGGCCAAACTGACCATCCTGCTGGCTTCGATGCCGGACCTGGTGTTGATGGTCGATACCTCCGGCAATTTGACCCAGTGTGATCTTCCGGCGGGAGATTGGTTTTTCACTGTGCCGCCGCCGTTTGAAGGCCGTTCCTATTCCCAGGTGGCTCCGCCCCCGGTCGTTCAAGCGCTGGATGAAGCCCTGGCCGGAATTATCGGCGACGGCCAGCCCAGGGTTTGCGAATTGTCGGCGCCAGCCGGGGGCGAGGAGCGCCGATTCCAGATGACCGTCAATCAGTTGGCTGACTCCAGCCGTTTCCCTAGCGGTTTTCTGGTTGTGGTGCGCGATGTGACGGAGCAGAGGCGGACGGAACAGAAAATCCGGGAGTTGTCCTACCACGACGTGCTGACCGGGCTACCCAGCCGCCGGTTGCTCATGGACCGCCTTCAATTGGCGCTGGCGGCAGCGCAGCGCAGCAGGGGCTTCGGTGCCTTGCTGTTCATCGACATCGATCGCTTCAGAGAGGTCAATGACCGGTGCGGCTATGCACAGGGGGATCGCTTGATGGTGGGAGTGTCGGAGCGCCTGCGCGATTGTCTGCGGGCCGGGGATACGGCGGCGCGCCTCGGAAGTGACGAGTTTGCGGTGATGCTGGCTGAACTGGGTGGTGATCCGGGAGAGGCGAAACAGCGCGCCAGCGCGGTGTGTGACAAGATTCTCGCGGCGTTGGCGCAGCCGTTTCCTTTGGCCGAAGAGGTTTGGGCGGGCAGCGCCAGTATCGGTGTGCGCCTTTTTCAGGCCGGCAGCCAGGGTCCGGAGGATATTCTGCGCCGGGCCGACCGGGCGATGTACGAGGCAAAAGCAGCCGGCCGGGCCACTTGGCGCTTCGCCGAGGAAGAGGGCGACAGGTAATCGATCAGTTTGTCCTTGAAAAATGGAGCAGTAGCCCCTATTATTAGCACTCGTCGGCAGGGAGTGCTAATAACTTGTGTCGGCAAACTCTCTTCCCCCGGCAATACCGGTGTGAATTTTCCAGTCACCCTTTGGGTGATCTTTTATTGATCAAGGAGTTATCGTATGAAAATCCGTCCGTTGCACGATCGCGTGATCGTCAAGCGCCTGGAAGAAGAACGCAAGACCGCTTCCGGTATCGTTATTCCCGACACCGCTGCTGAAAAGCCCGATCAGGGCGAAGTGCTGGCGGTTGGCCCCGGCAAGCGGGACGACAATGGCAAGCAGATCACTCTGGATGTCAAGGTGGGCGACCGCGTGCTGTTCGGCAAGTACTCCGGCCAGACCGTCAAGGTCGATGGTCAGGAACTGCTGGTCATGCGCGAAGAAGACATCATGGGCGTGGTTGAAGCCTGAGCACCCGATCCAGATAATCAGATTTAGGAGAATACAATGGCTGCAAAAGAAGTACGTTTTGGTGATTCCGCCCGTTCCCGCATGGTTGAAGGGGTCAACATCCTGGCCGACGCGGTCAAGGTGACCCTGGGGCCGAAGGGCCGTAACGTCGTGCTCGACCGTTCCTACGGTGGCCCGACCGTGACCAAGGATGGCGTTTCTGTCGCCAAGGAAATCGAATTGAAGGACAAGTTCCAGAACATGGGCGCCCAGATGGTCAAGGAAGTCGCCTCCAAGACTTCCGATGTTGCCGGGGATGGCACCACGACGGCGACCGTTCTGGCTCAGTCCATCGTGCGTGAAGGCATGAAATACGTCGCCGCCGGCATGAATCCGATGGATCTGAAGCGCGGCATCGACAAGGCGGTGACTTCCATCGTTGAGGAACTGAAGAAAATTTCCAAGCCCTGCACCACCAACAAGGAAATCGCTCAGGTTGGCGCCATTTCCGCCAATGCTGATTCCTCCATTGGCGACATCATCGCCAAGGCCATGGAAAAAGTCGGCAAGGAAGGCGTCATCACCGTTGAGGATGGAAAGTCGCTCGACAACGAGCTCGATGTCGTCGAAGGTATGCAATTTGACCGCGGCTACCTGTCGCCCTACTTCATCAATAATGGCGACAAGCAGCAGGCCATGTTGGAAAATCCCTACATCCTGCTGTTCGACAAGAAGATTTCCAATATCCGTGACCTGCTGCCGGTGCTGGAACAAGTCGCCAAGGCCGGTCGCCCGCTGCTGATCATCGCTGAAGATGTCGAAGGCGAAGCCTTGGCGACCCTGGTGGTCAACAACATCCGCGGCATCCTGAAGACCTGTGCCGTCAAGGCCCCGGGTTTCGGCGACCGCCGCAAGGCCATGCTGGAAGATATCGCCATCCTTTCCGGGGGCACGGTGATTGCCGAAGAAACTGGCCTGACGCTGGAAAAGGCGACGCTGAAGGACCTCGGTCAAGCCAAGCGTGTCGAAGTCGCCAAGGAAAACACCACCATCATCGATGGTGCTGGCGAAGCCAAGGCGATCGAATCGCGCGTCAAGCAGATCCGTACCCAGATCGAAGAAGCGACTTCCGACTACGACAAGGAAAAATTGCAGGAACGGGTGGCCAAGCTGGCGGGTGGTGTTGCCGTCATCAAGGTGGGCGCCGCCACCGAAGTCGAAATGAAGGAAAAGAAGGCACGCGTCGAGGACGCGCTGCATGCGACCCGGGCCGCGGTGGAAGAAGGGATTGTTCCCGGCGGCGGTGTGGCCCTGCTGCGCGCGCGCGCAGCCATTGGTGCGCTCAAGGGCGATAATCACGACCAGGATGCGGGCATCAAGATCGTCCTGCGCGCCCTCGAGCAGCCGATGCGGGAAATTGTCGCCAATGCGGGCGCTGAGCCTTCCGTTGTGGTTGACAAGGTGACCAGCGGCAAGGGCAATTATGGTTACAACGCCGCAACTGGCGAATACGGCGACATGGTCGAGATGGGCGTTTTGGATCCGACCAAGGTGGCCCGCACCGCCCTGCAGAATGCTTCCTCCATCGCCGGTCTGATGCTGACGACTGAGTGTATGGTGGCCGAACTGCATGAAGACAAGCCGGCTGGTGGTGGTATGCCTGACATGGGTGGTATGGGGGGCATGGGCGGTATGGGGATGTGATCCCCTGACTGCTTCGGTGGTTTCGACTGCCGGAATGACCAATGAGGAACCCGTGGTTTCGGCCACGGGTTTTCTTTTTGCGTCACAGGCGCAGGCAGTTCCCCGGTAGAGACTGGGTCAGTTGCAGGCGGCTGATGCACGGGCCGAGATTGAGCCCCGTCGCTGTTTTCAGGCTTTGCGCCCGTTCGCGCAGATCGTCCAGAGGGATGGAAAGTGGCGTTGGACTGGCGAAGGCGACGGCATTGCCGCTGTCACAAGAAGGAAAGACGATGGCGCGGCCGTCAAAAGCCAAACGCAAACGGTCGACGCTGGCCTGAAACCCCCGGTTACGCCCCAACAGATTACAGACCAGGATGCCTTTGTCAGCCAGGTTTTGGCGGCAATCAGCGTAAAAGCGGTGGCTGTTCAGGCGCCCGCTGCGTGCTTGCGCGTCGAAGCCGTCGATGAGGATGAGATCATAGTGATCGTGGCGGTCGCCAACGATGTCGGCGCCATCTCCGATGATGGTCCGCAGGCGCTCGGGGTCTTCCGGCAGCTTGAAAAACTGGCGCGCCACCGCCACAACGCCGGGATGGATTTCCACCACGGTCATCCGACATTGCGGCAAGTGTCGGTAGAGGAAGCGTACCAGAGAAGCGGCGCCGAGGCCGATCAACAAGGCGTTTCGCGGCCAATCCTGAGAAGAATGGAAGAGCAGGCAGGCCATCATTTCCCGGGTGTAGGCGAGTTCCAGTGCCCAGGGGCGGGCGATGCGCATGGCGCCCTGAACCCAGCTGGAGCCAAAGTGCAAATAACGCACTCCGGCCTCTTCACGGATATCGATTCCGTGGTCAGGTGGGGGTGGATTTGGCATGACGCGCCTTCGGCTGGTCCCCTCGACAGGAATCGAACCTGTATTTGGCGCTTAGGAGGCGCCCGTTCTATCCATTGAACTACGAGGAGCTGATGTTTTCCGAGTGCCGCATAAATACTGCCTTCTGTGAGTTTTTACGCGGTTCTTCGGTCTGTTGTACTGCACTTTCTTCCACCTGTTTCCACTATCCAAAAAGGTATTGCGTGCACTATAGTGCACGCTGCGTGCACTCAATGGGTGGAACCGATGGCGACGATTTTCAAAGAGCGCGATGTCTGGCGCGTGCAGATCAGACAGGCGGGCAAGTCTACCAGCAAGACGTTCCGCAGCAAAGCAGCAGCAGAGCGCTGGCTGAAGGATCAAGAAAAGCCCCAGGCGATCACCGTCGGCAAGATGATCGAGCTCTACCGCAAGATGCGGCTCGACTCAGGCCGGGAAATCCTCGATACCTCCAACGAGCACTACACCCTGAAGCGGTTGGCTGAAGCCTTCGGCCTAATCCCTGCAGACAAGCTGGATACGATGACATTGGTCGAGTTCGCGCAGGAGCGCAGGGCTGAGGGAGCAAGCCCCTATACCGTCAATATGGACATCAGCAAACTTGGTACCGTCATCCGGCACACCAAGTCGCTGTTCAATCTCACGGTGGGCGACCCGGTGGGCGATGCCAGGCCGGCACTGCATCACTACAAACTTATTGGGGGTGGCGGCAAGCGCGAACGCCGACCGAGCGAGGACGAGCTTGAGGCAATGTTCCAATGGTTCCGGACGCACCCTGGATACAAGACGCCGATGGAGGACATTATCAAGGTCTGCATCCTGTGCGCTTTCCGCCGGAGCGAAGTGCTGGACATACGCTGGGCGGACTTGAACGAATCCAGAAGGACTGTGCTTGTCCGAAACCGGAAAGACCCACGACAGAAGGAAGGAAACGACCAGGAAATTCCGGTACTCGGGGAAGCCTGGGAGATTATTCAGCGCCAGCCGCGAAAGGATGAAAGGATATTTCCCTACACCCGTGATAGTGTGTCAAAGACGTTCACCACGTGCTGTCGCGCGCTGTCGATTCCGGACTTGCATTTCCATGATTGTCGCCATGAAGCCGCGAGCCAGTTGGCTGAGGCCGGTTGGACGATCCCGGAAATTGCTGCAGTGACCGGGCACAAGGACTGGAAGCACTTGCGGCGCTATGTGCAGATTGATCCAGTTTCATTGCATGAGAAGAAGCGATAGGATGGTCTCGTCATCCATGGCATCGTTCCACATGGGGTAGAGCTGTGAAGGGGTACATCTACATTGCAAGCGCCTTCGGCACTGTTAACCGCTCGCCTTGCGGCCAGGCTGGCTCGTCGATTGATAACGATCCGCACTTTTGGACTTCTCCGCCAACGTGGGGCATTTGTAGAAATGACCTCCGCGCCGGAGCGAATGTTGGAGATTTTGTCTTCTTCGTATTGCCCCGCCACGGGCGCCATCCGCAAATGATCTTCGCCTACCTAAGGATCGCAGAAAAGATCACTCACGTTGAAGCATTTGCACGTCCGTCTCTTCTGTTAAAGCGTATGGGGGACAAGGTGCCAAACGGCAACATCATCGTCGACTCAACGGGCGGGTACAACAAACTTGATTATGATAAGCATTTGTACAAGTTCGACAAGATCAAGAATCATTATGCTGTCGGAGATGAAACAGCCTCGCGCATGCTTACATCGAAGGAGATTCAGGCCCTCGCGCCCCAGTTCGTTAGCACGCTCTCGTCAATTGTCGGCGTTTCAGGTAGCCGCGCCATTGACATAATTTCTCGCAAGGGGCGCATCCTCACAGCCCGACAAGTTCGGCTTCTTCTCAGGTGGCTGAGACGCCAAATCCTGAGTACAACCGGAACTGCCGCAAACGGCGCTTGGCACATCAAGCCGCCTCATCGCGCATGCGGTCGAGATACTCTCCCACGTCGCGCACGTCGGCCCAGCGCTTGCCGCCTTCCAGATAGGTTCTGACCGGCAGCCCGCCGGAAGCGGCGACGTTGTTGATGTAGGTCAGGCTGATGCCCAGCACTTCAGACAGCTCGCGCATGGTCAGTCGCGGCCGGCCGTAGTTCAGAAGGATTGCTGTGGTTGCTTTCCAGGTCATCTTGATTTTCCCGCTCAAAACGGAATGTCATCGCCCAGGTCATCGAATGCGGGCTTGGGCTTTGCAGGGTTGCCGGGATGTTGCTCGTTTCGTGGTGCTGGCGCATATCCACCGTAATCGTTGTGCTGCGAATCCTCGCTGCTGCCTTCCTTTTTGCCGAGCATCTTCATTTCATTGGCAATGATCTCGGTCGAGTAGCGCTCCTGGCCTTCCTTGTCCATCCATTTGCGGGTCTGGATGCGGCCTTCGATATAGACCTGCGAACCTTTCTTGAGATACTGCCCAGCAATTTCGGCCAGCCGACCGAACATCACGATGCGGTGCCATTCCGTTGTTTCCTTGCGCTCGCCCGAACTCTTGTCCTTGTAGCTGTCGGTGGTGGCCAGCCGCAGGTTGCATATCGGATCGCCGCTCGGCATGAACCGGGTCTCGGGGTCGGCGCCGAGATTGCCGACCAGGATCACCTTATTGACGCTGGCCATTACGTCGTACCTCCAAGCCCAAGCGATTCGACTGTTGGGCGGAACTTCCCAGGCGACCACGAAAGAGCAACGGCACTCTCGCGCATTGAGCGAATGACTGCATTCAAGGCATTGACAGCAGCTTCGAGGTCAGCAGGAACCTCGCTATCTTCCGGCAAGTCGTCACAGAAATGCTCGTTTGCGTCGATTTCGTTGGCGAAATTTGGTGTGCAAATGACGAGGCGCAGGTCTTCGATCGAAATGCCATTCTCGGCGCAGTAGTCATTAATTTGCCCAACATCGCTGGTGTATTGATCAATCACCTCCGAGTACAACGGATCGGTGCCGTTCCACTCGGCCAGCGGCATTGCCGCCCATTTCTCGGCGTCAATAACAGCGCGGCATGCGTCGCAGATAGCGACTCCGCGCACAGGTATGGAGGTGCCACATTTTTTGCACGAGACATGCGTACATCCGTCGTAACGTGCCATGTGTTCGTCATCGCCCCAGAAGCGCCCGCAACTCGATACCCATCCTGTAACGGTCTTGATGCTCGCTGCCTCCGAAGAGTCGTAATGAATTACCTTGTTTTCACTCATGATGTTCCTTTACGCGAAATGCTTTGAGTAGATGCGCTCGACGGTCTCGACCTGTTTGCCGGTGAGCATTGTGGTGTCCCTGCCGTCGAACGTTTTGTCGACAATGTTGGCGATGAATCCAGACTCCCATTCGGTCACATCTTTTGTGCCGGAGAGGCCGCTGATTTGTCGGATCATCGAGCCGATGCTGATGGTTTTCATGCTGCGCTCCATTGTTCGTCGGTAAGTTCGGGACGAGGATCCCGGTAGCCATCGACGCGGCAACGCTGCTGCGGAAGAAGGATTGTCGCGCACGCTTTAGGTCGATTCAGCTTGCACTCCGGACATTCCACGCCATATTTGTCGCGCAACGCCTTTTTGTGGTCTTTCATCGCTTTGAACCCGTCAATGGTGTCGCTCATGCTGCCGCCTTAATATGTCCGACCACGCCGTTTTCAATCCAGAAAGCCTCAATGGTTTCCGGCAACTGCGCTGGCAGCGCCTTGAGCGTTCCGAAGATCAGCGCCGTTTCAATCTCGCCGTCCTGGGCGATGACATCGAGCCAATACAGCAAGTCATCGCGGCCCTGCAGATCAAGTACGTCTAGGCGATCTAAAACTAGAAGCCTGATCTTGGAAATATGCGCAACGGCCTCGGCAATCATTGCGTCAGCACGCCACTTCTCAGACTCTGACAGGAGCGCATAGGCCCGACCGTCTGCCGTGATGGCCATGTCGGCGCCGATCTGCGCCATTGACCAACCCGCTGTCACCGCACTGCCACCAAGGCGTTTATTGATCGGCCCCAGCGCTTCGGCCAGCATTTCACCGGGGATGCCGTCCGGCGCCAGAGCGTCAGCGATGGTTTCCCATGCCTGTACTTCCTGGTGCAGTTCGGCGGCGCGGCGTGTTTTTTCGTCGGCTTCGTTGGCCTTTTGGACAGCTTCTTCAAACGTCCTGACATTGGCCTGCTGACTGGTTCGGCTCGACTTGAGCGCATCGACACGCGCTTTCAGCGCCGTGATTTCTTCGTCCTTTGGAAGTTCGATGGAGCCGGCAGATTCCATTTCCTTGAGCGCCATCGCTGCGCTGTTGGCTGCTTCCAGGTCGCGCTTGTCGTTGGCAACGGACTTCTCCAAGAGAGCCAGAGCCTGCTCATATTTCGGCAGATTGGCGACGGCTTCCGGGTCTGCGGTCTGATCGTCTTCAATCGGCTCGTGTTTCACCAGGCGATTGCCGGGAACAACCAAAAGAGAAGCATGGCAAACTGGGCATTCCGTGAAAGCCTTGAGTGGATGTGGATCACGTCCGGCTTTAGCTCTGGTGTCTGCCACTTTAGTGGTCCACTCGTCGCGTTCTCTCTCGTCAACCGCAAGTTTCTCGGCGAGGCGTGCATATTTTGCGGCCTTCTCGCGCAATTCAGCGAGCCGGCCCGCTTGGTCGCGGTAGCGCTGCGCCGAGGCAGTCAAGGCGCCCAGGCGCCCGGTTTCGGCCTCGATTTCTTCTTCAATGCGCAACAGGTCAGCTTTGGCCTGTATCAGTTTGCCGGCGTCAATGAACTCGGCAAAGGGTTTCTCCGCCTTCCAGGAGGCAGCCTTATTGCTGCCGTAGGTCTCGCCGCCGGTCGTGCTCTTCCAGGCCCCTTTTGCTTCTCTGGCCTTGCCGGCGGCTTCCTTTTGGCCCGCATCGAATCCGGCGCGCAGGAAGGGCACAATGCGCTCGATCTTTTGGGCGTCGCAGCCGCGAGTTGTCAAGCGATCCTTGACAGCTTCGCCATCCGTTCGCAATCCCATAAGGCCGAACAGGAAGGCGCGGCGCTCATCGGCAGACATGCGGGCGAAGCGCTGGGCGTCGAGGACGTAGGGCAGGGCGGCTTTGTCACAATGAACCCCTTTCCCTGACGGCAAAACGACAGAATAGGCGCCGTCCGTCGTGCTTACTTCGACGAAGCCCGATTCCTGGCCTTCTGTGACCAGGGCGCCGTAGTCTTTTTTGAGGCCGACGCGGACGCTTTCGCCTGTCAGCGCCATACGGACGGCTTCTTGAAGACTGCTTTTGCCAGAGTAATTCTTGCCGGCAAATAGAGTGATTGGCTTGGTCAGCGTTACATCGACAGCGCGGGCGCCGAGGAAGTTGCCGGTCTGGATGGCGATCAGTTTCATGCTGATCACCGATCACCAAAAAGCGGCTTTTGATCGGGATCGCCCTGTGTGGCATCGCCAACTTGAAGAAGAGTGCTGCGATCTTCGATTACGACCGTCACATAGGAGCCTTCCGCATCCGCCAATGAGTGTGCTTCCTCAGTCTTGCCCATTGTCAGGACGGCCTTCACGCCATCCTTGAAAACAACTTGATCCACTGCCGCCCGGAACGTCAGGCGCTGATTGCTGGCGATCAGGTCAATGGCGTCATTGACGGCATCGCGGCAGTCTTTTTCGAGGTCTTCAAGCAACTTTGTTTGCTCGTGCTGCTTGAGTTCCATGTACGGAACAGCAAGGCTCTTGAAGCGCTTGCTGGCGGCTTTGATGAGATTGCCGAGCACGAATTCGCGGGCGAGTTCTTGGCTTGCGGCTTCAATTTCTTTGATGGATTCGGGTGTGTTCATGGTTTTATGTCCTTTTCACATAAATTAGTGTGTTTGGTGGGGTACTCGCCGCCTTAATCACTTCCCGCTTCTCGGGACTTCGAGCCATTCGGCTTGATTTTCAGAAGTGACGGAACCTCGTCGGCTTTCGCCTGCCCTGATACCTTTCGGCTTCCTCCGGGCAGCTTTCCCCCATAGTCGTTACTCAATCGCCGAACTGCCACGCTCACGGCGGGTGCGTTGATGACCTTCAGGCTTTGCGTTGTTTTCGACGGCCTGAATAAGATTCTCGCGGTTGGCAATAGCGGCTTCGACAGCCTGGCGCTGGCCATCGTCGAG